>NZ_JARVSN010000023.1:0-218702 GCF_030209165.1 Pseudomonas sp. fls2-241-R2A-110 | reverse complement strand
GATGCCCCCAGATGAATGCCGGAGCGAAGGAACACCGAGCCCCAGCGAGGGGCCGGACGCCGGGGCAAAGCGTTTTGGTTCCTTTTGGGCGTTTGCAAAAGGGACTCGCCGTCAGGGCGAAACCCTAAGCCGCCGCTACCGCAGCAACGGATATGTACCCAGTCAACCCAAAACATGGTCGGCCCAAAGGCCGCCACTACACCGCGCAAACGGTCAGAGCCGAAAGTGCCCGACCATCCCCTTCAACTCAATCCCCAACTGCGCCAGCTCAATACTCGACGCCGCATTCCCCTGCATCGCCAACGAAGACTGATCGGCACTCGCCCGAATACTCGTCACACTGCGATTAATCTCCTCAGCCACCGAACTCTGCTCCTCGGCTGCCGCAGCAATCTGCTGGTTCATCTGCTGAATCAACGACACCGCCGCCGCAATACTCCCCAACGCACTCTCAGTCTGCAACGCGTCACTCACAGCCAGCTTCACCAACTCACCACTGTTCTGAATCTGCTGCACCGACGACTGCGCCGCCGAACGCAAGGCACTCACCAGACGCTCGATTTCCTCGGTCGATTGCTGAGTCCGCTTGGCCAGTGCCCGAACCTCATCAGCCACCACCGCAAACCCCCTGCCCTGCTCACCGGCCCGTGCCGCCTCGATAGCCGCATTGAGCGCCAACAGATTGGTTTGCTCGGCAACACTTTTGATCACACTGAGCACCGTACCGATGTTCTGAATTTCCGCACTCAAGCTTTCGATACTTGAACTGGCCGACGTCGCCGAATCCGCCAACTGCTCGATCCGCGCCATGCTCTGACGCACCACCTGCTGGCCGCTTTCAACCTTGCCATCCGCCGTCTGCGCCGCTTGCGCAGCTTCCTCGGCATTACGCGCAACGTCGTGAACCGTCGCCGTCATCTGATTCATCGCCGTGGCAACCTGCTCGGTTTCCTCCTTCTGGCTACTGACCTCAAGGTTGGTCTGCTCGGTCACCGCCGACAGCGATTGTGCCGAGCTCGCCAACTGCTCGATGCCGGCCTGCAAGCCACTGACAATCGTGCTCAGGCCCGCCCCCATCTGTTGCATCGCCTGCATCAACTGGCCGATCTCGTCACGACGAGTCACTTCAACCGTTGCACTCAAGTCGCCGGCGGCGATCTGCTGAGCGACGCGGATCACACTGCGCAGCGGCGCCACGATCAAACGGGTAATTACCCATGCCGCAATCAACCCCACCAGCAACGCCAGTGCCGAAGACCCGATGATCAGCATTGAATTCTTTTTCAGTTCGGTCTGCATCGACTGGTCTTCAGCGACATAGGCCTGATCCACCCGCTCCATCACCTGCGCGGCGCGCTGGTGCAACTGTTCGTAGACAGTTTTTTCCTGGGCCAACAGACCGGTGTACTCAGCCAGTTTTTCGGTGAAACCGCCGATATGGCCGGACACTTCATTGAGGACTGTCAGATAGCCCTCATCCTTGACCGTGCTTTTCAGCTGCTCGGCCTGAGCCAGCGCCTGATCGGCCTGCTCGATCTTGCCCTGGCCGGCGCTGTCATCACCCTTGCGGCTCTGGTCCAGGCGCACGCGCGCTTCATTCATGGCCTGTAGCATCAACCGTGACACCTGGCTGACCTGACTGGCCTGCTCGATAAACTGCCCGCCGTCCTTGCCCTCGGACTGTTTCAAGGTATAGGCACCGTCATCGGCCAGCCCGGACTGCAGCACATCTAGGTTATTGGCCACGCTGGACACCGACCAACTGGCCATTTCCAGCGCCAGGTCCTTGGCCTGGCTCAGCGAGACGAACTCATCAAACGCCTTGCGATAAGCACCCAGAGACTGCTCGACGTCGTTCATCACCGGCACATTGGCGGCCGTTTGAGCCTTGAGCTGATTCGCCAGGGCGATCAGGGCGTCGACGCCTTGGCGCAGCGCATCAGCAGTTTTCGGGTTGCCGTGCAAGGCGTACTCCTGCTCCAGCAGTCGCACCTTGAGCAAGCCGCTGTTGAGCGACGACATCTGCTTGAGCCCATCGAAACGTTGACTGATGGTTTGCAGGGACCATACGCCGATGGCTGCCACCAGTGCTGTCAGCAAGAGCACCAATACAAACCCGACACCCATTTTTTTCGCCATACCGAGGTTGGCAAAACGTCCTTGCACGGCCGAAATCATTGCGCTTAGTCCCCTGACATAGTCTGTTGTCGCAGATTCGCAATGGGCATACGCCAACACAAGTCTCTGGCGTCGGAATAATGGCAAAAAGCTACGCCCACGTCGTTTTCAGAACGTTTAAGGTCGATTAAGAGCTGTGGCCTGAAAAAATGCCCGGGCACGAGGATCACAGGCATACGCCACGTTGATACGTTGCCAGTCGCCAGCTTCGCCGCCAGGGTTGAATGCGCTGGGAGAAGACAGCAACACACCAAAACGCCGGGCTAGCGTAAGCACCTGAGCATAGTCGGACATCCGTGATCGCGCCCAGATGAACAAGCCTGCGTCGGGCTTGCCGAAGACCTCCCATTCGGCGTCCTCGAGCACTTGCAGGGCGGCCTGCCTGTCAGTGGTCAAACGCAGGCGCTGGCGTTGAACCAGTTTGCGATAGGCGCCGCTGGCCAATAGACAGGCCAGCACCGATTCGCCGAACCTTGAGGCCCCCATGCTGCTGATCATCTTGACCTCGGCCAGCTTCGAAATAACTCCGGCACCGGCTACGACAAAGCCGAGCCGCAATGAACTGCTGAGGGTTTTGGAATAGCTGCCGACGTAAATCACGTGGTCATCGATACCCAGCGCGGCGAGGCGAGTGCCGGGGCCACTGTGCAAGTCCGCGTAGACGTCATCTTCGATCACCAGCACGCCATGGGTTTTGGTCAGTTGCGCAATCTGCTGCGCCACCACGGGTGTCAGGCTGCTGGCCGTAGGGTTTTGGCAGAAGCTGTTGATGAACAGCGCACGGGGCCTGTACGTCGCCAACAGCGTTTGAAGCACCTGTACATCTGGCCCGAACGGGGTTCGCGGCACCTCGATCATCTGCACACCGTGCAGCCTGAGCAGATCGAACAACAGCGAATAACCCGGACGTTCCACCACCACGCAATCGCCGGGATTGAGCAAGGTCCGCACGATCAGGTCGAGGCCATGACTGGCTCCTGCGGTGGTCAGGATGCGGTTCTCGTCGACTTCAATGCTGAGCAGTTCGAGGCGTTTGCGAATCTGCTGGCGCAAGGCCGGCAACCCCAGGGAGGTGCTGTAGCTGAACAATCCGGCCATGTCGGTACGGCTGACCTGACGAATCGCGTAGCTAAGGTCGTCCGATTCCCGCCAGCTTTCGGGCAACCCGCCGCAACCCAGTTTGAGTTCGCCCGCAACGCCGCCGTGCTGAAAGTCTGCGCCCTCGAACCACCGGCAATCCTGTTGTTCCTGAGTGACTGGCGCTGGAATGGCAACAATGAAACCGGCGCGATGACGCGATGCCAGAAACCCTTCAGCCACCAGGCGCTCGCAAGCTTCGACGACGCAAGACTGACTGAGCAGATTGACCCTCGCGATGTGCCGTGCCGAAGGCAGACGCGCTCCCGGCAGCAGCTCGTTATGACGCACCCAGCCGGCCAACGCGTCGACGATTTGCTGTACGACCGGCACCAATGCCTGTCGATCAATTCTCAATTCCATGAGCAAGCAAACTCCTGTCCATTTGCGGGAAACAGTTAATCACAGGTGTGCCGGATCGGCAGTGCGACAACGCCGCCAAAACCCTCGATTCTAACCATTTGAAACACTTTGCCAGGCCTTTTCCCGCGACCATGAAAAAGCCCGCATGGATGCGGGCTTTTTCCTACTCGGCAAATCCAGGTATTTAGAACGCCGTGACGCCACCATCCACCGCCAGCGAGTGACCGGTGGTGAATGCCGCGCCGTCGCTGCACAGGTAGAGCACGGCGCTGGCGATTTCCTCAACCTTGCCAATGCGCCCGACCGGGTGCATCGCATTGGCAAACTCGCCCTTCTTCGGGTCCGCTTCGTAGGCTCGGCGGAACATGTCGGTGTCGATCACCGCCGGGCAGACCGCATTCACCCGAATCTTTTTCTTGGCGTACTCGATGGCCGCAGACTTGGTCAGGCCGATCACCGCATGTTTCGATGCCGCATAAATGCTCATCTTCGGCGCAGCCCCGAGACCGGCTACCGAAGCGGTGTTGACGATCGCACCGCCGCCTTGGGCCAGCAGCAAGGGCAACTGGTACTTCATGCACAACCAGACGCCTTTGACGTTGACGCCCATGATCGCGTCGAACTCGTCGAGGGTGCCGTCGGCCAATTTACCTTTCTCGATCTCGATGCCCGCGTTGTTGAAGGCATAGTCCAGGCGGCCGTAAGTCTTCACCACTTCGTCCATCAGATGTTTTACTTCGCTTTCTACCGTGACATTGCAGCGCACGAAGGTCGCTTCGCCGCCCGCCGTACGAATCAACGCTACGGTGCCTTCGCCTCCGGCCGTGTCGAGGTCGGCCACCACCACTTTCAACCCTTCAGCGGCGAATGCCTGGGCGGTCGCGCGGCCAATACCATTGGCAGCGCCTGTCACTACAGCGACCTGGCCGGAAAACGTCATGCTCATTGTTATGTCCTCTGGAAGAAGAATGCGGGGCATCGCGTGTTCCCAGTCTAGGCACAGCGCTTTCGGCACGGCAGCACTATCAGAGGCCCGGTTGGGTGACCATGAGTTGCAGTGATAGAAGTGCCGCAACGACTATCACTGCACTGGATTGATGTGCATTCGCCGCGTCAGCCCAACTTGCGGCTTCGATCATGAAGGTCTATCAACAAGGCTTCATTCATCTTGAGTGCCTGTCATGACTACCCAGACCAATCGCCAATTCCTGCTCGCCAAACGACCGGTGGGCGCGGCGACCCGCGAGACCTTTACCTATCAGCAAGTACCGGTCGGCGAACCGGCCGCGGGTCAGATCCTGGTCAAAAACGAATACCTGTCCCTGGACCCGGCCATGCGTGGCTGGATGAACGAAGGCAAATCCTACATTCCACCGGTCGGTATCGGTGAAGTCATGCGCGCATTGGGCGTAGGCAAAGTCGTTGCCTCGAACAATCCCGGCTTTGCGGTCGGGGACTACGTCAACGGCGCCTTGGGTGTGCAGGATTATTTCCTCGGCGAGCCACGGGGCTTCTACAAGGTTGATCCTAAACTGGCACCACTGCCGCGTTACCTGTCCGCCCTGGGCATGACCGGCATGACCGCGTATTTCGCCCTGCTCGATGTCGGCGCCCCCAAAGAAGGTGACACCGTGGTGCTGTCCGGCGCGGCCGGTGCAGTGGGCAGCATTGCCGGGCAGATTGCCAAGATCAAAGGCTGTCGCGTGATCGGCATCGCGGGCGGCGCGGACAAGTGCAAGTTCCTGATCGACGAACTGGGATTCGACGGCGCCATCGACTACAAAAACGAAGACGTCCACGCCGGACTCAAGCGTGAATGCCCGAAAGGCGTCGACGTGTACTTCGATAACGTTGGCGGCGATATTCTCGACGCCGTGCTGAGCCGCATCAACTTGAAGGCACGGGTAGTGATTTGCGGTGCCATCAGCCAGTACAACAACAAGGAAGCGATCAAGGGCCCGGCCAACTACCTGGCGCTATTGGTCAATCGCGCGCGGATGGAAGGTTTTGTGGTGATGGACTATGCCGCCCAGTTTGCCGCCGCCGGACAGGAAATGGCCGGCTGGATGGCCAAGGGGCAGCTCAAGAGCAAGGAAGATATCGTTGAAGGCCTGGAGACATTCCCGGAGACGCTGATGAAATTGTTCAGCGGCGAGAATTTCGGGAAGTTGGTGTTGAAGGTTTAACCCGCTATCTTCCAACAGCAACAATCCCCTGTGGGAGCGAGCTTGCTCGCGATGGCGGTGTATCAGCCAATATTGATATCGGCTGAGATTCCCTCATCGCGAGCAAGCTCGCTCCCACAGGTTTTAGCGGTGTCTAGGCGATTTCAGCCACAACGTCTGCCAACGCCTTGGCCGGATCGGCCGCCTGGCTGATCGGACGGCCGATAACCAGATAATCGGAACCGGCATCCAGCGCCTGACGCGGCGTCAGAATACGGCGCTGATCGTCCTGCGCACTGCCCGCCGGGCGAATCCCCGGGGTCACCAGTTGCAGCGACGGGTGAGCCGATTTCAAGGCCAGGGCTTCCAGGGCCGAGCACACCAGACCGTCCATTCCGGCTTTTTCTGCCAGTGCCGCCAGGCGCAGCACTTGCTCCTGCGGTTCGATATCCAGACCGATACCCGCCAGGTCCTCACGCTCCATGCTGGTCAGCACGGTCACGCCGATCAACAGCGGCTTGGGGCCGGTGCGCTGGTCGAGCACTTCACGGCAGGCCGCCATCATGCGCAGACCGCCGGAGCAGTGCACATTGACCATCCACACGCCCATTTCCGCAGCCGCCTTCACGGCCATGGCGGTGGTGTTCGGAATGTCGTGGAACTTGAGGTCCAGAAACACTTCGAAGCCCTTGTCACGCAAGGTGCCGACGATTTCCGAGGCGCAGCTGGTGAACAGTTCCTTGCCGACTTTTACCCGGCACAGTTTCGGGTCCAACTGGTCGGCCAGCTTCAGTGCGGCGTCACGGGTGGGGAAATCCAGGGCGACGATGATAGGAGTCTGGCAGGCGGACATGTGCGGGCTCTCAGGCAGGACGAAATCGGCGCGTATTGTAGCGGAACCAGCGCCGCTGCGGGACCCGATGATCGGTAAATCGTCCCGAAGACTCAGGCAAGACTAGCTGCTGCGCCGATTGTGTCGAGCCTGATACACACCCGACACGCCCACAATACCCTTCATCATTACCTTCGGCAGCCGCAACACGTCCTTACAGCACTTCCCGCCTCCGGGCCGGACGCCTATGCTGAAGCCACAACCTCGCAGCCTATCTTTGTGGTTGGCAGCCTACCTGGCAGATGAACGCACGCATGCACAGCACCCCAGCACCTTTGAACGACGATCAAAAAGCGCCCGGCGACGACAAGCGCTGGAGCATTCGCGCCCTGATCGTCGACGATGACGTCCCGATCCGCGAGTTGATGATCGACTATCTCGCACGGTTCAACATTCACGCCAGCGGCGTCACCGATGGGGCAGCGATGCGCCTGGCACTGCAAGCCGAGCATTTCGACGTGGTGGTGCTCGACCTGATGCTGCCTGGCGAAGACGGATTATCGTTGTGCCGCTGGCTGCGCGCCGAATCGGACATTCCGATCCTGATGCTGACCGCGCGCTGCGAACCCACCGACCGGATCATCGGCCTGGAGCTGGGTGCCGACGACTACATGGCCAAGCCGTTCGAACCACGTGAACTGGTCGCGCGGATTCAGACCATTCTGCGTCGGGTGCGCGACGATCGCACTGAACAGCGTGCGAACATTCGCTTCGACAACTGGCGCCTGAACAGCGTGCTGCGCCAACTGATCGCGGCCGATGGCCTTGTCGTGCCGCTGTCCAACGCCGAATTCCGCCTGCTGTGGGTGTTCATCGAACGCCCGCGCCGGGTGCTCAGCCGCGAGCAACTGCTCGATGCCGCACGCGGTCGCTCGATCGAAGCCTTTGATCGCAGCATCGACTTGCTGGTCTCGCGCTTGCGCCAGAAGCTGGGCGATGACCCCAAAGCCCCACAGTTGATCAAAACCGTTCGCGGCGAAGGTTACCTGTTCGATGCAAGAGACATCGGCTGATGCGGGCGCGCTTCGATACGCTGTTCGGCCGTCTGTTTGGCGTGCTGCTGCTGGCGATCATCCTGGCGCACCTGTTGGCGTTTGCCTGGTTTCACCATTACGGCCCGCCGCCGCCCCCACCGCCGCCCGAGTTTTCCGAAGGCGTCGAGGGGCCGCGTCCACCGATGGCCCCGCGCTTCGAAAACCGGCCACCGCGACCGTGGTTCGGCGGTCCCTTGGTGCCGCTGACCTTCCAGTGTGTCTCGTTGATCATTGCCGCTTGGTACGGCGCCAAGTTGCTCAGCCGGCCTATCCAGCGTTTAAGCGATGCCGCCGAACGCCTGAGTGAAAACCTCGACAGCACGCCGCTGGAGGAGTCCGGGCCACGGGAAGCCCGGCAAGCGGCCTACACCTTCAACTTGATGCAAAAACGCATTATCGAACAAGTGCAGCAGCGCTCGCGGATGCTCGGTGCGGTGTCCCATGACCTTCGCACGCCGCTGTCTCGCCTCAAGCTGCGGCTGGAGCAAATCGACGACGACAAGTTGCAGGGCCAGATGCGTCAGGACCTCGATGACATGATCGGCATGCTCGATGCCACTCTCACTTATCTGCACGAGCAGCGCACGAGTGAGGCTCGGCAGTGGATGGATGTTCAAGCGCTGGTGGAATCCTTGAGCGAGAACGCCCAGGACCAGGGTGCCGACGTCCAGGCCAGCGGCCACTGCGCACCGTTGCAAGTGCAGCCAATGGCCTTGCGCTCGTGCATCAATAATCTGTTGGACAACGCCTTGCGCTATGCCGGGCAGGCGCTGATCACACTTGAAGACAATCGCGACCTTCTGGTGATCCGGGTCATCGATCACGGCCCGGGAATTGCGGCGGATAAACGTGAAGCGGTGTTCGAACCGTTCTTTCGCCTTGAGGGATCGCGTAACCGCAACTCTGGTGGCGTCGGCCTGGGCATGACCATCGCACGCGAAGCAGCGGAACGGCTGAGTGGGCAATTGAGCCTGGAAGAAACCCCCGGCGGTGGCCTGACCGCCGTCATCCACCTGCCTCGCACCTGAACCAAACATACATCCCCTTTGGGAGCGGGGTTTAACCTGAGATTTGCGTGTTGCGAACGGTACAAATCCCACATACCCACGACAACTTGCCCCTTGAGGCTGCATAAGCCGGTGTGCGCACCGGTTTTCCATTCCAGGGAGTGAGTCCAATGATCGGTAGCGTCAGCAACTACACCGCCTATACCAGCACCAGCAGCACCACAACCAATAACGCCCGCAGCCAGCAATTCCAGAAAGACCTGTTTGCCAAGCTCGACAGCAACAGCGACGGGGCGGTGGATCAGGACGAATTGAAAAGCGCCCTGTCGCAAAAAGCCGATGATGGCCTGTTGGTCAGCCTGAGCAAAAACTTTTCCGACCTCGACAGTGACAGCAGCGGCAACCTGAGCAGCGAAGAAATGGCCGCAATGGCTCCGCCGCCGCCACCGCAGCATGACCAGCCACCGAGCACCGAACTGGCCGACGCATTGATCAGCGCCCTGGATGCCAACGGTGACGGCACCCTCAGCAGCGATGAACTGAGCAACGGCCTGAGCAACGCCGGTAGCAGTGCCGACAGCAAAGAGATCTTCTCGGCCCTGGACAAGAACAAAGATGGCACCGTCAGCAAGGATGAACTGGCCGCCAGCCTGACGCCGCCTCCACCGGCCCAACAGGTGTCCAGCGACGCACTGTTCAGCCAGCTCGATGCCGACAGCGATGGCAGCGTGACCGCCACTGAACTGAGCAGCGCGTTGCAGGCGAGCAACAGCACGTCATCGACCAGCACCGACACCAGCGCTGCATTACTCAAAGCGCTGGACAGTGACAGCAGCGGTGGCGTCAGTAGCGATGAGCTCAAAGCGGCGCTGCAAGCAGGCCGCGAAAAAACCAGCGACAGTTCCACCGATCAGTTCAACGTCAATGAAGCGCTGAACAAGATGATCGCCAACCTGAGCAAGCAGTATTCGCTCGATAATGTGGCGAGTGTGGGCAAGTACCTGAACGTGTCGACCTGAGCCAAAAGCACCGCGGGCAAGCCCGCTCCCACAGGTCTGCGGATGAAACCGCGCAATACTGTGGGAGCTGGCTTGCCCGCGATGAAGCCCTAAGCCTCAACAAAAAACCTCAAGGCCGGCGATCTTCTACCCGCGCCTGACTCTTGCTCCAGTCAGTCAATAGGCTGTACGCCACCGCCAGCAGCGTCGGCCCGATGAACAACCCGATAAACCCGAACGCAATCAATCCGCCGAACACGCCCAACAGCACGATCACCAGCGGCAAATTTCCTCCCCGGCTGATCAGGTACGGCTTCAGCACGTTGTCGACACCGCTGATGATGAATGTCCCCCAAATCCCGAGGAACACCGCCATTCCGTATTCGCCCTTCCAGGCCAGCCACGCGGTGGCCGGAATCCAGACCAGAGGTGGCCCCATCGGAATCAGGCTCAGCAAGAACGTCACGATGCCTAGCACCAGCGCACCGGGTACACCGGCAATCAGGAACCCGATCAACGCGAGCACCGCCTGCGCCGCCGCTGTCCCTATCACCCCATTCACCACCCGCTGCACCGTCCCCGCCACCAACTCGATGTAATAACCGGCGCGATCCCCGATCAGCCGTTCCAGCAAGCCATGAACAAATACCGCCAACCTCGGCCCGTCCCGGTAGAAAAAGAACACGAAGACAATGCTCAGCGTCAGCTCAAGAATCCCGCCACCTATCTGGGCACTGCGCGCCAGCAACCAGTTGCCGACCTGCCCCAGATAAGGTTTGACGGCCACCATCGCCGCCGCGCCCTGCTGGTCAATGCTGTTCCAGATCACCACCAGCCGTGCGCCAACCAGGGGAACGCTGCCCAGCCAGACGGGGGCTTCAGGCAGACCATCGACCTGTACATCCTTGATGAATGCCGTGGCGTCGCGCACATGGTCTGCCAGGTTGAAGCCCAGCCATACCAGCGGCACCGCCACCAGCAACATCCAGCCGAGGGTCAGCAGTGCCGCCGCCAGGGACTCACGACCGTTGAGCCAGCGGGTCAGCAACCGCATCAACGGCCAACTGGCAAACGCCAGCACCGCGCCCCAGAACAGCGCCGACCAGAACGGCGCCATCACCCAGAAGCTCGCGCCAAACAGCACCAGGAGCAGAATCTGCACCAACAGCCGATCGTTATTGGGCATGTAAAGTCTCGAGAAAAGTCAGTCAAACAAAAGTAGGCGAACGCGAAGTGCGCGTTCGCCTGTGAAGCTTATCGCAACAGTTCGATGTGCAGGCCAGAGCCTTCGGCGCTACCGGTTTCCATCCGTGCCGCACGCACGCCCTGCCCGATCAGCGCCTGACGCCAGGCTTCGGCCTTGGCCCCTGAAACACTGATGCGCAACGTGGTGTCCAGGTTCAACCCACGGGAAATCAAACGCAACCAGGTCTCATCCGGATCGGTGCTCAGCTTGGGAAAATCGAGCTCACCCGTGCTTTTGAGCTGTCGCAGCAAAGTCGCCGAGGTCGGCTGCAAATCACCCAGCGGGGCTGCGGCGTCGAATTGTTCGACATGCAGATACGCTTTGCGATTGCCGCGCGTGATGCCGTAAAGCGCGACGAGCGTATTGTCCTTTGGCGCGGCCAGTCGCAGCAGCAAGTACGCCTGCTGGTCGTCGGCCCCATAGAGTTTGGCGTTGGTGAACACTTCATTGGCCCACAGGCTGCTTTCGCCGCAATCGCGCGCCTGGCACCAGAACAGCAGCTCGGCGCCCTGTTTTTGCAAGGCTTCGCGGGCGGCAGTAAAGGCTTCCGTGGAGGTGTGTTCCGCCGGCAGCTCGTAGGTCACCGACGTAGTTTGCCCCCGGGCGCTGACCTGGCCGTCGAAACGCAACTGACCGCTGATCTTGCGGATCGAGCCCAGCGGATAGATCCGCTCGAGTTCCACCGCCGGGCGATAGTCGACGATCTGCGCATCGGCCAGACGCGGCACGATCGGCAAGTCCTGACTGCCCGGGACGTCGGCGGCAAACAACAAGGGACTGAAACAACACAGCGCCAGCACACTGAATGAACGCATGTATAGACTCATCGGATCAGCATGGCCTGGGCACCCTTGATGATACTGGCGTCATCCGTACGCTCCGGCACCAGCAAACCACGCTGCACCGCCGGACGCGCCTCCAGGGTCGCCATCCAGCGTTGCAAGGCCGTCAGGCCGTCCACCGAGACACCGGACCATTCATGGCCGCGGACCCACGGGAAGGTTGCGATGTCGGCAATGCTGTACTCGCCGGCCAGAAACTCGACGGTTTGCAGACGCGTGTCGAGCACTTCATAGAGGCGACGGGTTTCATGTTGATATCGATTGATGGCGCCCTGGAGCTTTTCCGGAAAATAGCGGAAAAACACATTGGCCTGGCCCTGCATCGGACCGATTCCGCCCATCTGGAACATCAGCCACTGCAACACCACCGAGCGCCCTTTTGGGTCCTGGGGCATCAGCTTGCCGCTGATTTCTGCGAGGTAAATCAGGATGGCGCCGGATTCGAACACGGCGAAATCGCCGTTGGCGCGGTCGACAATCGCCGGAATCCGGCCATTGGGATTGATCTTGAGGAAGTCCTCGGACTTCTGTTCCTTTTTGTCGAAACTCAAGGCATGCACCGTGTAGGGCAGGCCGAGTTCCTCGAGCACGATAGAGACCTTGTGGCCATTCGGGGTCGCAGCGGTGTAGAGATCTATCATGGTTGTCTCCCATTTCAACCCGCCCAGCCTCGACAGTTGCCCGGCGCAAGTCAAGGAACGGCGAAGAACCGATTGAAACAGTCTGCGACAAGGTCGGCGCCGGGTTCATCATTGAGGTGCAAATGATGGCCGCCAGGCAGCTGTTCACGGCTAAAGGGTAGACGCTCCAGCAACTCGGGATGTTTGGCGAGCATGCCATCGGCTGCAACCACCAACAGTGCAGGACAACTGACCCGCTGGACGAAGGCCATGGCTTGTTCGGTCGTCAGACGCAGCGGCGATGGCAGCGTGAGGCGATTGTCGGTGCGCCAGGTGTAACCGCCCGGCACGGGCATCAGTCCACGCTGGGCCAACAGTTCGGCCGCTTCGCGACTGACCGCCACCAGGCCTTTCATGCGTGCCTCGATGGCACGGTCCAGCATGGTGTAGACCGGTTTGCGCTTCTCCTGGAGATCGAGTTGCGCCTGCAGGGCCATGCCCATGCGTTCGGCGGCATTTTCGGCTTTGTCTGTAGGAGGAATGACTCCGTCGATCAACGCCAGGTGCGTAACGCGCTCCGGCATTGACCCGGCGATGATCAACGAAGCGATCGCGCCCATGGAATGCCCTATCAAGGCAAATCGCTTCAGTCCAAGCTGTTCGGCGACTTGCAGCACGTCATGGGCGTAGTCCCACATCGCGTAACCGGCGCCGGGCGGTCGATGCCCGGAATGACCGTGGCCGGCCATGTCCAGCGCGATGATGCGCAGGCCTTTGAGCTTCGGTGCCAACCGGGCGAAGCTGTTGGCGTTGTCCAGCCAGCCGTGCAAGGCAATCACCGGCAAACCGTCTTCGGGGCCGAACAGGTGCGCCGCCAGTTCGATGTGCGGCAGGCTCAGGCGAACTTCTTCGACGACATGGTTCATGCGCAATCCTGCTGACGACGACCTTCCCAGCGGCTGAACAGGTTTTTCAGCAGCGTGGCGGTGTCCTGTGGACGTTCGAGGGGAAACATGTGGCCACCGGGCATCGTCAAGGACTCACCCAACGGCATGCGGCCGACGGAGCTTGCGTGATGGCGCATCACCACGCGGCTCTTGTGCCCGCGAACCACCGCCAGCGGCACTTTCAACTGCCGGGCCCGGCCGGGACTGGTGTGCGGCACGCCGCGGTAGATGCTGATTTCCGTGGCCGGGTCGAAGCGCAGACGCAGCTTGTCGCCCACCTTTTGCAAACCGTGTTGCAGATAAGCGTCGAAGCATTCGGGATCAAAGCCGCGGAACAGGGTTTTGCCGGCGAAATAGAGTCGCGCCGCTTCCAGGTCAGCGAACTCTTCCCGCCGCCCCAGCGTACGGCCAGCGGGCGTCAGGCGATCGATAAAACCGAAGCGCTTGGCGGCGCGAATCACCCATTGATCGGCGCGGGTCAGCACCGGCGAATCGAGCATCACCACACCGCGGTACAACTCTGGGCAACGCAGCGCGGCGTGCAGGTGCAGCACGCCACCAAAGGAATGGCCGACGCCCCACACCGGCTCCGGTTGTTGCTTGAGGTGATGGATCAGTTCGTCCACCAGGTTGTGCCAGTTATCGTCCGCCGGGAAACGCGGGTCGTGGGCGTGCTGTTCCAGATGCGTCACCTGGTACTCGGGCGCCAGCGCCGCGAACAACTTGCCGTAGGTCCCCGAAGGAAAGCCATTGGCGTGGGCGAAAAAGATCTGTTGCGACATACCGGTCGATCCATCAACGAAAACAAAGGCTGATTGTCCGTAAGACGGAGAGCTGCGGCAATGACTGTAAGTGACATGAATGATGACAGTCCGGTCAACAGGATTGGCGATGCAGCTCCCGGTCCCCGTCGGACGCAACCTGCGACGGCGGCTACAGGGAATCATTGTTCAACGCGCGGGCGGATTCTCACCCAACGGCACCACCGCCATGGTCAGCCGGGACACACAACTGGCCTTGCCTTCATCGCTGGTCAGGCGAATATCCCAGACATGCGTCGTGCGCCCAATGTGAATCGCCTTGGCCACCGCGGTCACTCGCCCACTGCGCAGGCCGCGCAAATGGTTGGCGTTGATTTCCAGGCCCACGCAATAAAACTTGCTCGCATCGATGCACAGGTAGCTGGCCATCGAACCGACCGATTCGGCCAGCACCACCGACGCCCCACCGTGCAGCAACCCGTAAGGCTGGTGAGTGCGGTGGTCGATGACCATGCTGGCGGTCAGGGACTCTTCGTCGAAGGCTTCGAAGCGAATATCCAGCACTTCGCCGATGGTGTTTTTCTGGATTGCGTTCAACTGCTCGATGTTGGGAGTAGTACGCCACAGACTCATCGTTGCTTTCCTTTATTGGATTTTGTTCGTGGCTCAATCCTGCCACAGCACCACCTCGCTACGCTCGCTCCATTCTTCGAAGCGCGCGCCGTAAGCTGCCTCGATCACGTTGCGCTTGATCTTCAGCGTCGGCGTCAGAAAGCCGTTTTCCACCGCCCAACTGTCCTTGACCACCACCAACCGGCGCAGGCGTTCGTGCTTGTCGAGCATAGCGTTGACCTCCTCCAGCAGTTTTTCCAGGCTTGAATGCAGCCCCGCACGCGCCGTTCCATTGGCGTCCTGCTGGCCGACCGCCGACAGCACGCACAACCCCAGCGGCGCACTCAAGCCATCACCAACCACGCACACCTGTTCAATCCGCGAATGCACCGCCAGACGGTTTTCGATCGGCGCCGGAGCAACGTATTTGCCTTTGCTGGTCTTGAAGATTTCCTTCAGCCGCCCGGTCAGGCGCAGGTTGCCCTCGGCGTCTTGCTCGCCCTTGTCGCCGGTGCGCAGGAAGCCATCCTCGGTGATGGTTTCAGCGGTTTTCTCAGGTTCCTTGAAATAGCCAAGCATGGTCGCGCCACTGCGCACCATGACTTCGCCTGATTCGGCAATCCGCACTTCGACCTCCGGGCAGGGTTTGCCGATCCAGCCGGGTTTGTTCTCGCCAGGGCGGCAGATATGGGAATACCCGCAGCTCTCGGTCATGCCGTAGACCTCCAGCACATCCAGCCCCAGTTTGCGGTACCACAGCAACAAGGTCTGCGGCACGGGCGCGGCACCGGACAGGGCGATGCGCAATTCATCCAGCCCCAACCCGGCCAGTACTTTGTGCCCTACCCGCTTGCCGATGAAGGGCAGGCCGAGCAGAAAGTCGAGGCGTTTCGCCGGGATCTTGCTGTACACGCCCATCTGGAACTTGGTCCAGATGCGCGGCACACCGAACAACGCGGTCGGACGCGCGCGCTGCAAATCAGTGAGGAAGGTGTCGAGGCTCTCGGCAAAGAAAACGGTTTGGCCGGTGTAGATCGACGCCAGTTCGACGAACATGCGCTCCGCGACGTGGCATAGCGGCAGGTAGGACAACAAACGGTCTGATTCATTAAGGCCAAACAACTGGGTGCCATGCGTGGTGGCGAACCCCAGGTTGCCGAAACTGTGCATCACCCCCTTGGGCAACCCGGTGGTGCCTGAGGTGTAGATGATGGTTGCCAACTGATCGGCCGCCGGTTTGGGGTCGTCCTGGATCGGCGAGCTTTTTTGCAGATCGTCCCAGCTGAAATCGAAGCGCCCGGGCGGGTGCAACGGCAGGCTGATCGTCGGCAGATCAGGGCTGACACCGCGAGACATACTCGGCCAGTCATCGAGCTTGCCGATGAACGCCAGCGCCGCTTCGGAGTGATCGAGCACTTGCGCCACGGACTCGGCAGTGAGGTTCGGATACAGCGGCACCGAAACGTGGCCGGCCATCCAGATCGCCAGGTCGGCGATAATCCAGTGGGCGCAGTTTTTCGAGATCAGGGCAATGTGGCTGCCTTGGGGCAGTTCGCGGGCTCGCAGCCAGTGCGCAGCGCAGCGGGCCTGATGGCCGACGTCGGCCCAGGTCAGGGTCTCGACGTGTCCGCCGCCCGTGGGTTGGACCAGAAAACGCTGGCGGGGATGACGGGCTTCACGCTCGTAAAAGACGTCCAGCGGCAAACGAACAGCAGCAGGCATGCGACTCGCTCCTTTTTTGTTCTGGAGCAAGCGTAGTCAACCAAGCAAGTGCTTGGTTAACTATTTCACTAGAAAATCAGCAAGATCGCCGACCCTGTGGGAGCGTGCTTGCCCGCAAAGGCATCGACCCGGTCTTTCTGGAAGACCGTGGTGCCTGCATCGCGGGCAAGCCCGCTCCCATAGGGATACGGTTTTTGAAGTGACTAGGGGTGCTTGATGCCGTTGAGCTTCATTGATCCAATCACCAGTTCATTGCTCTCAAGCTCGGCCAGTCCGGCAGTACTGACCTTTTCCGGCGGATATCCAGCGCCATGTTGCAGATAGCTGAGCAAGTTACCCACCAGCGGATTGTGGCTGACCAACAGGACGTTACTCACTGACACCAACTGCTCGGCCACCTTGTCCGGGTCGATTTCCGGGGTGAGCCACTCGACAGTGCGGATCTCCGGTTCGAAACCCAGTGCTTCTCGCACCAGTTGAGCGGTTTCCTGCGCTCTGCGATACGGGCTGGCATAGATCGCGGTCAGCGGCTCGCCCATTAACTCGGCAGCGCTGCGCAGCACTTCTTGACGACCATTGTCCGTCAATGCCCGCTCCGAATCGTGGTTCTTGGAACCGTGTGGCTCGGCTTCACCATGACGCAATACCCAGAGTTTCATAGCTTGGGCTCCTCATCTCGGGCCGGATGTGGCGCAGGCGCCACGACGTGCGGCGCTTCACCTTCCGGGGTACGCGGCGTCGGCCAGTCGGCGAACGGCCAGGGTTTCTGGTCGCTGTGAAAGCTGCCGAAACGACCGATCTGCGCCAGGAACTGGCTCAGGCTGTCGCCGAAGTTCATCAGGCTGGCGCTCGGGGCGCCATAAATCAAACGATAGATCAATTGGACCAGCACCACGGCCCCGAGGATGAACTGGGCCACTTGCCAGACCAGCACAAAGACGATCATCCATAAAACCCGCAGCAGAATGGACTCGTATTTGGCCTCTGTTTTCGGATCGTTCATGTGCAACTCCCTGCTTTTTCTGGAAAGCGTAATCAGTTGAAACCGCTGGTGGAAATGAAGTCGACATCAGTTTTCGGTTCGCCACGCATCAATAGCCCAATCACCTGATCAAGCGTGCGCCCTTCGAACAGGATCGCGTGCAATCCGGCGACCAGCGGCATGTAGACGCCGACTTCCTGAGCCTTGGCCTTGAGCACTTTCAGCGTATTCACCCCTTCAGCCACTTCGCCCAGGCGGGTCACCGCCTCCTCAAGGCTCAAGCCCTGACCGAGGGCAAATCCGACCTGATAGTTACGGCTTTTGGGGGATGAGCAGGTCACGATCAAGTCACCGACACCGGCGAGCCCCAGGAACGTCATCGGGTTGGCGCCCTGATTGACCGCAAAACGGGTCATTTCCGCCAGTGCGCGGGTGATCAGCATGCTCTTGGTGTTCTCTCCCATGCCCAGCGCCACCGCCATGCCGGCGATGATCGCGTAGACATTTTTCAACGCCCCGCCCAACTCCACGCCAAAACGGTCCGCACTGGCATAGACACGAAAGGTGCGGCCGTGCAGCGCTTCCTGGACCCGCTGGCACAGTTCTTCGTCTTCGCTGGCCACCACAGTGGCGGTCAGCGCGTGCTCGGCGATTTCACGGGCAAGGTTCGGCCCGGACAACACGCCGATGCGCGCTTGCGGTGCGATCTCTTCGAGAATCTCGCTCATCAGTTTGAAGGTGTGGGCTTCGATGCCTTTGGTCAGGCTCACCAGCAATTTGCCGCTCAAAAGCTCGGCATGCGGGGCCAGCACCGAGCGCAGCGCGCTGGACGGCAGCGCGACAAAGCACAGGTCGCAGGCTTGCAGGGTTGCCTGCAAGTCGGTCACCGGCTCCACGGCCGGCAGAATCTTGATGCCTTTGAGGTAACGCGGGTTCTCGCGATTGACCCGAATGGACTCGGCCTGTTCAGGGTCACGCATCCACTGCCGGACCTGATGCCCGTTCTCGGCCAGTAGATTGGCCACGGCGGTACCAAAACTTCCGCCTCCCAAGACCGCAATTGGGCGCTGTTCAGTCATATGTAATCCGTTAATCCATACCAGTGGCAATGTCGGCATTATACGGAGCAGCCCAGTGGCGGCCAGTCCCCGCATCAATTACCGGTATTTGTAGGAAGAAGACCAACAAACACGAGGAAAATGCCTTCATCGTGACTGGAAAAGTAGTAGAGCTCGGTTAACATGCGGGCCAACTAATCGCTATCAGGGATGTTTCGTGTCGTTTGGCACTCCTTCACCTCGCTCGCCGCTGGTCCTGGCACTGATTTTCAGCTCGCCAGCGCTGCCCGACGACTTGTTCCTCGACAAGACCAGAGCACCCGGGAGTCGCGCTACGACCTTGAATTGCAGGACACTCTCAGCCTGTCCGACAGCCTGCGACGGGTCAGCGGCATGAACTATCGTTACGACCGGGCAGAATCCGAGACCTACTTTAACGGCACGCCCGACGACACCACCTGGCGGACATTCGGCCAACTCGAGTGCCGTGCCACCGAACACTGGTTGCTGCAGGGCGAAGCAATGTTCGAAGACACGCAATTGACTGGCAGCTCGCTGCCCCCACGGGTTGCCGTCAACTATCTGATCAACCCGCGCCACGGCTTGCGCGCCGTGTATTCGCAAGCCGTCCGCTCGCCGGACATGCTCGAGAACAACTACGACGAACGCCGGGTGCTTTACTTCAGCGCGGAGCTGACGTTTTAAATGCCGCATCGCCTGCCACGCAAGTCGCCAGGCCTTGGCCGTCTGCTGGCAGGGTTGTGCCTGCTTCTGGCCGGCCTGCTTGGCTGCCTGCCAACCCAGGCTGCCGACATTCTGCTGACCGGCACCGAAGACAGCCCCGGCGTGCAATCCTTCGTCCACGCACTGAGCGAACTTCGCCCCGCCGACACCGTGCGTTTCCAGACCTTGGCGAGTCTTCCGGTCCCCGGCAAACTGCCCGCTGGCACCCGGCTGATCCTGCTCGATCTGCCGAGTCTAGACTGGCGCCTGCAAGACGCCCTGGGCCCGGCAACGCTGGTCCTGCGCATCAGCCGCTTGCAGGCTCACCAACGCTTTGGCACTCACCTGCCGCCGCACTTGAGCCTGCTCTGGAGTGATCCGCCACTGGATCGGCAATTGCGCCTGATCCAGCTCATCCTGCCTCAGGCCCACCGGGTCGGCGTGCTGTACGACAGTCACAGTGAATTCCTTTTGCAAGAACTGCATCAGGCCGCCCAGCCTTTGGGACTTGAACTGGTCAGCGAGCGCTGGGATAACACCAGCGACAGCCGCCCCTTGCAGACCTTGCTGAAAAACAGCGACGTGCTGCTGGGGCTCGACGACCCCGATGTGTACAACCCAAAAACCGCGAAAAACCTGCTGCTGAGCAGCTATACGCGGCAACTGGCGCTGATCGGACCCAACGCCGCCTTTGTCAAGGCCGGCAGCCTGGCCAGCACCTATAGCGATCAAAATGACTGGCTGGCGGTGCTTAACGAACTACTCGACCGTCCACCCCGCAGTTGGCCAAGCGTGCTCTATCCGCAACACTTCAAAGTCTTAAGCAACCCGCAGGTGGCTCGTTCATTAGGTATTGAGCCGATGAATGATGCGTCTGTCGCCACCCAGTTGGCTGAAGGAGAAAGCCGTCCATGACCTTCCGTCGCCGTTGGGACATCAACACCCGCACCCAGATGATCAGCCTTGGCCCTGCCCTGTTGCTGACGCTGCTGCTGATCAGCTTCTTCACCTTCGTGCGCCTTCAGGACCTGCGTCAGGAACTCAATCACACCGGACAACTGATCGCCAATCAGCTGGCACCGGCCACGGAATACGGGGTGATTTCAGGCAACAACGACGTCCTCGAAAGCTTGCTCAAGGCGACGCTGGCCACGCCAAACGTGCGCTTTCTAGAGGTTCAGGACAGCGCCAACCGGATTCTGGTGTATGTCGAGCAACCGTCGGAAACCCACTCGCGTTCGCACCAGGTCGAAGTGTTCCAGGCACCGGTACGGTTGCAACGGATTGCCCTGAACAATGATTTCTTCCAGGGCAGCAAAGTGGCCAACACAGCATCGCCCGAGGACTATCTGGGCCGGGTGATTGTCGGCTTGTCCAACGATGCCTTCAGCCAGCGCCAGCAGGAAATCCTGTTCAAGGCCGGGATCCTTGCCTTGTTCGCCCTGCTGTTTACCTTTCTGTTAGCCCGACGCCTGGCCGGCAGCTTGTCACAGCCGATTCGCGACATCGGCCACGCCGTGAAAGCGATCCAGCAAGGCGACTACAAGACGCCGCTCCCGATCGTCGACGACACCGAACTGGGCGCGCTGTCACAACACATCAATAACCTTGCCCACGGCCTCGAACAAGCCAGCCGCGAACAGCACCAGGCCATGGCACAGCTGATCCAGACGCGTGAAGAAGCGGAAAAAGCCAACAACGCCAAGTCCGACTTCCTCGCGATGATGAGCCACGAACTGCGCACCCCGATGAACGGCGTGCTTGGCATGCTGCAACTGCTGGAAACCACCGACATGACCGAGGAGCAGGTGGAATATGCGGCGCTGGCTTCGGAGTCCACCGAACACTTGCTCAAAGTGATCAATGACATTCTCGACTTCTCGCGCATCGAGCGCTCGGAACTTGAGCTTGAACACATTCCGTTCAACCTCGCGGACCTGATCGCCAGCTGCGCCCAGTCGTTCTCGCACAGCGCGGCGCAACGCGGGCTCGACCTGGCATTGACGATCCCCGAGGACATGCGTGCGTTGCAGGTCCAGGGCGATCCCACACGAATCAGGCAGATTCTGGTCAACCTGATGGGCAATGCGCTGAAATTCACCGAGCACGGCCGCGTCAGCATCGAGCCGCAGTGGCAATCGCTGGACCATGAATTGCTGTGGTTTACCTGCACCGTGCGCGACAGCGGGATTGGCATCTCGTCCGAAAGACTGGAATTGATGTTCGACGCGTTCCAGCAAGCCGACAGTTCTATTTCAAGGCGTTACGGCGGCACCGGGCTGGGACTGCCGATTGCCCGTACCCTGGCCGAACGCATGGGCGGCACCTTGCGTGCGCAGAGCGAAGAAAGCGTAGGGTCGGTGTTCACCCTGGAAATTCCGCTGGCTCTTTATAAGCAGTCGTTGCCGGAACGGTTGCCGCGGCCCCTGACCGGAGACGGACATGGCGAGGGGCGCAATGTGCTGCTGGTGGAAGACAATCCGGTCAACCAGACTGTCATCGAAGCAATGTTGCGCAGCCTGGGCTTTACTGTCAGCGTCGCCACTGATGGCGCAAAAGCGGTGCGCAGTGCCGAAAGCCTGATTTTCGAAGCGATTCTGATGGACTGCCGGCTACCGATCATTGATGGCTATGAAGCCACTCGCCAGATCCGCCAATTGCCGGGCTGTGCGGACATGCCGATCATCGCCCTGACCGCCAATGCCTTGCAGGGCGACCGGGAAGCATGTTTATCGGCAGGAATGAACGATTACCTGGCCAAGCCGTTCAAACGCACGGATCTGCAGCAAATTCTGCAGCGCTGGGTGCAGTAGTGCAGGCCTTTCGACCATCTGCGACTGGCGTGAAAGGCGAAAGTGCGGCAGTCTTAGGCACCCGAACAAGCCCGAAAAGGGGCTTGAATAATAATTTCAGTGCACAAGTGTACATTCATGTCCTTGGTGCTGTGACTTTCACCACAACGCAATAGTCTATGAGTAGGCTGCTGACTCGAGGCATGAACGCCTCGATCGGCCGGGAAGATTTGCCCCACCCTGCCGCATGGGACTATTGAGGAGCTCGCATGACCCAACAAAACGCCTTTACTCGGGAAGACCTGCTGCGCTGCAGTCGCGGTGAGCTGTTCGGCCCAGGTAACGCACAACTGCCCGCCCCGAACATGCTGATGGTGGATCGCATCACCCATATCAGTGCCGAGGGTGGCAAGTACGGCAAAGGTGAATTGGTCGCCGAGCTGGATATCACTCCGGACCTGTGGTTTTTCGCCTGCCACTTCGAAGGTGATCCGGTGATGCCAGGCTGCCTGGGCCTCGACGCCATGTGGCAACTGGTCGGCTTCTTCCTCGGCTGGCAGGGTCTGCCGGGCCGTGGTCGTGCGCTGGGTTCGGGCGAAGTGAAATTCTTCGGCCAGGTCCTGCCAACCGCCAAGAAAGTCACCTATAACATTCAGATCAAGCGCGTGCTCAAGGGCAAGCTGAACCTGGCCATCGCCGATGGTTCGGTCAGTGTCGACGGCCGCGAGATCTACACCGCCGAAGGCCTTCGGGTCGGCGTTTTCACCTCCACTGACAACTTCTAAGGGTTATCCGCATGCGCCGCGTCGTTATCACTGGTCTGGGCATCGTTTCGTGCCTGGGCAATGACAAAGAGACCGTCTCCGCTAACCTGCGTGCAAGCCGCCCTGGCATCCGGTTCAACCCGGAATATGCTGAAATGGGTCTGCGTAGCCAGGTTTCCGGCTCCATCGACCTTCCACTCGAAGAGCTGATCGATCGCAAGATTTATCGCTTCGTCGGCCACGCGGCGGCTTACGCCTATCTGGCCATGAAAGACGCCATCGCCGACTCCGGTCTGACCGAAGAGCAGGTTTCCAACCCGCGTACCGGCCTGATCGCTGGTTCCGGTGGTGCCTCCACGCTGAACCAGATGGAAGCGCTGGACATCCTGCGCGAGAAAGGCGTGAAGCGCGTTGGCCCATACCGCGTCACGCGGACCATGAGCAGCACCGTTTCCGCTTGCCTGGCCACCCCGTTCAAGATCAAGGGCCTGAACTACTCCATCGCTTCTGCCTGTGCGACCAGTGCTCACTGCATCGGTACCGCCATGGAACAGATCCAGATGGGCAAGCAGGACATCGTGTTCGCTGGCGGCGGTGAAGAAGAACATTGGAGCCAGTCGTTCCTGTTCGACGCCATGGGCGCATTGTCCAGCCAGTACAACGAAACCCCGGAAAAAGCTTCCCGTGCCTACGACGCCAAGCGTGACGGTTTCGTCATCGCCGGCGGTGGCGGCATGGTCGTGGTTGAGGAGCTGGAACACGCTCTGGCTCGCGGCGCGAAGATCTACGCGGAAATCGTTGGCTATGGCGCGACCTCCGATGGCTATGACATGGTCGCTCCAAGCGGCGAAGGCGCTATCCGCTGCATGCAGATGGCCATGTCCACCGTCGATGCTCCGATCGACTACCTGAACACCCACGGCACCTCGACCCCGGTCGGCGACGTCATGGAAATGAAAGGTGTGCGTGAAGTGTTCGGCGACAAGGCACCGGCCATCAGCTCCACCAAGAGCCTGTCGGGTCACTCCCTGGGCGCCGCCGGCGTTCACGAAGCGATCTACTGCATGCTGATGATGGAAGGCAACTTCATGGCGGGTTCCGCCAACATCGACGAACTGGACCCGGAAGTGGCAGACATGCCGATCCTGACCAAGACGCGCGAAGACGCCACCATCAATACCGTGATGAGCAACAGCTTCGGCTTCGGTGGCACCAATGCCACGCTGGTACTGAAGCGCTGGACCGGCAAGTAAGACACTCCGCCGTCTCGCAACACAAAAAAACGCCCCGACTGGTTCGGGGCGTTTTTTTTGTGCCAGGAAAACACAAAAACCTGTGGGAGCGAGCTTGCTCGCGATGAGGGAGTGTCAGTCGACATCATTGTTGTCTGATACTCCGCCATCGCGAGCAAGCTCGCTCCCACAGGGGATTTTGGTCACCTTCAAGCCGGGTTTTTCTTCAATGAAAACATGAAGCTTTTGTCATGAAACTCAGCACCCTGCGACCCAATGCCGCGGGCTTGAAGGGCTGCAGGACTTTTGCAGAATTGGCAATTGTCCATTACAAAACCCGGTTATTTACTTAGCAGGCTAACAAAACATATAACGGAGTCCTGCACATGCCTTGCTGCAGATAACAGAGATTGGAGCTAGCAGATGACTGTAAAAGTAACTGAACGCGACGATTCACATAAGTCCCACGAAGGCGTAGCCGCCGGTATCCGCATCTGGGACGTGCATCAACAAGACATGCTTGTGGGGATGTTCCACTCCGAGACCGACGCCCACAGCTACAAGGCCGAACTGGAAAAACTGGAGCAGCAACGAGCGCTCCGATCCGCATAAGCAATGACAGCATTGAAAATGACAAACCCCGCCATGAGCGGGGTTTGTCGTTATTGCGAGCTCTACAGCCTTACCACATCAGATCATCAGGAATCTGATAGGCCGCATACGGATCGTCCTCGGCGATGACGTCTTCGGTCTTCACGTTCATCTGCACGATGCGCTGCGGATCGCGCTCCTGAATCTTCAGGGCGGCTTCACGCGGGATCACTTCATAGCCGCCGGCATGGTGCACGATCGCCAGCGAACCGTTGCTGAGCTTGTTGCGCATCAGGGCGTTGACGCAGATGCGCTTGACCTTCTTGTCATCGACGAAGTTGTAGTAGTCCTCGGTGGTCAGCTTTGGCAGGCGTGAGACTTCGATCAATTGCTTGACCTGGGCCGCACGGGCCTTCGCCTCGGCTTTCTCCTGTTGCTGACGGTTCAGCTCCTGGTCACGCTTGACCTTCTCGGCCATCGCTTCCTGGGCCGCACGCTGCTGCGAGTCATCGAGTTCGATCTGACCTTTATGGGCCAGGCGCTGCTGCTTCTGCTTCTCTTTGCCGACCTGTTTGGCCTGCTTCTGGTTGACCAGCCCTGCTTTGAGCAACTGGTCGCGAAGGGAAATGCTCATGGTGCTTATTTCTCACTTAGGCCACTGCTCAACCGCAGCTGGACACATTCTTTTCCTGTCGTTTGGCTTCGCCCCACAAGGCGTCCAACTCTTCGAGGGTGCAATCTTCCATGGGACGATGGGTGTCGCGCAATGCCTGTTCGATAAAACGGAAGCGTCTTTCGAACTTGCTGTTGGCGCCACGCAATGCAGTTTCCGGATCGACCTTCAAATGACGCGCCAGATTGACCACGGAAAACAGCAAGTCGCCGACTTCATCGGCTATCGCTACCGGATCGTTATCGGCCATGGCTTCGAGTATTTCATCGAGCTCTTCGCGAACCTTGTCCAGCACCGGCAAGGCGTGCGGCCAGTCGAAACCGACCTGCCCTGCGCGCTTTTGCAATTTGGCCGAACGAGACAACGCCGGCAACGCGGCGGGTACGTCGTCGAGCAATGACAGCTGCTGCGGCGCGACGGATTTCTCGGCACGCTCTTCGGCCTTGATCTCTTCCCAGCGATGCTTGACCTGTTCTTCACTCAGACGCGGGACATCCAGTGGAGCGTACAGATCGCCTGTCGGAAACACGTGCGGATGACGACGGATCAGCTTGCGCGTAATGCTGTCGATCACGCCGGCGAATTCGAAGCGCCCTTCTTCCCGGGCCAACTGGCTGTAATAAACCACCTGGAACAGCAAATCGCCAAGCTCGCCCTGCAAGTGATCGAAGTCACCGCGCTCAATGGCATCGGCGACCTCGTAGGCTTCCTCAAGGGTGTGCGGGACGATGGTGGCGTAGGTTTGCTTGATGTCCCACGGGCAACCAAATTGCGGGTCACGCAAGCGGCTCATCAGGTGCAGCAAGTCTTCGAGTGAATACATCAATCAGTCTCTACAAGAACCTGTGGGAGCTGGCCTGCCAGCGATGGCATCACCTCGATGCTACTGAAAGACCGAGGTGCCTGCATCGCTGGCAGGCCAGCTCCCACACGGGTACATCTTCAAGGTGTCCGGTTACGCCGGGTTTCGATGATGTTCGGCAACTGGGAAATCCGTCCCAGCAACCGCCCCAGTGCATCCAGCCCGGGAATCTCGATGGTCAGGGACATCAACGCGGTGTTGTCCTCTTTATTCGAGCGGGTGTTGACCGCCAGCACGTTGATCCGCTCGTTGAGCAGCACTTGCGACACGTCGCGCAGCAAACCGGAGCGGTCGTAGGCGCGGATGATGATGTCCACCGGATAGGTGAGCACCGGCACCGGGCCCCAGCTGACCTGGATGATCCGCTCGGGCTCGCGCCCGCCCAGCTGCAACACCGAGGCGCAGTCCTGACGGTGAATGCTCACGCCACGGCCCTGGGTGATGTAACCGACAATCGCATCGCCCGGCAACGGTTGGCAGCAGCCGGCCATTTGCGTCATCAGGTTGCCGACGCCCTGGATCTGAATGTCGCCACGCTTGCCCGGTTTGTAGCCGGTGGCTTTACGCGGAATCAGTTCCAGCTGTTCGTTGCCGCGTTCCGGCTCGACCAGTTGCTGCGCCAGGTTCACCAGTTGCGCCAGGCGCAAATCGCCGGCACCCAACGCCGCGTACATGTCCTCGGCGGTCTTCATGTTGGCCTTGTCGGCCAGCTTGTCGAAGTCCACCGCCGGTAGACCGAGGCGACTCAGCTCACGTTCGAGCAAGGTTTTACCGGCCGCGACGTTCTGGTCGCGGGCCTGCAATTTGAACCAATGAACGATCTTCGCCCGCGCCCGCGAAGTGGTGATGTAACCCAGGTTCGGGTTCAGCCAGTCGCGACTCGGCGTGCCGTGTTTGCTGGTGATGATCTCGACCTGTTCACCGGTTTGCAGGCTGTAGTTGAGCGGTACGATGCGCCCGTTGATCTTCGCGCCACGGCAGTTGTGACCGATTTCGGTGTGCACGCGGTAGGCGAAGTCCAGCGGCGTCGCGCCCTTGGGCAAGTCGATGGCGTGGCCGTCGGGGGTGAAGATGTAGACCCGGTCCGGTTCGATATCGACGCGCAGCTGCTCGGCCAGACCACCGATATCGCCCAGCTCTTCATGCCACTCGAGCACCTGACGCAGCCAGGAGATTTTCTCTTCGTAGTGATTGGAGCCGGATTTGACGTCGGTGCCCTTGTAGCGCCAGTGCGCGCAAACGCCCAGCTCGGCTTCCTCGTGCATGGCGTGGGTGCGGATCTGCACCTCCAGCACTTTGCCTTCAGGGCCGATCACTGCGGTGTGCAGCGAGCGGTAGCCGTTCTCTTTCGGGTTGGCGATGTAGTCGTCGAATTCTTTCGGGATGTGCCGCCACAAGGTGTGGACGATGCCGAGCGCGGTGTAGCAATCGCGCATTTCCGGCACCAGCACGCGCACGGCACGCACGTCGTAGATCTGGCTGAACTCCAGACCCTTGCGCTGCATTTTGCGCCAGATCGAATAGATGTGTTTGGCCCGGCCGCTGATGTCAGCGTCGACGCCGGTAGCGGTCAGCTCATTCTTCAGCTGACTCATCACATCGGCGATGAAGCGCTCGCGATCCAGTCGCCGCTCGTGGAGCAACTTGGCAATCTGCTTGTACTGATCGGGCTCGAGGTAACGGAAGGACAAGTCCTCCAGCTCCCACTTGATGTGACCGATACCGAGACGGTGAGCCAGCGGCGCGTAGATGTCGAAGACTTCACGGGCCACGCGATTGCGCTTTTCATCATCGGCGGTTTTCACCGCACGGATCGCACAGGTGCGTTCGGCCAGTTTGATCAGCGCGACGCGAACGTCGTCGACCATCGCCACGAGCATCTTGCGCAGGTTTTCGACCTGGCCCTGAGTGCCCAGCACCAGCGATTGACGGGGGCTCAGGCTGGCGCTGATCGCCGCCATGCGCAACACGCCGTCGATGAGTTTGGCGACCACCGGACCGAAGCGCTGGCTCACGGCCGGCAGTTCGATCTGGCCTTCGCGCACGCCGCGGTACAAGACTGCCGCGACCAACGAATCCTGATCAAGTTTGAGGTCGGCGAGAATCTCGGCGATCTCAAGGCCCGTGCGGAAACTTGAGGTCCCTTCGGACCACAGGTTTTTCGCCGCATTGGCTTGTTGTTCAGACGTACGAGCGAACTCGCACGCTTCCTTCAAGGCTTCGCGATCCAGTGCCAGATCGACACTGACCGCATGATCGAGCCAAGCCTCGAGATTGATACTGCCGTCGGTGTTGATCGGCTGGTGTGCTCTCACCTGTACCATCTTGCTTACCTTCCCTACGACGCAGATTCAATGCGTCAAATCGCTGACCTTCATTCCCCGATTTGCCCTCACGGGGCTAATGCGAGAGCTGCACGGGCGGCCAGTCGGACCAGACGAGCCGTCCTAGCTCGCTTCAAATAACGCCATGGCCTCGACATGTGCCGTCTGAGGAAACATATCGAGAATCCCGGCACGTTTTAACCGGTAGCCCTGCTTGATCAATTCAACCGTGTCGCGCGCCAGCGTTGCCGGGTTGCACGACACGTACACCAACCGTTTGGCACCCAGCGATGCCAGCGTGCGCACGACCTCGAAAGCACCGTCACGCGGTGGGTCCAAGAGTACCGCACAAAAGCCTTCGCGCGCCCACTCGGCATCGGTCAAAGGCTGGGATAAATCGGCCTGAAAAAAATGCGCATTATGAAGATTATTGCTAGCCGCATTTTCGGCCGCCCGCTCGACCATCGCTTGCACGCCTTCGACCGCCACCACTTCGCGAACGGCTTTGGCCAGCGGCAAGGCGAAGTTGCCTAACCCACAGAATAGATCGAGAACCCGTTCCTGCGCTGTCGGCTTCAACCAGTCCAGTGCCTGGGCAACCATCGCTTCGTTGACCCCGGCGTTGACCTGAATGAAATCCCCTGGCCGGTAAGCCAGGTTCAAGTCCCATTGTTCAAGGCGATAGCCCAGGGACTGCCCTGCCTCGGCCGGTTGCGGTTCGCCTTCACCGTGCAGCCACAACTGGGCTTCATGGGCGGCGCAGAATTCCTTGAGAATGGTCAGGTCGGCATCGGACAACGGCGCCATGTGCCGCAGCAACACCGCCAATGACGAACCGCTGAACAACTCCACGTGGCCCAGCGCTTGCGGTTTGCTCAAGCGCCGCAACATCTGCGGCAAGCCGGTCATGATCGGCTGCAAGGGCTGAACCAGCACCGGGCATTCATTGATCGCAACGATGTCCTGACTGCCCGCCGCACGAAAACCGACTTCGAGTTTTTTCGCTTTCATGTCCCAGCGCACTGCCACGCGGGCGCGACGGCGGTAGCCGAATTCCGGTCCGCTCAACGGCGCCGCCCACTCTTGGGGTTCGACACCGGCGACCTTCGACAGTTGTTCGGCGAGCATGCTCTGCTTGAGGGCGAGTTGTTCGTTGTGTGGCAGGTGTTGCACGCTGCAACCGCCACAGCGACCGGCATGCGGACACGGCGCCGGACGACGCAATTCGCTGGCCTGGAACACACGTTCGGTGCGTGCCTCGACCACTTTGCCGCGGGCACCCAACACGCGCGCCTCAACCTCTTCACCAGCCAATGCGCCGATGACGAACCAGGTACGACCTTCGAAAAACGCGATACCACGACCGTCATTGGCGAGGCGCTCGATGCTCAAGCGCTGCTTTTTGCCGGTCGGGATTTGCGGGGCCTTGCTACCGCCGGTGGGCTGGAAGCGCAGGCCTCTCTCTTGCTTGGCCATCAGTTGGGCGCGTCGAAAATGCCGGTCGACAAGTAACGGTCGCCTCGGTCGCAGATGATCGCGACGATCACCGCGTTTTCAACTTCTTTGGAAAGACGCAGCATTGCTGCCACCGCACCGCCCGAAGAAACGCCGCAGAAGATGCCTTCTTCGCGGGCCAGACGACGGGTCACGTCTTCGGCCTCGCTTTGCGCCATGTCGACGATCCGGTCCACGCGATCCGCCTGGTAAATCTTCGGCAGGTATTCTTGCGGCCAGCGACGGATGCCCGGAATTGCCGAGCCTTCCATCGGTTGCAGGCCGATGATCTGTACGTTCTCGTTCTGCTCTTTCAAGTAGCGCGAGACGCCCATGATGGTGCCAGTGGTGCCCATCGAGCTGACGAAATGCGTGATGGTGCCCTCGGTCTGACGCCAGATTTCCGGGCCGGTGGTGGTGTAATGCGCCTCCGGATTATCGCCGTTGGCGAACTGGTCCAGCACCTTGCCCCGGCCTTCGGCTTCCATACGCTGAGCGAGATCGCGAGCGCCTTCCATGCCTTCTTCCTGGGTGACCAGAATCAGCTCGGCGCCATACGCCGTCATCGCGGCCTTGCGCTCGGCGCTGGAGTTGTCCGGCATGATCAGGATCATCTTGTAACCCTTGATCGCCGCGGCCATCGCCAGGGCGATCCCGGTGTTGCCCGAGGTCGCTTCAATCAGCGTATCGCCGACGTGAATCTGCCCGCGCAGTTCGGCGCGGGTGATCATCGACAGCGCCGGACGGTCCTTGACCGAACCCGCCGGGTTATTCCCTTCGAGCTTGAGCAAAAGGGTGTTGCTGGTGGCGCCAGGCAGGCGCTGCAAACGGACCAGCGGAGTGTTGCCGACGCAATCGGCGATGGTTGGGTACTGCAAGGTCATGGCGTATTCGCAATCCAGACTGCGGGGGCGCCTATCATACCGGCAAACGTGCGCAGGCCATATCACGCAAAGTGTGGTGCTTATGGCTTATGGGAATAAGCGGGCGAGTGAGCCGAGGAAGAATCCTACGCAGATGAGTAAAGGACCTGTAGGAACATGGCTTGCGCTCGACGATTCTGTAATACAGGACGATGTTTCGGGACATCCTCCTAGGATATTTCCCGCAGGTTTTGGTGGCGTCGATGAACTGGTGAGTAATAAGTTTCATTGATAGTCTTTTGGTCGCACTCCACGCTACTTGGCGAGGTAAAGCACCACCAAACTTCCTGAAGACTCTAAATCAATGTCCGAAAACTCGGCTTTATTTCGTTCCGAAGTTACTAACGCGAAAAACGAAAACCGCTTTGGCAGCGTACTGATCCATCAACCATGGGGGTATGGTGTAGCTGCCATCCTAGCTAGCATATTAATACTCCTATTGATGAGCTACGCCTACTTCGGGACCTATACCCGAAAAGCAACTGTTAATGGCTTGCTTATGCCAGAGCAGGGAATGTTGCGCTTAACTTCAGTTGGCACTGGATTACTGACAGAGGTTCTTACGAAGGAAGGGCAAACCGTTGGGACCGGTCAAGCGTTATTCGTAGTTTCCGGTGAACGCTTTGGCACAACAGGCGGCATACAAAATCTCATTTCGGAACAACTCACTCAGCGCATGCTGATAATTGAACGCAATCTTCACTTGGCGAACGAGCGCCGTAAAGGACAGCTACTCATGCTTGATGGGCGCCTCGCTGCAATAACCGAAGAATTAATTCAATTTCGAGAAGAAATACGCATGCTTAAACGGCGCGTAGCATTGGCGGAAACTCAACAACAGCGACAGCAAGAATTGGCAGCAGTTGATTTTATTTCCCTCGCACAGCTTCAAAAAGGAGAGGGAGATCTTTTAGCATTGCGGGGGCAACAAAAAAGTATTCAACGCGCCCGAGCGAGTCTCAGCCGCGAACGGATGGAACTGCAGGCACAAAGACAAGAGATCGAGTTGCGGTATCGCGCCGAGACTGCAGAGATAGATAACAGCGTCTCCTTAGTCAGGCAGGAGCAGGCGGAAAATGATGTTCGCCGCAAACAGATAAGCGTGGCACCGTTTGCTGGCACCGTAACTGGTTTGAACGTGCAAAAAGGTCAACAAGTCGAGGTCGGCTCACTGCTGGCTAGTCTGATCCCTCAAGGAGCAAGTCTTACTGCTCATTTATATGTCGCTTCTCGTCAGGCGGGGTTTATAGAGACGGGCCAGACCGTATTAATGCGATACGCCGCCTATCCATATCAAAAATTCGGTATGGCCCGAGGACAGATTGTAGAGCTGGCGAAGAGCCCCTACGCAGTTCAGGAGTTACCTGCTCACATCGCAAGTGCTGTTCATAGCAAAGCCCTACCATCTGAGCTCTTTTATCGCGTAACTGTTGCACTGGACTCACAGACGATTGCCGCATACGGAATTCCGCACCTGCTGCAGGCGGGAATGCTATTGGAAGCTGATATCGTTCAGGACGAACGTCGACTTTATGAGTGGGCTCTGGAACCTATTTACTCTGTGACTGGCAAAAAAATACATTGAACAGAATCTAAACGAAAACAGCAGGAGGCGACAACCGCATGACAAAAAGGGAATCTGAAGTCCTGAATTCACTCTTCCAAGGACTAACCAACAAACAAATAGCTACGTCACTTGGCATAAGCGACTTCACCGTACGTGATCATGTCTCCTCAATTCTTCGCAAGAAAGGAGTTGGATCAAGGGCAGAATTGTTGGCAGCTGAAATTAAAAACAAGACTCTCTAACCCCTACATTTATAGGATTTAAAAAAACATCCAAGAAAATTACACTCTCCATCTCACCCCATGTCACGCTCAGCTCCAAACTTACGATTCGATCATCAACCAACGGCCACCCGCCTACCCCGGCAAACTGCTAGTGCGCAACCAATACAATCTTATCTTCAGCCACAGGTAAACCCCATGACCGATCATAAACTTAGAGAACCTAGTAACGGCTGGAACATGCAAGCATTGGGAATACACTTTGCAGAAGGCACTGTATCTAGCGCACTAATGTCTGCTTTTAAAATCGGTATTTTTTTTATTTTTTGCTACTTAATCTACAGATTGCTGCGCTTACGATGGGGAGTTTACCAAAGCTTATGCGCAACCTTTCTCTTACTTCACATACTTCCTATCATAATACTACTAATAATAAAACAAACTCTCCACCAATAACAAACTTTAGCACCACAACCCACCCCACATAAAACAGGGAGTAATCATGCGTGAATTGACGATATGTGACTTTGAGTTAGTTTCTGGAGCAGTCGGCCCGCCAGGGGCTGTTGTTGGAGCGGTTACAGGGGCAGCAACTTATATTGGAGGCGCAATGGCTACCGGACAGGGCGACGTGGCAGGCCTTACTGCAAGTGCTGTGGCTGGAGGTGCCGCTGGCTTTCTGCTAGGCCCTGCCGGCATGGGTGTTGCTCAAACTACTGCGGCAACCATTCTTGGCGCTGAAGTAGGTTTTTATTCCGGCATGATGGGAGGACAGGCTCAAAGTGCGATTAATGCAGCAGGAACTAACTACGGCGGCACTAACTACAACTAAATAATCAACCAATAGAGGGCCTAGCTACTCCCCTACAGCTAGGTCCTTCAGGTCTATTTTTATGAGCATAAAATTCAACATGTCTTTTGATGACTTCTTTGAAAGTCACCAAGAAAGAAAACCTCTACTCATCAAGAAGGCATTAGCCAACAATGAGTTCTCTTGGAGCGACGTGAATGAAATCTTTGATAATAGCGACGTCTCGTCCAACGACTTCAAACTCTCACTGGACGGCATACGACCCAAATCTGAATACATAGAAAGCTATTACGACATCGGAATCTTACGTCACCGACTTATTAAACCCGCAATTTATGAACACTTAAAAAACGGAGCCACGCTAATCACCAACAAGATCAAGAATTCAAAAAAAGTCAGCCATATTTCAAAACAGATTTCGACATTCACCGGCAGACAGGTCGTAAGTAGTGCGTATTTGTCTTTTGGCAACAAGGATTCCTTTCGATGCCACTGGGATACTCGAGACGTATTTGCGATCCAATTAATAGGCCGTAAACGCTGGATTGTTTACGAACCATCGATGGAGTCGCCTTTATACACCCAACAAAGTAAAGACTACGAACACGAACACCCATGCCCAACCAGTCCGTTCATGGATATCGTTCTAGAGCCAGGCGATGTTTTTTATCTCCCCCGAGGCTGGTGGCATAACCCTTTGCCACTTGGAGAGGCGACATTCCATCTTGCGATAGGGACTTTCCCGGCATATACAGTTGACTACCTTTCATGGTTATTTAAACGAATTGAAACCCACACCGACCTACGCCGCTCGCTCCATACTTGGCAGCATGACAAAGAACATCTTTCATTGGCCGGCAGACAACTCAATGAGTTGATCACTAATCGCGATAATTACCAATGTTTTCTTGATGAATTTAATGGTGCTATACGGGTTGAGTCTGCGCTGGCTTTAGATATTTTCGGCGACCCTAACGCGGGCACGCCTTCCGAACATTTTGGCGTTCGACTGTGTACAAGTAGTTGCTACAGCATAACTGATGATTACATCATTGCGAACGGCACCCGATTAAATCTTGACGAGCAAAGTAAAAAAATAATTCAGCACATAGTAAAACTCCCCAACATCTGCATTGGGGCGCTCATCATAGGACTCCCAGAAATACCCGCCGACAAGTTACGCAAACTGATTAGTCAACTATGCCATTTAGACATACTGGAACTCTCCAGAACCTGATTAAATTAGGCTCATTTCCAAGGACACTCTAACTCATGAAAGTTACGTTGCAAGTAGAGAGCCAAGAGTGTGGTCTTGCATGCCTAGTCATGATTGCCGCATTTCACGGATTGCAGTTGGATCTAACGACCATGCGAAGACAATTCTCCATTTCTCTAAAGGGAACTACCCTCTCCCAGTTAATGCGTCACGCTCAGTCACTAAATTTCTCCTGCAGGCCTCTGCGGTTGGAGTTGGAGGAATTACACCTTTTGCGTACACCCTGCATTTTGCACTGGAATATGGACCATTTTGTGGTGTTGGAGAGAGTAAAAGGAAGCAGCCTGACTCTGCTGGACCCTGCATATGGTCGTAGAGTGATGGCATTGTCTGAAGTCTCGAGGCATTTCACAGGTGTTGCGCTGGAATTGACACCTAACGCAACATTTCAGCCCCAATCACAGAAAGTTCGAGTCCGCCTGCGTGACTTGATTGGTCGTATCACCGGACTCAAGCGCGCTTTAGGCAACATTTTTGCACTCGCGTTAGCGCTGGAATTGGTAGCACTTCTTTCCCCCCAAGTAACTCAATGGGTAATTGACGGGGCACTGGTGTCGTCCGATCACGATTTACTATTACTTGCCGTACTTGGGGGCTGTCTATTGATGGTAATTGATTTTGTCCTTCGAATGGCTCAAGGCTGGATGGCGTTGCGTTTAGGCCAGCAAGTGGCAATTCAGTGGTCGGGAAACTTGTTCAGCCATATGCTACGCCTACCCTGGTCGTTTTTCGAAAAACGTCAACTTGGAGATATTGCAGCCCGTTTTCAATCATTAGCTGTCATTCGCAAAATAATGACAAACGGTGCCATCACAGGATTACTTGATGGATTAGTCGCAATAGCAACACTGACAATGATGTTTTTCTATAGCTCCACACTTTCATCGATAGTGTTGATTGCATTGGTATTGTACGGCGCCCTAAGACTTATTTTTTACCACCCGCTCCGCAACGCTTCTGAAGAGCGCATTGTGCTAGGCGCCCGAGAAAACACTTACTTCTTAGAAACAATAAAAGCAGTTTTGCCTATCAAACTCTTTAACGGCACCACGTTGCGATTAGCAACGTGGCAAAATCTAATTGCGGATGTCCAAAACCGAGATGTGACAACACAAAAAATATTGTTGGTATTTTCATGCTTGAACATCTTAATTTTTGGATTGGAAGGGATGCTTCTGCTCTATTTTGGAGGCTCCGCCGTACTGCAGGGCGCACTATCAATGGGTATGTTGCTAGCATTCATCGCCTACAAGACTCAGTTTTCTGGACGTGCAAGCAAGCTTATTGACTTGGGTATCGAAATCCGGATGCTTTCGTTACATGCTGAAAGATTGGCCGATATTGCTCTGGAATTGCCAGAGTCTGACGGACAGATGGAAACTGATATTGCTCGCATAGAGCCCAGCATCGAACTTAAGCACGTTTCATACCGATACGCGTTGGGTGAGCCCTCGGTCATACACAACTTATCACTCACGATCCACGCCGGGGATTCTGTGGCTATCGTCGGACGTTCTGGTTGCGGCAAAACTACACTACTTAAATTAATACTTGGTTTGCTCACACCGACAGAAGGGGAAATTCTGATTGGCGGAATACCTATGCGTCATCTCGGCTCTCAGGCATGTCGCAGTTTAGTAGGTGTTGTAATGCAGGAGGACCAGTTACTTGCTGGTTCACTGGCCGAAAATATTGCGTGTTTCGACCCTGACTTTTGTCTGGATCGCGTAACTGAAGTAGCTCGCCTTGCTGACATCCACAGGACCATTTCCGATATGCCCATGGGCTATCAAACACTTGTATCAGAGATGGGCTCAGGGCTTTCAGGCGGACAGAAACAGCGAATTTTTTTGGCGAGAGCTTTATATAGAAACCCTAAAATACTTGTACTTGACGAGGCAACCAGCCACTTGGATCTACACAGCGAGCAGCATATAGTAAGGACATTGTGTGAGATGCCAATGACCCGAATCATAATTGCTCACCGCCGTGAAACAATCGCCTTTGCTAAGCGTCTTATATGCTTGAACAATGGGATCATCATGGAAGATGTTCGTCTCGATGAGACGAGGCTAGACAACTAATGAGCATCAGAAAATTTTTCATGAGTGCAATATTTTTGTTGGAGGCTACAGCAACGCAGGCTCAAGAGAGTGATCTTTTACAGATATATCGACTAGCTTTATTACATGATGCTCAGTACACAGCGGCGAAAGCTCATCAACGTATAGGTCAGGAACACTGGCTACAAGGCAGAGCAGGGCTTCTTCCCCAAATATCTCTAGACACTCAAAGCCATTGGGTTGAGTCAAATCACCATACACCTAGCGCTAATACCGAGCAAAAAAGACGGAATCAAAGTTATAGCATCCAATTGATACAACCAATCTTTCGCTGGCAGAATTGGGTTCAGTTCCAGCAGGGTGAACTCCAGCGTGCGCAGGCACAAATCCACCTCGAAAGTGCTGCGCAGGGCTTGTTGTTGCGTGTTGCTCACTCCTATTTTGAAGTCCTGAATTCAACCGATGTGCTTCAAGCCGTTCGAGATTTACGAACTGCTAATGGGGAGCAGTTGGCAATTGCCAAAAAAAACTTTGAGCTAGGCAACATCAGTATCATCGACGTCAATGAGGCTCAGGCCAGTTTTGATCAAAGCACGGCGCAGTTTATAAAAGCTAAAAGCGATCTCCATCTGGCTCAATACGCCTTAGTCGGAATCATTGGGCAGCAGCCGGGCATATTGAAGGGCTTACATGCCAATGCCACTTTCTCACCGCCGCAGCCATCAGAGCTGGCCATGTGGATTAAGATGGCCGAGCGATTCAACCTTGACGTACAAGCACAGGAACTTCTTCTGGGCATCGCTAGCAACGAAGTACGTATACGCAAAGCAGAACACCTGCCATCTGTAGATTTGATTTTAAATCAAAGTATGCAACAGAACCCTAACGCCAGCACAAATAGTATTGATTCAACTAGTATTGGACTGCGTTTTAGTATGCCGCTGTATAGCGGAGGCAGGCTGAGTTCTGCTACTCGGCAAGCAGTAGCGATGCAAGAGCAAACAGAATTTGAATTAGAGGATGCACGCCGTTTGGCTGCGCTGACAGCTGCACAGGCCTGGTCGGGTGTAATGGACGGCATTGCGCAGGAAAAAGCGCTTGAGGCTGCAAAATCATCCGCACGCTTGGCAGCGACTTCCAATCAGATCGGATACAAAATCGGAGTGCGAGTTGGAATAGACGTGCTAGAAGCCCAAAGAAAATACAGTGATATAGTTCAGCAACTGTCACGCGCACGTTATGACATCTTGCTAGCCCAATTAAAGCTTAAGGCTACGACAGGTACATTAAGCGAAGTCGATATCACCGAAATTAACGGGTTACTGAGCGGTTGATTAAAAAACGTTTGGAAGTATTTTTTAGAATATATCTATTTCTGGCGCCATCCATGGTCAGTTTATTATGCTTCGCGCTGAAGGGTGCACTTGTGTCAGCCCTGCAGATTTTTTTGCTGGTTGGGGTCACGCTTCGTTCGAACAGCGCATTCTTGAATTGACGCTCGGTTCGGGCTTCGACCATTTTCCCTGAACTGCCAAACGGACGTAAAACTCCCGCTCCTTCGCCGTTTACTCTGTCTGAAAATGATCAAGTTGTGCGACCAGGATAATTGTCGCACCAGTGGTGCGACTTTCTCTTCAGCGTGATAAATCTCGTAGAGGTAGCGCATGCGAAACAAGTTCGACCGGGTAAAACAGCGCGACGACCACCTCTCCTGAATCGCCATACGCAGGTAAAACTCACGTTCTTCCGGGATCTTGCTCTGAGTCAGGATGAGCAAATTATGGGTCCAGGGTAATTGTGTCAGCAGTGCTGACACTTTTTCATTGCTGCGGTACGCATCGTAGAATTGACGCATTCGGAACAGGTTACGCCGAGTAAAACCACGCAACCCCGGTTGAGTCTTGGCCAGATGCTCGGCCAATTGACTGACCACCGAGTCCCCCCACTCGGCCCGTTCCAGCTTGCGACTGATGTAAGCACCCACCTGCCAATACAGCTCAATCAACTGGGTATTCACCGCCTGCATGGCCTGCTGTTTGGCACGTTGAATCAGCGCAAGCACTTCATTGAAGCGGTCGTCGGTTGCATTGTCGGGGACGCTGGATGCATTCATGCCGGACTCCTGAGGAAGAGGAAGAACGCGAGTCTATTCAGTCGAGTCAGGCTGAAGGTGTCGGTAATACGCTTTAGGAAACGTCGTACAAAAAAACGGGAACGCTCCGGCGAAACCGGCTTTTTGGTGGCAGGGAGGGCCTCTTCGCTAGCAAGCCCGCTCCCACAGGGATCCAGACGGGTTACGCGATTTGCGGGTCGCACACATCTAATGTGGGAGTGAGCCTGCTCGCGATGGCGTCATCTCTGGCAACGTCATCATCCGCTACCAACCGCATATTCAACCGCAACCCGGTCCTGGTATTTTCAGCCCAAAGACTCCCGCCTTGGCGCTTTACCGCATTTCTGGCGATGCTCAATCCCAAGCCAAACCCGCCATCCCCCGGCCGTGAGCCATCGAGGCGAATGAACGGACTGAAGATCCGCTCAAGATCCGCGTCAGCCACCCCGCCGCCCTCATCTTCCAGCCACACATGCCAGAAGTCGCCATCGCGCTCTGCGCCAAGACGGACGATGCCGCCACTCGGGGAATGACGAATGGCATTGCGCAGGATGTTTTCCAGCGCCTGCGCCAAAGTGTTGAGATGGCCGCGAACCCAGCAAGACGAATCCACCGAACAGTGCAACTGACTGGCCGGCCAGCCACTTTCATAGCAGGCGTTTTCCGTGAGCATTTCCCACAGCGCCTGAAGCTGGATCGCTTCGTCGGGCAGCGGCGCGCGCTCGGTGTCGAGCCATGCCAGTTGAAGCGTGTCCTCCACCAGACGCTGCATGCCATCGACTTCCCGACCAATACGCTCACGCAATTGCGGCAGCCCCTGCTCGCTTTCGCTGGCGACCCGCAAGCGGCTCAGCGGCGTACGCAGCTCGTGGGACAGGTCGCGCAGCAGTTGCTGCTGCAGGGCCACGCTGCTTTGTAGGCGCTCGGCCATGTGATCGAACGCCCGGCCCAGCTCACCCAGTTCATCCGGGCGATTGGTGGTGTTGCTTGATAGGCGCACATTCAACGGGTCGGCACGCCAGGCGTTGGCTTGTTCACGCAAGCTGTTCAACGGTACGACCAGCAGCCGATAAAGACCGACGCACAGCAATAACGTGAACAACCCAGGAATGATGCCGTTGGTGATCACGCGCCAGAACACCCGGTATTGGCCGGGCATGAAGCGCTGGGGCAGTTCGATCACCAGGCTGCCGACCGCCGGGTCGTTCGGAAAAGGGATTCTCAACCAGGGAAGCCCCTTGGTATGAAGACTCGTGGGCCAATCCAGCCCGCGCAAAAAGGTCAGGCGCTGGACTTCCTTGTCGGTCAGCGGGTAGCTGCTCAAGGACTGCAAATCGCCGCCGATGACACCGACCCATGTGGTTTCACGCGTGCCCAGCTCCTGCAGCCAGACATCGATGCCTGCGCTCTGACGTTGATTCCAGGCATGCTCGGCCTCGGCGGCGTAGCGGGTCAGCGTGCCCCGGGCCTCGTCGGAGAGGAACAGGTTCCTCTGTTCCATGTATCGCCCCCAGGACCAGCTCAGCCAGATCATCAGCAGACAGAACGCCACCAACAGACACGCCAGTTTCCAGAACAGTGAATGCCGGCCCGGCAGGTCAGACCATTTCATCGCCGGCACTCAATACATAACCCTTGCCCCAGACCGTGCGCACTTTGCGTTCGGTGTAACCGATGGCGTTTAGCTTGCGACGGATCTGGCTGATATGCATATCGAGGCTGCGGTCATGGGCCGCGTACCCGCGTTGCAGCACGTGCTGATAAAGGAAGGCTTTGCTCAACACTTCATCGCCATTGCGGTTGAGCGTTTCCAGCAAACGGTACTCGCTGCGGGTCAGGCCCGCGGCATGCTCGCCATGGAAAACCTCGCACCGCTCATCGTCAAAACGCAGGCTATCCTGGGAAAGTGCAAGCGGTGAAGGCTGCGGTCGACGGTCGAGCGCCACCCGGCGCAGGATCGCCTCGATGCGCACCCGCAACTCGGCGATGCTGAAGGGTTTGGGCAGGTAATCGTCGGCCCCCAGACGAAAACCGCTGATGCGGTCCGCCTCGGCGCCCAGCGCCGACATCAACACCACCGGGGTGGAATGACTCTGTCGCAATTGCGTCAGTACGTTCAGACCGTTCAGCCCCGGCAGCAGAATATCCATCAACACCACATCAAAGGTTTGCGCACGCGCGATGGCCAGGCCCTCTCGCCCGTTCTGGCACCAGGTCACCTGAAATCCGCAGCGCCCCAAATGCTCATGCACGTAGGCACCGAGTACGAGGTCGTCTTCGATGGACAGGATTCGGGGGTGGCCAACAGACATGGGAGTCATGAGTATCTGCAAATAATTCTCAGTTGTAGATTATTCAAGATTGCCTGCCGATGGGCAACCCAAGGTTTGCCCCTGACGCTAAAGCGCCGTTGCGCTGGACGAATGACGACATCAATTTTACGAAGATTGCCCGCATGCAAATCGCTACACTGCCCAAGTGGCGCGTGCCGGATGTACGCGCAGGTCAATCAATAGCTGGATGCAGGAGAGATGCGTGCTCACGAAACTGGGAATTAAAGGCCGCGTGCTGTTGCTGACCCTGTTGCCGACCACCCTGATGGCATTGGTCCTGGGCGGCTATTTCACCTGGATGCAGCAATCGGACCTGCAAGCCCAACTGATGCAGCGCGGTGAAATGATCGCCGAACAGCTCGCGCCGCTGGTCGCTCCGGCCATGAGCCACAAAGACAGTGAGCTGCTGGAGCGCATCGCTACCCAGTCGCTGGAAACCGCCGACGTTCGCGCCGTGACCTTCCTCGCCCCCGACCGCACGCCGCTGGCCCATGCCGGCCCGACCATGCTCAATCAGGCGCCCATGGGCAACGGCTCGCAGATGCTGCGCCGCAGTGGCAACGATGCCACGCGTTACCTGCTGCCGGTGTTCGGTAAACACCGCAACCTGGCCGGTGACTTGATTCCCGAAGAAGCCGATCGCCTGCTGGGCTGGGTCGAACTCGAACTGTCCCACAACGGCATGCTGCTGCGCGGTTACCGCAGCCTGTTCGCCAGTCTGCTGTTGATCGGCACGGGCCTCGCCGGTGCGACGCTGTTGGCGCTGCGCATGGGCCGCACGATCAACCGACCGATCAGCCAGATCAAACTGGCGGTGGCGCAACTCAAGGACGGCCACCTGGAAACCCGCCTGCCACCGCTTGGCAGCCAGGAGCTGGATGAGCTGGCGTCCGGCATCAACCGCATGGCCGGCACGCTGCAAAACGCTCAAGAAGAATTGCAGCACAGCGTCGATCAGGCCACCGAAGACGTGCGCCAGAACCTGGAAACCATCGAGATCCAGAACATCGAACTGGACCTGGCGCGCAAGGAAGCGCTGGAAGCGAGCCGGATCAAATCCGAGTTCCTGGCCAACATGAGCCATGAAATCCGCACGCCGCTCAACGGTATTCTCGGCTTCACCCACCTGCTGCAAAAAAGCGAATTGACCCCGCGCCAGCTCGATTATCTGGGCACCATAGAGAAATCCGCCGACAGCCTGCTGGGGATCATCAACGAGATCCTCGACTTCTCGAAAATCGAGGCCGGCAAACTGGTACTCGACAACATCCCGTTCAACCTGCGCGACCTGCTGCAAGACACCTTGACCATCCTCGCCCCGGCCGCCCACGCCAAACAGCTTGAACTGGTGAGCCTGGTGTACCGCGACACGCCGTTGTCGCTGGTGGGCGATCCGCTGCGACTCAAGCAGATCCTCACCAACCTGGTGAGCAACGCAATCAAGTTCACCCGCGAGGGCACTATCGTCGCCCGGGCCATGCTTGAAGAAGAGCATGAAGACAGCGTGCAACTGCGCATCAGCATTCAAGATACCGGCATCGGCCTGTCGAACCAGGACGTGCGCGCGCTATTTCAGGCGTTCAGCCAGGCCGACAATTCGCTGTCGCGCCAGCCGGGGGGCACCGGCCTCGGGCTGGTGATTTCCAAGCGGTTGATCGAACAGATGGGGGGCGAGATCGGTGTCGACAGCACGCCGGGGGAAGGCTCTGAATTCTGGATCAGCCTCAGCTTGCCCAAAACCCGCGATGACGCCGAAGACCTGCCCGGCCCGCCGCTGCTCGGGCGCCGCGTGGCGGTGCTGGAAAACCACGAACTGGCGCGTCAGGCGTTGCAGCATCAATTGGAAGATTGCGGCCTCGCGGTGACGCCGTTCAACACCCTGGAAAGCTTGGCCAATGGTGTAACCGGTGCGCATCAGACCGATCAGGCGATCGACCTGGCGGTGCTCGGGATCACCAGCAACGACATGCCGCCCGAGCGCCTCAACCAGCACATCTGGGACCTCGAACACCTGGGCTGCAAAGTGCTGGTGCTGTGCCCGACCACCGAACAGACGCTGTTTCATCTTTCGGTGCCCAATCCGCACAGCCAGCTTCAGGCCAAACCGGCCTGCACCCGCAAGCTGCGTCGGGCATTGTCCGACCTGGTCAATCCGCGCCAGCAGCGCAGCGAGCCTGGCGAACCGGTGTCGAGCCGCGCGCCAAAAGTGCTGTGCGTCGACGACAACCCGGCCAACCTGTTGCTGGTGCAAACCCTGCTCGAAGACATGGGCGCCAAGGTTCTTGCGGTGGAAAGCGGTTACGCGGCGGTCAAGGCGGTGCAAACCGAAACCTTCGACCTGGTGCTGATGGACGTGCAAATGCCTGGCATGGATGGACGCCAAAGCACCGAAGCGATTCGCCAATGGGAAACCGAACGACACTGCACGCCGCTGCCCATTGTCGCCCTCACCGCCCACGCCATGGCCAACGAAAAACGCGCCCTGCTGCAAAGTGGCATGGACGACTACCTGACCAAACCGATCAGCGAACGGCAACTGGCGCAGGTGGTGCTGAAGTGGACCGGCCTGGCGTTGCGCAATCACGGTCCGGAGCGTTCCAGCGACAGCCTCGGCGGCGCTCATGAATTGCAGGTGCTCGACCACGACGAAGGTTTGCGCCTGGCGGCCGGCAAAGCCGATCTGGCGGCGGACATGCTGGCGATGTTGCTGGCGTCCCTGGAAGCGGACCGCGAGGCGATTCGCGTTGCTCGTGAAACCAAAGACCACAACGCCCTGATCGAGCGCGTTCACCGCTTGCATGGCGCGACGCGTTATTGCGGTGTCCCGCAACTGCGTGCCGCCTGCCAGCGCAGCGAAACCTTGCTCAAGCAACAGGACCCCAAAGCCACCGGCGCGCTGGAAGAACTCGACCGCGCGATCAATCGCCTGGCCGCCCACGCCCGTATTAACGCTTGATGCAGCGCAATGGCGCTGATCTCCATCAGCGCTAATCTCACTGGGTCCTGCTACATAAGCGCGACTGCACCCGTTATCCAGGAGGTCACCATGCGCACGATTCTATTCAGCAGCCAGACCTATGACCGCGACAGCTTTCTGAGCTGCGATCTGCCCGCCGGTATTGAACTGCAGTTTCAGTCCGCACGGCTGAGTCTCGACACGGTGGCGCTGGCCGATGCTCACGAGGTGGTCTGCGCCTTTATCAATGATGACCTCAGCGCCCCGGTGCTCGAACGTTTGGCGGCGGGTGGCACACGGCTGATCGCCCTGCGCTCTGCCGGCTATAACCACGTTGATCTGGCAGCAGCAAAGCGCTTGGGACTTTCGATTGTGCGGGTCCCGGCCTATTCGCCGCATGCCGTGGCCGAGCACGCGGTGGCGCTGATCCTGGCGCTCAATCGCCGATTGCACCGCGCCTACAACCGCACTCGCGAAGGGGATTTCAGCTTGCACGGGCTGACGGGATTCGATTTGGTGGGCAAGACCGTCGGCGTGGTCGGCACCGGGCAGATCGGCGCGACCTTCGCCAAAATCATGAACGGCTTCGGCTGCCAGTTGCTGGCCTACGATCCCTATCCGAATCCCCAGGTCGAAGCCCTTGGCGCCCGCTACCTCAGTTTGCCGCAACTGCTGGCCGAGTCGCAGATCATCAGCCTGCACTGCCCGCTGAATGAGCAGAGCAAACACTTGATCAACAGCGAATCACTGGCGCACATGCAGCCCGGCGCCATGTTGATCAACACCGGGCGTGGCGGCCTGGTAGACACGCCAGCGCTGATTGACGCACTGAAGGACGGCCAACTGGGTTATCTGGGGCTGGATGTGTATGAAGAAGAGGCGCAGCTGTTCTTTGAGGACCGGTCCGACTTGCCGTTGCAGGACGACGTGCTGGCGCGGCTGCTGACCTTTCCGAACGTGATCATCACCGCGCACCAGGCCTTTCTGACCCGCGAAGCCTTGGCGGCAATTGCCGCGACGACCTTGCAGAACATCGCAGCGTGGGCCGCCGGGGCGCCGCAGAATCGGGTCGAGGGCTGACTGTTCTCAGGCCTTGGACAACAGGATCATCAGCCCCAGCCAGCCGAAGCCCAGCAAACGCTGCCCCAATGAATGCCCACGACGCAGCAGGAACCAGACAAAAAACGGCGGCATGAAGAAAATCATCAGTTTCAGCCAGAGTTCCACCGGACGCGGCCCGTTGAGAACCGGTGTTGGTGTTGCGGCCTGAACCTCGACCGGGCCCTGGGTTTTGCGTTTGCGTCCAAATGCAGCCGGGGTCACCCTCGCCACTTTCTCATCCGCAGGCAAACGCCCGAAAGAAAGCGGTGCCGCTGCAGGCGTCGACGTGGTTGCTTGCACCTTTGCCACCGGTGCACCGCAATGAATGCAAGCAGACACCGCGGAGCTGATGCTCTGCTTGCACTCATAACATTCGATTAACGCCATGTCCGTTCCCTAGAGATGCAAAAGCGGCAGTTTGCCATGAGTCGGTGGGTAATTTGAACCTGATCGAAGGTCATCTGCCCGCGCCATGCTGCGTGCAGGCCCGTGATAGCATACCGCGCATATTTGGAGGACCCATGGTCGAACACGATTTCCGCTACAGCCTGATGAACCCGCAACACACCCTCACCGAATGCCGCGCTCTCGTGCCGGGGCGTTATCAAGTCACCGGCAACGGCGGCTCGATTCGTAATAACGACGTGCTGGTCGTGACCCTCAAAGGCGCCAAGGACTTGTCCATGCGCCTGACCGTTGAAACGGTTCGCCACTTGATCAATCCGCCAGGCCAATGGGTCGCAGTGGCCAGTGGTCCGGTGTTTGGCGAATTGGCGATCCACACCTGGAAAGTCAATTGCGACAGCTGCGCCAAAGAGCTGAGTTTCGAGTTCGCAGTCGACGCCAAGCTGGGTAACAAGGCTGAAAAACCGGCGGCCACCGCGCGGATTGCCGAGCTGGGCTGGACCGCCGTTGGCGAAAAGCACCTGTGCCCGAAATGCCAGGAGCCCGCGTAATGAAACGCCTCGCTCTACCCGCAATCGTTGGTGCCAGCCTGATGGGCTGCGCTGCCGAGCCGGTACAACTTGAACAAAATCGCAGCTACATTCTGGAATGGATCGGCGAACGTCCGTTGATGGATTACAGCCACCTGACCATCACCCTGGGTGAAGACGGTCGGGCCTACGGTAACGGCGGCTGCAACCATTGGTTCGCGCCATACACGCTCGACGGCGAGAAACTGAGCTTCGGCAAGATCGGCAGCACCCGCAAGCTGTGTGCGCCGGCAGTCATGGAGCAGGAACAGCGCTTCTTGCAGGCGTTGGAAGGCGTACAGCGCTGGGACGTATCGCCAATCGAGCAGATGCGCTTCTGGCCGGCCGAGGGCAAGCCGTTGCGCTGGTGGCTGGAAGAGGGTTGATCCTCTGACTGAACCTGGTGATCGTTCCCCCGTCGAGGCGTGGGAACGATCATCATCCTTTGCTTTCAGTTCTTCGCCTGCAACGCCTCGAGCTTGGCCATCACCCCCGCCGCTGTCTGCTCGCCCATCAGTTGTTCACGCACCTTGCCCCGGTTATCGATGATGTACGTCACCGGCAGCGCCTCGCTGCGTGGCAGTTCAAAAAGATCGGCCGGGTCCGACGCCAGCACCGTGAACTTGATCCCCAGTTTTTCACTGGCGCTTTTGAGCTCCTCACCCTGCACATTGTCGAAATTGACCCCGAACACGCCGATCTTTTTGTCTTTGAGCTGTTCGGCCAGCACATTCAACTCCGGGATCTCGGTCCGGCATGGGCCACACCACTCGGCCCAGTAATTGAGCACCACCCATTGCTTGTCCAAGCGTTCGGCGGCGACTTTGTGGCCATTCTGGTCGATCCCATAGTCGTTGCCACAGCCCCCCAGCATCAACGCGCCAATGATTGCCAATGCCGCTGCCAGTCGCCTTGTCATGTCGTGTTCCTTGTTCAAAATTGAATGCGCCTGCGACCCATCGCCTCGCAAGGTTCTGGATTACGCGCTGCCCAGTTAGAATAGCCGCCACCTTACGCAAGATGCGACCCGCACATGACCGATCTGACGCTTTATCACAATCCGCGCTGCTCGAAATCCCGCGGTGCGCTCGAACTGCTCGAAGCCCGTGGCCTGGCCCCGACTGTGGTCCGTTACCTGGAAACGCCGCTGGACGCCGCGCAAATACAGGGTCTGCTGACCAAGCTCGGCATCAGTGCCCGGCAACTGCTGCGTACCGGTGAGGATGAGTACAAAACCCTCAACCTGGCCGACGCCAGCCTGAGTGAGGCGCAGTTGATCGCTGCCATCGCCGCTCACCCGAAACTCATGGAGCGACCGATTCTGGAAGTCGGCGACAAAGCCATCATCGGCCGTCCGCCGGAGAATGTGCTGGAGTTGCTGCCGTGAGCGCACCGTACATTCTGGTTCTGTATTACAGCCGCAGCGGCTCGACCAATGAAATGGCGCGGCAGATTGCCCGTGGTGTCGAACAGGCCGGAATGGAAGCGCGGTTGCGCACCGTGCCGGCGATCTCCACCGAATGCGAAGCCGTGTCGCCGGACATTCCCGACGAAGGCGCGCTGTACGCCAGCCTCGATGATTTGAAAAACTGCGCAGGCCTGGCCCTGGGCAGCCCGACCCGTTTCGGCAACATGGCGGCGCCGCTCAAGTACTTTCTCGACGGCACCAGCAACCTGTGGCTGACCGGCGCTCTGGTGGGCAAACCGGCTGGCGTCTTCACCTCGACCGCGAGCCTGCATGGCGGCCAGGAAACCACGCTGCTGTCGATGATGCTGCCGTTGCTGCACCACGGCATGCTGATCACCGGCCTGCCCTACAGCGAATCGGCCCTGCTGGAAACCCGTGGCGGCGGCACGCCTTACGGCGCCAGCCATCACGCCGGGGCCGATGGCAAACAGGGATTGAATCAGCATGAAGTCGCGCTGTGCCGGGCGCTGGGCCTGCGGCTGGCGAAGACTGCACTGAAGCTGGAGGACTGACATGGCGAAGAAGCCGAAGATTCTGCCCGCCATCGAATGGCTCGAACCGCGAGTCCGGGCGATGCGGGTTGTCAGCCTGTTGTGCTTTTTCGGCCTGGTGGGGTTGTTGTGCGTCTATTACCTGCTGATCGCCGACCTGCATGGCGCGCGGCCCTGGGTGATTCTGCTGATCGAGCTGGTGCCCCTGCTGTTATTGGCGCCGGGAATGATAGTCGGCAGCGCACGCGGGCATTCGTGGATGTGTTTTGTGGTGAACCTGTATTTCATCAAGGGCGCGTTGGCCGCGTATGACCCGAACCGGCAGTTGTTCGGTTTGCTGGAGATGGGCGCAAGCCTGGCGGTGTTTTGCTCGGCGTTGCTGTATGTGCGGTGGCGGTTTCAGTTGAATCGCAAGCTGGCGGGCGAAGGCGAGACGTCCGCTGCCTGACAGATTGCAATCGCTAGCAGGCTGGCTCCCACACTGGATTTGTGGCGTACGCAAGTCCCCTGTGGGAGCCAGCCTGCTGGCGATTGCCGCGACTCGGTCTTAATGATTGACGGTGTACGCGAGCATCATCGAAATCTGGCTCATCGCCCGCCCGCCACTCTGTTCATGCCACTGGTTGAACACATCCTGCACCAACGCCTGATCGCGCAGGCTGGTCGGCACCTTGTCGACGATCTTCTGCGCGTTCAACGCCGCGACTACGTCGTAGCTCGGTACAAACGTGTCCTTGCCGACCATGCGCAAGAAGCGCGGCGCCGACAGCCCTCCCAATTGATGCCCGCGTTTTTTCAGAAAGGTCCACAAGCCGACGATGTCGGTCACTGGCCAGTCGGCGATCAATTCGCCAAAGCTGCCCTTTTCATGGGCCACATCCAGAATGAACTGCGCATTGCGCGGCACGCTTTTGAGCTTGCCCAAGTGTCGGATGATCCGCGCATCCTGCATCAGGCGCTCCAGGTGCTCGGCGCTCATCAGCACGACTTTTTCCGGGTCGAACTTGAAGAACACTTCTTCAAATGCCGGCCACTTGGCGTCCACCAGGCTGTGCTTGAGGCCGGCGCGGAAGACGCGCAACGCCATGGTCGAGAGGTAGCGATCATCGCTGATCTTGCGCAATTGCGCCGGGGTCTTGGGAACGGGCAGATGGGCTTCCAGTTCAGCCGCCGAACCGAAGCGGTTCAGACAGTATTCGTGCAGCCACTTGTAATCGCGCATGCCCTCTCCTGATGAATAAGTGAAATAGACCCCTGTGGGAGTCGCCTGCTGGCGATGGTGGTGGGTCAGTCAACAATGATGTGTCTGACCCACCGCCATCGCCAGCAGGCTGGCTCCCACAGTGATTGCGTTTAGAGGTTCACGACATTGACGAACCGCGATGCGGCGGTTTCGTCGATACGCAGGTTGGTGAAGTCGAACAGGTTGCGGTCCGCCAGTTGCGACGGGATGACGTTTTGCAAGCTGCGGAAAATGCTTTCGGTGCGGCCCGGGGTCTTGCGCTCCCACTCCTGCAACATCTCCTTGACCACTTGGCGCTGCAGGTTTTCCTGAGAACCGCAGAGATTGCACGGGATGATCGGAAATTGCTTCAAGTCCGAGTAGGCCTGGATGTCTTTTTCGTTGCAGTAGGCCAGCGGACGGATCACCACGTTACGGCCGTCGTCGGCGCGCAACTTGGGCGGCATGGCCTTGAGCGAGCCGTTGAAGAACATATTGAGGAAGAACGTCTCGACGATATCGTCGCGATGGTGCCCCAGGGCCATTTTGGTCGCGCCGATTTCGTCGGCAAAGGTGTAGAGCGTGCCGCGACGCAGGCGTGAGCACAACGAGCAGGTGGTCTTGCCTTCCGGGATCAGTTCCTTGACCACCGAATAGGTGTCTTTCTCGACGATGTGGTACTCGATGCCCAGCGTTTTCAAGTACGCCGGCAGCACTTCCTCAGGGAAGCCAGGCTGTTTCTGGTCCATGTTCACGGCCACGATTTCAAACTTGATCGGCGCGACCTTCTGCAAGTGCAGCAGCACGTCGAGCATGGTGTAGCTGTCCTTGCCCCCGGACAGGCAGACCATGACCTTGTCGCCGTCTTCAATCATGTTGAAATCGGCAACAGCTTCACCGGCCTGACGGCGCAGGCGCTTTTGCAGTTTGTTCTGGTTGACCGTGAGTGTGCCCATGACGCGAATCCGTGAGTGTGACGAAAGGCCGGCATTTTACGCAAAAACCGGTCACGGGCGAAGAGCCCCCGGTGGGCGGTGACAGACCCTGCGGCGATTAACGCAAGTGTTTACAGCGCGATTTGCTCTAAGCCCCTATCACCTGTGCGGGTAAGTCCTTTCTATACTGCGACATAAGGTCGCTTATATATCCAGACCTATTACTTACTTGGCCACTTTGGCCTGTAAGCGCTCCACTGGGGGGCGACGGTAAAAACAAGAGGAGTGACTGGCATGATCCATCACGTAGTGGGGCTCTTCACCCACCCCGACCAGGAATGGAAAGAAATCCGTGGCGACCAAGAGGAAAGCATCAGCCACATGTACCTGACGCACACGCTGATTCTGGCGGCGATCCCCGCCGTGTCGGCATTTATCGGCACCACTCAAGTCGGCTGGGTCATTGGCAGCCGGGCTCCGGTGATGCTGACCCATGAAAGCGCGCTATGGATGACGGTCATGTCGTACCTGGCGATGCTCGGCGGTGTCGCGGTGATGGGCGCATTCATCCACTGGATGGCCCGCACGTACGACGCCAATCCGAGCCTGGCCCGTTGTGTTGCGTTTGCGACCTATACCGCGACTCCGCTGTTCATTGGCGGTCTGGCGGCGCTGTATCCACACATGTGGCTGGGGATGGTCGTCGGTACAGCGGCTATCTGCTACACCGTTTACCTGCTGTATGTGGGCTTACCTACCTTCATGAACATTCCATCAGACGAGGGATTCCTGTTTTCCAGTTCAGTACTTGCCGTAGGCCTGGTGGTGCTGGTAGCCATCATGGCGTTTACCGTTATTGTCTGGGGACTCGGCGTGGGGCCGGTCTATACCAATTAGCAACTCACCCACTAATAACCAGATCTGCCAATACAGGCCGCCGCAAGGCGGCCTTCTAATGCCCAAGCACAAAGAAGGTGACGACCACTCGGCACATCGACCATTCGCAAGGCCCCGGCGTTGCGGCATACTCGACGTCTCTGGAGATCCATCAAGCATGCCCGAGCAACTCAATACCCGCGTCGAAGACTGTTACCAACTCGCCGAATCCTTTTTCAAACGCTCCTTCAAACGCCCCGTGGTGAGCCTCAAGCTGCGCGGTCAAAAAGCCGGTGTCGCGCATTTGCACGAGAACCTGCTGCGCTTCAATCCTCAGTTGTACCGGGAAAACGCCGAAGATTTCCTCAAGCAGACCGTGGCCCATGAAGTCGCGCACCTGATCGCCCATCAACTGTTCGGCGACAGCATCCAGCCGCACGGCGAAGAGTGGCAATTGATCATGCGCGGCGTATATGAATTGCCGCCCAACCGCTGCCACACCTACGACGTCAAACGCCGCAGCGTGACGCGCTATATCTACAAATGCCCGTGCGCCGACAGTGACTTTCCGTTCTCGGCCCAGCGCCATAGCCTGGTGCGGCAAGGGCGGCGGTATTTGTGTCGCAGATGCCGCAGCACGTTGGTGTTTAGTGGGGAGATGCGGGTCGAATAGTCGTATTTGTGGTGTTTGGGCCGGCCTCTTCGCCAGCAGGCTGGCTCCCACAGGGGATCATCGATACGCCACAGATCCATTGTGGGAGCCAGCCTGCTGGCGATGGCGGCCTGCTGGCACTAGAGAATCACTTTGACACGCCTCAGTTCCTCAATCCGCTCGGCACCAAACCCCAATTCCCCCAACACCTGATCCGTATGCTGCCCCAGCGCCGCGCCAACATGCCGGGGTTCTGGCAATCCATCTGAAAACTTCAACGGACAGGCCATCTGCGACTGGGTCGAACCGTCCCCACGCGGCACCTCCGTCATCAGCTCGCGCGCTTTGAGCTGCGGATGCCGCACCGCCTCACCCAGGCTCAATACCGGTTCGACACACGCATCGAGTTCGGCAAACAGGGAGCACAGCTCGGTAAAGTCGTGCTTCTCGAATTCAGTTTTCAGCGCTTCCTTGAGCTTCTTTTGCTGGGCTGGCTGAGGCGACAAGCCCAGCACCGACAGTTCTTCCAGGCCCAGCGCGGTACACAATTGCTTCATGAAACCCGGCTCCAGACTGCCCACCGACAACCAGCGCCCGTCCCGCGAGCGGTAATAGTCGTAGAAGCTGCCGCCATTGAGCATTTGATCTTCCCTGCCCGGCTCCACGCCGCAGGCCAGGTAACCGGCACCCGCCATGGCGTTCAGGCTGAAAGCGCAGTCGGTCATGCTCACGTCAAGGTGCTGCCCCACCCCGGATTGTTGCCGGGCGATCACCGCCGCCAGCAAGCCGATGACCCCATGCAACGAACCGCCAGCGACGTCCGCCACCTGCATGCCCAGCGGCAACGGCCCACTGTCGGCGCGACCGGTGTAGCTCGCCAACCCTGCCAGCGCCAGATAATTGATGTCGTGACCGGCGCGATCCTTGTAGGGGCCGGTTTGCCCGTAGCCGGTGATCGACACGTAGATCAGCCTTGGATTGATCGCCTTCAACGCTTCATACCCCAGCCCCAGGCGTTCCATCACGCCGGGACGGAATTGCTCCAGCACGATGTCGTAGTCCGCCAGCAACTGCTTGATCACCTCCAGCGCCTCGGGTTGCTTGAGGTCCAGCGCCAGGCTGCGCTTGTTGCGATTGAGGTAGGCGTGGCTGGCGGACACGCCGTGATCGTGCGGCGGCAATACCCGTAGCAGGTCCATGCGGGTCGGCGATTCGATGCGCAATACCTCAGCGCCCATGTCCGCCAGCAATAACGAGGCAAACGGCCCCGGCAGCAATGTCGAGAAATCCAGAACCTTGAGTGATGCCAGTGGACCGAGCATGAGCAATCTCCGTGAGCGATGCTTCAAGCCTAGGCAGGCAATGGCGTTGCAGCAATCACCTGAAGTGTCAGCGGCTGTGACCGTTACGCTCAAATACCAGGCATGAAAAAACCCGCCGAAGCGGGTTTTTCATTGCAGCAAGTCTTACTTGACGTTGCTTGGGGTTGCGCCTTCGGCCACGCCCAGATCGTCTTCAACGCGTTCGTCGGAGATACCGCGACCGCCAGAAGCCAGTTCGGCGTGCATCACGTCAACGTCCAGCTCCTTGACCCACTTGGCCACAACCAGAGTGGCAACAGCGTTACCCACCAGGTTGGTCAGTGCGCGAGCTTCGGACATGAAGCGGTCGATACCCAGAATCAGCGCCAGACCGGCAACCGGCAGGTGGCCAACGGCGGACAAGGTAGCGGCCAATACGATGAAGCCCGAACCAGTCACACCGGCAGCGCCTTTGGAGGACAGCAGCAACACTACCAGCAGGGTGATCTGGTGCGTGATGTCCATGTGGGTGTCGGTTGCCTGAGCAATGAACACCGCCGCCATGGTCAGGTAGATCGCAGTGCCGTCGAGGTTGAACGAGTAACCGGTCGGGATCACCAGACCTACCACGGATTTCTGCGCGCCCAGGCGTTCCATCTTGATCAGCATGCGTGGCAGTACCGATTCCGAAGAAGAAGTACCCAGCACGATCAGCAGTTCTTCACGGATGTAGCGAATCACTTTCAGCACGCTGAAACCGTGAGCGCGAGCGATAGCGCCCAGCACGACCAGTACGAACACGAGGCAAGTGATGTAGAAGCACGCCATCAGTTGACCCAGTTGCACCAGCGAACCCACACCGTAGGCACCGATGGTGAACGCCATGGCGCCCAGGGCACCGAGTGGCGCGAGCTTCATGATCATGTTGATGATGTTGAACATGACGTGGGCGAAGCGATCGATGAAGTCCAGGATCGGCTTGCCGTAGGCACCCAGGCGATGCAGGGCGAAACCGAAGATCACCGAGAACATCAGCACTTGCAGGATATCGCCGGTAGCGAATGCGCCGATGATGGTGTTCGGGATCACATTCAACAGGAAACCAACGACACTTTGATCAGCACCGGCCGCCACATATTGAGCGACTTTGGAGGCATCCAGCGTGGTCACGTCGATGTGCATGCCGGCGCCCGGCTGCACGATGTTGACCACCACCAAACCCACCAGCAATGCGATGGTCGACACGATTTCGAAGTACAGCAGCGCGTAACCACCAGTCTTGCCGACCGACTTCATGCTCTGCATGCCCGCGATACCGCTGACAACGGTGCAGAAGATGATCGGGGCGATGATCATTTTGATCAGTTTGATGAACCCGTCACCCAGCGGCTTGAGGGCTACACCGGTCTGGGGGTAGAAGTGACCGACCAGGATGCCGATAGCGATGGCAACGATCACCTGGAAATACAGGGATTTGTACAGTGGCTGACGAGTCGTCATTGCAAAGTTCCTCAAGAGTGCCCGGTGACAACATCCATCTGTTGCCCTGAACACTTCAATTGCGAACCCTCCTGCACTGGAGGGATTTGTTTTGTCGAGCTGCGCATCGGCAAGCATCTGCCGGTTGTATCGCAAGGCCCGTGCCACCTTCTGCAAAATCCCCGCATGTCTTTTGACATCAAGGGTTACAGCTTTTTCTTGCCACCCATCGGCGAGAAAATGTGGCGGGTTTCCGCCCATCGACCCGACCTCATCCTGCAATTTGGCGGATATCCGCCTTGTTCGTCGCCACCCACCGCGGCTACCATCCGCCGTTCAATGGACGGACCTGCCTCCTATGCGCGAACGCACCATCGCCAGTCATTTCGCCCGTGCCGCCCTCGGTGGCGCAAAACGCCTCGGGTATGACTGTTCCAATCTTTTGCAACAACTGGGTATCAGCTCCGAGTTGCTGGATGAGCCGCGCGCGCGCATTGCCCCTGAGCAGTTCACCCGTTTGATCCAGGGTTTGTGGCAGGCTTTGGACGACGAATACCTCGGCTTCGGGCCGGTGCCCAGCAAAATCGGCACCTTCGCAATGATGTGCCATGCCGTGATTCACTGCCGCAATCTGGAAAAAGCACTGCATCGCGGCTTATTGTTTTATAGCCTATTCCCCGACGGCCCGCGTCTGACCCTGACCCGCGAAGATGAAATGATCCGCCTGAGCCTCGACGATTCGAAGTTCCAGGACCCGGACCATTTCCTGACCGAAAGCCAATTGATGGTGTGGCATCGCCTCGGCAGCTGGCTGATCGGTCAGCGTATCCGGCTGGAGCAGGCGACCTTCAGTTACCCAAAGCCCGGGCACGGCGCGGAATACGACTTGCTGTTCCCCTGCCCGATGGTGTTTTCCTCGGCGCAGAGCAGCCTGCTGTTTCACAGTCGTTACTTGAACATGCCGTTGTTACAGGACGAGCGCACCCTCAAGCACTTCCTTGAACACTCCCCCGCCGACCTGCTCTCGCGCCCGGATGACGGCGACAGCCTGAGCAGCCAATTGCGCCGCTTGCTCAGCCGCGACAGTTCGCGCTGGCCGGACTTGGAAGCGGTGGCGGCACACCTGCACATCAGTCCGCAGACCTTGCGCCGGCACTTGCGTGAAGAAGGGGCGAGTTTTCAGGAATTGAAGGATCAGTTGCGCAGGGACATTGCGATTTATCACTTGGGGCGTGCGGATCTGTCGTTGCAACAGATCGCCGAGCAGCTGGGGTTTTCCGAACCGTCGGCGTTTCACCGGGCGTTCAAGAAATGGACCGGGGTGACGCCAGGGGCTTACCGCGCGCAAGAGAACTGAAACCCACTGATCGTTCCCACGCTCTGCGTGGGAATGCCTCAAGGGACGCTCCGCGTTCCAGCTCTGGAAAGGGACGCGGAGCGTCCCGGGCTGCATTCCCACGCAGAGCGTGGGAACGATCAGTTAGCCAGCTGCATTCTGCGGATCAAGCCTGTCCAGCATCCGGTTCACCGTACGCGTCCTCTTGAGTCGATATTCCCCTACCTCACTTCAATTCTGTCGACGTACATGTCATTTCTATTAGTAATAGTGAATGACTTTATTCGGCTGTTGCCCGGCGCACTGAAACTGACATAGGCGGATTGGTAGAGGTTTGTAAAAGTTAATGGTCTCGTCCCAATGACATAGCCTCGTTCATCCATAAAAACCACAGCATTCTCTTCGTGCAACTGGTGCGAATCGAACAAAAAGCTGACATGCCTGGCCAAGCCCGGAAGGGTGAACTCCACCGTACCAAGCATGTTCAGCGTGACCCGTCCAAGTAACGACGTGTAGTTGGGGTCGGTGGTATGAACATTCGTCAAATGAACAATTCCACCCAATGACTTTAGCGTTATCCCGCTCGCAAACGTATGGACGGAGCCGGGGTTAAAACCAATCAGGTGCGAACTGTCGAAATCTTCATAACCAGCATACGATCGGAGGCTGACAATATAGTTGACGTTCTTGAAGGCAACGGTATGACCGCCGACTATTAGCTCGACCTCGACTGTTATTGCGGCATTATCAAATAAGTCATTGAGCCATGGACGGGAGATTGCCCGGGTCAAACCGCTTGTCACGTCGTGTTCGGTTATACGGTAGTTCTGCAAAACCGGAAGAGGTGCATGATTTCTATCCACAATCGTTACATTAATTTCCTGCCCAACCGCTATAAATACCCATGGCAAAAGTCGGAAGGTTGCGTCGCCAACAAACTCATCGAGGCTCAGTCCACCCGCCTTCGCCTGCAGAATTTCCGCTAACGGCAAACGGGCATCACCGCCCTCGATCCGTTTCACCGTCAACACTAGCGGCAGCGATTGGGCAATCTCCTCGCCGCCCCGAATCAACACCCAGCGAAACCTCAGTTGGCTCCCTTGCCGAGTCGCAAGAAATGCCGGAGTCAGGACTGTGTTCGTGCGTTTGTTCGCGTTGAACGCCATCGCCGGAAAAGGTGTGGCACCCGGTATGGGATTGATTTCGACCAAACGGGCGTTGTCGCCAGCGCGGGCTTGCAGATACTCGACGCGCAGTGTGGCCGGCTCCATGGGATCGAGGGACCTGGCAGTGCCGACTAGCGTCGGAGGATTCAGTTTAATCGAGCCTTCACCAATTACTTGCGACTCAGCAGCAGTCGAGACTGCTATGACCCTGCCTTGCCTGACTTGTTCGTACAGCGCAGATACCTCGCCCCCCGCGAGGACCTTCGCCATCGGCACCTGCACTTTATAAGTGAAAGGCAACCGTCCTACTGTTTCTTCAGCGTTGTGAGTCACGGCCGACCCAGTCAAAGGTGAACAGGTGTACTTCACTCGAACAATATCGCCGGTCAACCATTGCGGTGAAAACACATGGACCAGCACATACAGGAAGTCTTTCACCTTGCTCAGGTCAATGGTATCTGGATCGTCGTTCGGGTCGTCCGGGTTCTCGCTCAGATCCGGAGCCGTTAGCGTGACGCGCTGCGTATCGACATCGGCCTGGATCGTCCGCGACCAGCGCCGCTTGTCGGTAGGGTTGTTCACTTGGGATTCCACGGTGTATGAAATCGCAAAATCCGGACGATTACCGGCCTGTTCGAACATCGCCCGCGTGATGACGATCACGAAGGGTTTGCCCTCCTCACCGGGTAGCACCGTGAAGGTAAAACGCTCGCGATTCAGCTCCACGGTGACGACGTCATAGGCGTGCATGAACGGATAGAACGCCGTGAGCGGCACGCCTTTATCCGCCTCCTCCTTGCCGATCCGCGGCGGGTTTCCCAATTCGGGCGGCAGGCTTATTTCCAGATAGGGATGATCCCCGGTGCCCGGCACGTTGTTACCGCCTGGCAAGTCACGGTGATAAAGCGCCCATGACTGCGTAGATGGCGCGCTGTTGCCACTGGCTCGTTCGACGACGTAACGGAAAATATGCACCCCGTCGCTCAACAAGGACTGGAAAACATTGAAATAGACTGGTTTGTCCTGATCCGCCGGCGCAACGGGTTTGCGCTCGATCAGTTGCGGTTGCGCAGCACTGGGCGCCGTCATGTACAGCGCGATACTGAGATAGTCCACCGATGGTGGATCAACCACCGCTTGAACCGCCCCCTCCCGGCTGCCATCACTTTTGACGACCTGCGTGAAAATAGCCTGTGCCAAGCCCTCCACCGGCACCCCGAGCGGCGGCGCCGGATCAACAATAACGCCTGGTGTCGCCCCCGCAAATTTCACGGGAAAAAGCGCCAGCACACCAGGGTTTGTTTGATTGGCCGTCATGGCACACCTCAAGTCGTCGACAGGGGCCGCGAGCACGGCCGTATCAGCACAATCAGACACTTGAGCCACTCCTGTGGCTACTGTCAGAAATAACAGGTGAAGGCCTTGTTGCGACGAACGGTTGTTCGGTGCGCAGGTATTTGATGATCTTTCAGGCAAAAAAAACGGCCCGCGGGGGCCGTTTCCTGGACACGTAATACCGTTGACTATCCAGCTGCATTCTGCGGATCGAGCCTGTCCAGCATACGGTTCACCGCCAGCTCACCCAGCATCACGACTTGCTGAATCCCCAGCACCGTGTGGCGATGGGAGCCCTCGATCAATCCTGCGAAATTACTCAGCATCACGCTCGCCGACGCCAGGGATTCGCAGGCGTTGACCAGCAGGGTTTCGTCGTCGGTGTCAGGGGCGACGAAGTAGAGGGTGCTGGGTTTGCGCGGTGCTTCGTTCAGCGTTGCGGGTTTGAGGTAGTAGTCGAGGGCGCGGTCGGCGGCTTCGTTGAATTTTTTCGAATCGGTGGATTCGTAGGGGGAAACGTCGTCGGTGTCGGGTGGGTTGGGTGTGTTTTTGAACATATGAAGCTCCTAGAGTGAGGGAGCCGCTACTTATCGCTGCTAAACGAAAGAGAGGTGGCGGCTGTACGCGGGTTAGCAGACCAGGACTCTAGAACCCGGCGCACCGAAGTGCCCCGCGCAAAGCCGCCATAACATGACCGGCGGGCGTTGTACGTCTAGAGAGGACCCGGGCTGCTAAACCCGATCGCTGATTCGTCAGCGACCCGCAAACGATAGAGTCCACGCCCCAGGCGCACAAGCCGGCGGATTCTGGCGTAGCTGTAGGTAACGGCGCAAGGATGTGTAGCCTGAGTGAGTGTCTGGAGATGTGTTTTAAACAGCGCTGTTTATTGGCCAGATAGTTCCCACGTCGAGGCGTCGAACCGTCCGCGTGGGACGCTCCGCGTTCAAGCTCTGGGAAGGGACGCGGAGCGTCCCGGGCTGCATTCCCACGCAGAGCGTGGGAACGATCAGTGACGGGGGTCAAACCACCGGAAAATGAATCCGGAACGCCGCCCCGCCCATCGGCGAATCCCCCAGCGTCAGCTTGGCGCTGTAGCTCTCGATGATGTCCTTGACCACCGCCAGGCCAATGCCCTGACCCGGATGTTGCCGGTCCAGTCGTTCGCCGCGCTCAAGAATCCGTGCCCGCTGGTCCGGCGGTACACCCGGTCCGTCATCTTCAACGCACAACTCAACCCCGCTCAGGGTTTCGCGCACGCTGATGCGCACTTCGCCCAGGCACAGGCGGTAGGCGTTTTCCAGCAGGTTGCCCATCATTTCCAGCAACGCGCCCTGCTCGATCGGCACGTAACACGGGTCCGGCAGATCAAAAGCGACGCGCACGGGTTTGTCGCGGTAGACCTTGTCCAGCGTGTCGCACAGGCTTTGCAGCACCGGCCGCAGGCGCACCTGATGGCGCACCAGACCGCTTTTGCGCAGGCTGGCGCGTTGCAGTTGATAGCTGATCTGCTGGCTCATGCGTTCGATCTGGTTTTGCAGCACCCGCGCCTGATCGCGGTCTTGCGGCCGTTTGGCCATGTCTTCGCTGACGCCTTGCAGCACGGTCAGCGGGGTTTTCAGGCTGTGGGCCAGGTCGTCGAGGGAGTCGCGGTAGCGGCTGCGCTGCTCCCGTTCGCTGTGCAGCAAACGGTTGAGGGAACCGGTCAGGCGCAGCAGTTCGCGTGGGTGTTGTTCGCTGAGGCTTTCGCGGGCGCCGTTTTCGATTTCGTCGAGTTCCTGACTGAGCCGGCGCAAGGCCTGCAACCCCCAGGTCAAACCGATCCATAGCAAGGCGAGCAGCACCAGCAATGCAGCGCCGAAACCGAGGTAGAGGTTTTCGCGCAGGCCTTCGAGGGTCGCTTCGTATTCGCGCACCGGTTGCAGGGCAACGAAGCTGAATGCCGCGTTTTTACCGCCAAGCAGTTTGACTTCAACGTCGTAGACGAAGAACTCCTGACCATTGGCTTCGCGAATGCGCGCAAATTCGCTGCCGAGTCCGTCGTAGCGCGGTTTGTAGTTGAGCATTTCTTCGCGGGTGGCTCTGGAACGCCACACCAGATGCCCTTCACGGTCGTAGATGTAGCCGAGCAAGCGGCTGTCGGTCAGGTTGAAGCGTTCATCGGGCAACTGCACGGGCATTTGCAGGCTGTTGTTTTCCACCCGCGCGGCGGAGATCAGCGTGGTCACGTCCGACGCCAGGCGCTGCTCGATGGAGTCCTGTAGCGCGAGGCTGAACGCGCCCTGCATCGCAGGCAGCAACGCCAGCATGAACAACACCGCCAGCAACGTGGCGGCGAGCATCAAACGGACACGAAGGGATCGAATCAAGTGCAGCGCTCATTGAACAGGTAGCCGAGACCACGCACGGTGTCGATCGGTTTGAAACCGGTCGGGCCTTCGAGTTTACGGCGCAGACGGCCGACCAGCACTTCGATGACGTTCGGATCGCGCTCATCGTCGTCCGGGTAGAGTTGCTCCATCAAGCGATCCTTGGCTACCACTTGCTGGTGATGACGCATGAGGTATTCCAGGATCCGGTATTCGTACGCGGTCAGTGCCAGCGGTTGTTCATCGAGGGTGGCCTGTTTGCGATTGAGGTCCAGCAGCAGCGGCCCGGCGACGATGGTCGACTGAGTAAACCCGCTGGAGCGGCGCAGAAGGGCGTTCAAGCGTGCATCGAGTTCCTCGAACTGGAACGGCTTGACCACGTAATCGTCAGCACCGGCGGCGAGGCCTTCGACCTTGTCCTGCCAGTTGCCGCGTGCGGTAAGGATCAGGATCGGGAAGGTATGGCCGCGTGAGCGCAGCTGACGAATCAAATCGAGCCCGCCCATGCCCGGCAGGCCGAGGTCGATCACCGCCAGGTCATGGTTGAACTGCTCGGTCTGGTAAAGCGCCTCTTCAGCATTGGCCACGGACTCGACCACATGGCCACTGTCCGTCAGGCGGGTTTGCAGGTGATGGCGCAACAGCGCTTCATCTTCAACGACCAGCAGTTTCATAACGCGCTCCTAGGCAAATCAACATCTCCAAAGCATGGTTTCGCCAGTCAGGTAAGCCGCGCAATCCTCACCGGGCAAGACAGATCGTAGCTGCCCGGCAGGTTTTCCTGATGCAGTTTAATGCCATTGTGCGAGACCGACACGTTGTCGTTCGGGTGTGGGACTTTTTAATCTTGTCGCTGGTCTGTCCAAGAGTAAGGCTGGCGAAATTGTCGCCGTAGGCAACAGCAGTGCTGCTCACGCCCAAGACGGTGAAGGCCGCAAGCAGCTTTTTAAGCGAGCCATTGGGGCATTTCCTCATGCACCATTAGCTTTTGGACATTGGGCAAGGTTACGCACACCACCCTGAACGCACTCTGAACGCACTCTGAACCTAAGCTGAATCACATCCACCCGATGGTTTTGTTGACTTTATTGCAGGAGATCCGACCATGCGTGTTTGCCTCGCCCTTCTATTACTGGCCTTGAGCGGTCTCAGCCAAGCTGCGATCAAGACTCAGGAAATCCCCTATCAGAGCCCTGATGGCACCCAAATGATTGGCTATTACGCTTACGACGACGCGATCAAAGGCCAACGACCTGGCGTGGTGGTGGTGCACGAATGGTGGGGTCTCAATGACTACACCAAACGCCGCGCCCGCGACCTGGCCGGCCTGGGCTACAGCGCCTTGGCCATCGACATGTATGGCGATGGCAAGAACACCGAACATCCCAAAGACGCCATGACCTTCATGCAGGCGGCGCTCAAAGACAGTGCCGCCTCCAGTGCGCGCTTTCAGGCCGGGCTCGATTTGCTGAAGAAACAGGCGCAGACCAACCCGAATAAAATCGCCGCCATCGGTTACTGCTTTGGTGGCGGCGTGGTGCTGAATGCGGCGCGCCAAGGCGTGCCGTTGGCCGGCGTCGTGAGTTTCCACGGCGCGCTGGCGACCCAGACGCCAGCGACACCGGGAAGCGTGAAAGCGAAAATCCTGGTGGAGCATGGCGCTCTGGACAGCATGGTGACGTCGGACAATGTGGCGGCGTTCAAGTCTGAAATGGACAAGGCCGGGGCTGACTACAAGTTCGTCAGCCTTGAAGGCGCCAAGCACGGGTTCAGTAATCCGGATGCGGATCGCTTGAGCCATGGCGATCACGGCGGGCCGGACATTGGCTACAACAAAGCGGCGGATGAAAAGTCCTGGGCGGACATGCAGGCATTCTTCAAGAAGATTTTTGGCTGATCGGACAGACCGAGGCGCGGCCATCGCGGGCAAGCCCGCTCCCACACTGGATCTATGTTGCAACACAAATCCATGTGGGAGCGGGCTTGCCCGCGATGGCCGCGCCTCGGTTTGAACCTTTGCACTACCCAGCCCGAGAGCAACCCGGCAAAATGCCCGACATGAATTCCGTCCCCGCCCTACCCGTCTGCTGCACCCCACTCGATGCCCAGTGGCCACTGCCGTTTGTGCTGCCCGATGCCGTGCTGTTGAGCACTCACTTCGATACCGCGCAACTGGCCAGCGATGATTTCCAGCGCAGCGCCATCGAGCCGCCGGCAAGCATTCAACGCTCGGTCGCCAAGCGTCAGGCCGAGTTTCTCGCCGGGCGTGTTTGTGCACGTGCCGCGTTGCAACAGTTGGAAGGGCTGAGTTTCATCCCGGCCATCGGTGAAGACCGCGCCCCGGTGTGGCCTGCGCACATCAGCGGCTCCATCACCCACAGCACCGGCCGTGCGGCGGCGATTGTGGCGAAGAAAAGCGATTGGCGCGGTTTGGGGATGGACCTGGAAAACCTGCTCAACCCAGAACGGGCCGAGCGCCTGGCCGGGGAAATCCTTATACCGGCGGAGATGCAGCGCATGGCGTCTGGTGCTCGCGATCAGTTGGCACTGCTGGTGACGCTGACGTTTTCGGTGAAGGAAAGTTTGTTCAAGGCGCTGTATCCGATTGTCCAGCAGCGGTTTTATTTTGAGCACGCTGAAGTGCTGGAGTGGAGCGAGACTGGTGAAGTGAGATTGCGCTTGCTGACGGATTTGTCTGCCGAGTGGCGCAACGGCACTGAGCTGGATGCGCAGTTTGGGGTCAAGGATGGGCAGTTGTTGAGTCTGGTCAGCATTAAGGCCTGAAGATGTGTGTAGCCTAATCGGGCCTCATCGCGAGCAGGCTCGCTCCCACAGGGTTCTTCGGTACGGCATAGATCCAGTGTGGGAGTGAGCCTGCTCGCGATGAGGCCAGATCAGACAACCTGGATCTCAGCGCCGCTCCTGATTCCTCGGCCAACTCAGGCTGAAACAAGCCCCGCCCAGGCTTTTGCTCTTGCTGATCAACGCCCGCCCGTCATGCCAATGGATGATCCGCCGCACGATCGACAAGCCCAGACCATGCCCACCCGAGGCGCGAGTTCGGCTGTCATCGAGGCGCAGGAATGGCGTGAAGATTTTCTCCCACGCCGATTCCGGCACGCCCGGTCCATCATCCTCAATGTCCACCCGGCAACGCTGCTGCCCGACCTGATAACTGACGGTTACCCGTGACGAAGCATGGCGCATGGCGTTGCTTACCAGGTTCTGCATCGCGCGATGTAGATAGCGCGGCTCGGCTTCAACCCAGGCGTCATCGCAATCGGCCGCCGACAGGCACAAACCACGCTGCACGGTGACATCGGCGCGCAATGGCGCCAGCTCTTCGATCACCTGACTCACCAACGAATCGAGGTCGATGCGCTGAAAATTCAGCGCCGGCGAGCCCTGCTCCAGCCGCGCGTACGTCAGCATCTCGTCGACCAGTTTGTCGAGGTCCTCGATGTCGTGGTCCATGCCTTCAAGGTATTTCTCCAGCGCCTGCGGCGTGGTGGCCGAGCCAATCATCTCCAGGCCAAAACGCAGGCGCGCCACCGGTGTGCGCAATTCGTGGGACACCGCGCGCACCAGTTCACGCTGGATCGCCAGCAACTGTTGCAAGTGCTCGGCCATGCCGTTGAATGCTGAAGCCAGACGCCCTACCGAATCGGCGCCACGTGCCGGCACTCGGGTTTCCAGGCTGCCTTTGGCGATGCGCGTGGCGGCGGCTTCGAGGCCACGCAAGCGACGCTCCAGTTGACGCACCAACAGATAGACGATCAAACCGATCAGGCTCAAACCCAGGGCCGCGATCAGCACCAGCCATTCCGGCGGATACGGATTCATCTGATACAGCGGGCCGATCTCCAGCACCCACGGCGTTCCGACCATGCCGGCAAACACCCGGATCGAATCGCCGCCCTTGCCCAGCGCCATCACCGTGTCGCCTTCAGAGATGCGGCGGCTCTGGTCCTCGTCCATGTCCGCCTGGTCGACAGTGACCAGGCGCAGGTCGAAACCAAAGCCCTTGTCTTGTTTCAATTGCGCCAGACGCTTGGGCTGTTCGGCCACCGGTACGCGCACCAGTTCGTCAGCCAACAGATAAATGGTGGCCCGCGCCAGTTGCTCGCTGATCTGCTGGACCTCACCCGTGAGAACAAGCTGTTCCTTGTCGCTGACCAGACGATAAACCTTTGCCGCATGCGGGCCGGTCTGCTCCACCAGCGCCTGGCCGCGCAGCACGCGGGTGCGCTGAGTGAGGTCGAGGTCGGTCTGGGCGAAGGTGTTCAACGCCAATGGAATGCCGAGCAAACGCTCCCACACCAGCAAGGCCCGGTGGCGCTCGGTATCGTTCATCGGTTGCAGGTTGTCGGCCATCAGCGAAAAAGTGCCGTGGGCCAGGCGCTCACGGTATTGCTCGCTGCGCACCTGGTTGAGCAAATGCAACGCCAGCACGCCCAGCACAGCCACCAGGATCAGCGCCGCGCACATGCCGCCGTAGATGCGCAGGAAGATCGAGTTCACGGGGTGCAGGCTTCCGGAACGAACAGATACCCCTTGCTGCGGATGGTTTTGATCAGTCGCGGATGATCCGGGTCGTCGCCGATTTTGGGACGGATGCGCGAGATGCGCACGTCGATGGAGCGGTCCTGACCGTCATAGCCGATGCCGCGCAGCGCGGTGAAGATCTCTTCCCGGGACAGGATTCGGCCCGCGTTGGCCACCAGCAACCACAGCAGGTCGAACTCGGCGCTGGTCAGTTCGATACCGCTGTCATTGAGCCAGGCCTCGCGCAATGCGTTGTCCACCACCAGCGGACCGAACTGCAGGCGCCGTTGTTTTTCCGGGGCCACCTCAGGGGCTTCACTGCGGCGCAACAGTGCCTGGATCCGTGCCAGCAACAGACGCGGACGCACCGGTTTGCACACGTAATCGTCGGCGCCCAGGTCGAGGCCAAGAATTTGATCGGTATCGTCGGTGCGGGCTGTGAGCATCAGGATCGGGCCGTCATATTTGTCGCGCACCTTGCGGCAGATGCTCAGGCCATCTTCGCCCGGCAGCATCAGGTCGAGGATCACCAGGTCCGGCTTCTCGTTGATGATGCGCGCAGCGGCCAGCGCACCATTGCCTTCGATCGAGACGCGCAGGCCGTTGGCTTCCAGGTATTCGCGGGTCAGTTCGGCCAGACGCTGGTCGTCCTCCACAATCAATACCTGCCAGGCTTCTTGCTCCACGGTGACCTCTGCTTGCCAACAACACTTATAAGGAAGGATCCGCCCGTCTTTTTGTAATGATTGGGGAGGATAAGAATGCGTACACACTGGCCGATTGTATAAACGCCGAACGACGAGAACACAAGCCGACAAATGCGTTCGGACAAGCGGATTTTTTGTGATAGGGTTCGCGCCCTTAAAAATCCGAATGACTGTATTCGATCGCTGAAAATCAGTGGAAAACGGTTCGCTCCAGCTAGGTCGCGGCCTACACGCCCGTTCCACGTTTCACACACAATTTACGCACAGGTTTATCCACAGGTAGTACGTTGCAACACCCTCCAAAACGCATTATCTTGTACCTCGGCGCGAAAAAAACCCTACATGTAGGGTTTTAGCTTAAAAGCCCAACCACATTTCAGACCTGAAACTCAAGCGCTTTATTGCGTGTTGCAGGTTGAACCAAGCACGAATTTACAAGCCCAAACCGCGTGCGCGGATGGCACCGTTTTTCCAGGCCTGAACGGTCAGAACGGTACGGGTGTTGCAGTCATAACTGGCACCCCTGAAAGGAATCCGGCTTCGAGCCCAGGCTCGCGACCAAAGACTTCGGCAAGGAAGCGGCATCATTAGCCTTTTTCCTACTGTCTCGAAGTTGTTATACCCGGCACCTCGTCGGTTGTAGTGCTTCAGGACAGAACGGTGGGCACCGTGACGGTGCCCAAACAAACATAGAGAATGTGGAGACAACCCCCCATGCAAACCGACACAACTCGCGAGAACCCGCAGGGCACCTTGCCGCAGGCCGCTGATTCGACTTCGGATCTGTCCGCCACCGCGCCTGGCCAACTGCGCGTGATCAAGCGTAACGGCACTGTCGTTCCTTACACCGATGACAAGATCACCGTCGCGATCACCAAAGCGTTTCTCGCAGTTGAAGGCGGCACCGCTGCCGCCTCGTCGCGAATCCATGACACCGTTGCCCGCCTGACCGAACAAGTCACCGCGACTTTCAAGCGTCGCATGCCATCGGGCGGCACCATCCACATCGAAGAAATCCAGGACCAGGTCGAACTGGCCCTGATGCGTGCCGGCGAGCAGAAAGTGGCTCGCGACTACGTGATCTACCGTGACGGCCGTTCCAAGGAACGCGCTGCCCACGCCCCGGCCGAACAAGCAGTCAACGCTCATCCGTCGATCCGCATCACCCGCGCCGATGGCACCTTTGCTCCGCTGGACATGGGCCGCCTGAACACCATCGTCACCGAAGCGTGCGAAGGCCTGGAAGAGGTCGACGGCGACCTGATCCAGCGCGAAACCCTGAAAAACCTGTACGACGGCGTGGCCCTGACCGACGTCAACACCGCTCTGGTGATGACCGCCCGTACGCTGGTCGAGCGCGAGCCGAACTACTCGTTCGTCACCGCCCGCCTGCTGATGGACACCCTGCGTGCCGAAGGCCTGAGCTTCCTGAACGTTGCCGAAAGCGCGACCCACCACGAAATGGTCGACCTGTACGCCAAGGCCCTGCCTGCCTACATCGCCAAGGGTATCGAGTTCGAATTGCTGAACCCGGTCCTGGCCACCTTTGACCTGGAAAAACTCGGCAAGGCGATCAACCACGAGCGCGATCAGCAGTTCACGTACCTGGGCCTGCAAACCCTGTACGACCGTTACTTCATCCACAAGGACGGTATCCGCTTCGAACTGCCGCAGATTTTCTTCATGCGCGTGGCCATGGGCCTGGCGATCGAAGAGAAGAACAAGGAAGACCGTGCGATCGAGTTCTACAACCTGTTGTCGTCCTTCGACTACATGTCCTCGACCCCGACCCTGTTCAACGCCGGCACCCTGCGTCCACAGCTGTCGAGCTGCTACCTGACCACCGTTCCGGATGACCTGTCCGGCATCTACCACGCGATCCACGACAACGCCATGTTGTCCAAATTCGCTGGTGGCCTGGGCAACGACTGGACGCCAGTTCGTGCACTGGGTTCGTACATCAAAGGCACCAACGGCAAATCCCAGGGCGTTGTACCGTTCCTGAAAGTGGTGAACGACACCGCCGTCGCCGTCAACCAGGGTGGCAAGCGCAAAGGCGCTGTCTGTGCCTACCTGGAAACCTGGCACATGGACATTGAAGAGTTCATCGAGCTGCGCAAGAACACCGGTGATGACCGTCGTCGTACCCATGACATGAACACCGCCAACTGGATCCCTGACCTGTTCATGAAGCGCGTCTTCGATGACGGCAAGTGGACCCTGTTCTCGCCATCCGAAGTGCCGGACCTGCACGACCTGACCGGCAAGGCTTTCGAAGAGCGTTACGAGTACTACGAAGCCCTGACCGAATACCCAGGCAAGGTCAAACTGTTCAAGACCATCCAGGCCAAAGACCTGTGGCGCAAAATGCTGTCCATGCTGTTTGAAACCGGCCACCCATGGCTGACCTTCAAAGACCCGTGCAACCTGCGCAGCCCGCAGCAGCACGTGGGCGTGGTCCACAGCTCGAACCTGTGCACCGAGATCACCTTGAACACCAACAAGGACGAGATCGCCGTTTGCAACCTGGGCTCGATCAACCTGCCGAACCACATCGTCAACGGCAAGCTGGACACCGCCAAGCTGGAACGCACCGTGAACACCGCCGTTCGCATGCTCGATAACGTGATCGACATCAACTACTACTCGGTGCCGCAAGCGAAGAACTCCAACTTCAAGCACCGTCCGGTCGGCCTGGGCATCATGGGCTTCCAGGACGCACTGTACCTGCAGCACATTCCTTACGGTTCCGACGCTGCAGTCGAGTTCGCCGACAAGTCGATGGAAGCGGTCAGCTACTTCGCGATCCAGGCTTCCTGCGACCTGGCCGACGAGCGCGGCGCCTACGAGACGTTCCAGGGTTCGCTGTGGTCCAAAGGCATCCTGCCTCTGGATTCGCAACAGATCCTGATCGAGCAACGTGGCCAGAAGTACATCGACGTTGACCTGAACGAATCCCTGGACTGGGCACCGGTTCGCGCCCGTGTACAGAAAGGCATTCGTAACTCCAACATCATGGCCATCGCACCGACCGCGACCATCGCCAACATCACTGGCGTATCGCAGTCGATCGAACCGACCTACCAGAACCTCTACGTGAAATCGAACCTGTCGGGCGAATTCACCGTGATCAACCCGTACCTGGTTCGCGACCTGAAGGCTCGCGGTCTGTGGGACGCTGTCATGATCAACGACCTGAAGTACTACGACGGTTCGGTGCAGCAGATCGAGCGCATTCCGCAAGAACTCAAAGAGCTCTACGCGACTGCTTTCGAAGTGGACACCAAGTGGATCGTTGACGCGGCCAGCCGTCGTCAGAAGTGGATCGACCAGGCTCAATCGCTGAACCTGTACATCGCTGGCGCCTCGGGCAAGAAGCTGGACGTGACCTACCGCATGGCTTGGTACCGTGGTCTGAAAACCACTTACTACCTCCGTGCCCTGGCCGCGACCAGCACCGAAAAGTCGACCATCAACACCGGTAAACTGAACGCTGTTTCCAGCGGCGGCAACCACGGTGAAGATTCGGTCCTGGCAGCTCCAGCCGGTCCAGCTCCAGTACCGAAGGCTTGCGCCATCGACGAGCCGGATTGCGAAGCTTGCCAGTAAGCTGAACCGGTGAGCGCTGCAAGGCGCTGACTCGAAAACCCCCGATCAGTCCTCTGGATTGTCGGGGGTTTTCTTTTGCCTCAAGGAAAGTGGCGACCGGGCTGACGCCTTCGCGGGCAAGCCCGCTCCCACAGGAGACCGGGGTTGCCCAAAGAAATGCGATCAACTGTGGGAGCGGGCTTGCCCGCGAAGAGGCCGGCACAGACAACCAACACCTCGGCACCACCTAAAAAGTCCCGGCCAAAAAAAGCCCCTCTTGCGAGGGGCCATTTGTGCAGCGCTTTCAGCTAACCCGCATCAGGTCATCTGAATGATGGTCTGCATGATGGTGCTCTGGGTGGAGATGGTCTTGGCGTTCGCCTGGTAGTTGCTCTGCGCCTTGATCAGGTTGACCAGTTCGTTGGTCAGGTTGACGTTGGACTCTTCCAGGGAGTTGGACTGGATGGAGCCCAGGGTCCCGGTTTCCGGAGCGTCATAGCCCGGGATACCCGAGGCGTACGTCTCTTTCCAGCTGGTACCGCCAATCGCTTGCAGGCCTTGTTCGTTAGTGAAGCTGGCCAGCGCAACCTGGCCGATGGCCTTGCTCTGGTTGTTGCTGAAGTTGGCGAACAGGGTGCCGGTGCCGTCGATGGTCAGGTTGGTGATCTGGCCAGTGGCGTAACCGTCCTGAGTCGGGATGGAACGGGCGGTATCAGCGTTGTACTGAGTTGTCTTGGCCAACGAAATGGTTACGCCTGCCGGGTTGGCAGCTGCACCGTTGGCTGTCCAGACGCCATTGGTCACGGTGCCTGGTACCCAGTTGTTCAGCTTCAAGTCAGTGCTGATGACTCCAGGAGGCGTGCTCACCTGAGTCAACTTGCCGCCAGAGTCGAACGTCAGTGTCGAAGCGACCGGGGCAGTGACTTTTGGGTCGCTGCCGGTAGCATCCGGGTTACGACCGTCGACCAGGGTATAAACCTTCCAGGTGTTGCCAGCCGTTTTCACCATGTACTGATCCATGGTGTGCTGGTTGCCCTGGCTGTCATAGATCGGAGTGCTGAACGACTTGGTGTAGGTCGCCGTCAGTGTCGGGTCGAACTTGCCCGCCGGAACGGTATCGTCGATGACCGGAGCCGTCGAGTTCAAGTTGATCGTCGATGCCACGGCCGAAGTGGACTTCGGCGCCAGGTTCGAGGTGTCCAGTTTCAGATCAGTCAACACGCCGTTGATGATCTTGCCGTTGGCATCCACGCCGTAGCCTTGCAGGCGGGACGTGTAATCGGTGTTGGTGATGAAACCGTCCTTGTCGACCTTGAACGTACCGTTACGGGTGTAGGACACCGAACCGTTATTGCTCAAGGCGAAGAAACCCGAACCGTTGATGCCCATGTCCAGCACGTTACCGGTGTTGTTGATGTCACCCTGGGTGAACTGCTGGGACACGTTGGCCAGGCGCACGCCGCTGCCGACCACTTTGCCGCCGCTGCCGAGTTTGGTCGCCGAGTAGACGTCTTCAAATTCAGTGCGGGAGGATTTGAAACCGGTGGTCGCGACGTTGGCGATGTTGTTACCGGTCACGTCCAGTTGTTTGTTGGCTGCATAGAGACCGCTAAGGCCGATATTGAAAGACATATTCCACTCCTTTGTGCCGGGTTAGTCGGCTCTATATACCAATGGTTTGAACTTTGGACAGGGCGACGGGGCCCAGGCCCGCGAGGTTCAGCGTCAGCTCGCCGCCGGTCTGGCTCAGGGTCACGCTGTTGACGGTGGCCGGCAGGTAAACCGCCAGGTCCGTTGCCGTGCCGTTGACCGGTGCGCTGGCCTTGATGGTGTAGGCACCGACCGGAACGGGATTGCCGCTCGAGTCCTTGCCATCCCATGTGAAGCTGGAACTGCCGACTGCACGGGTGCCCAGATCGATGGTTCTGATTGTTTTGCCAGTGCTGTCGGCAACGGTCACGGTGCCGCTGGCGATGGACGACGTCAGGTTGACCGAGCCGTTGACGGCCTTGGTCGGATCATCGACCTGGATATTGTTGGTCTGCACGATCACCGAACGGCCGACCAGGGACGACGCCTGCAACGCTTGCGAAGAGCTGTAGTTGCCGGCAATCGAGCTGACCGTGCTGTTGAGCGTGGTGATGCCTTCCAGGCTGCTGAACTGCGCCAACTGGGCGACGAACGCGCTGTTGTCCTGCGGATCCAACGGGTTCTGGTTTTTGAGCTGGGTTACCAGCAATTGCAGGAACGCATCCTTGCCCAACGCTTTGCCGCCCGTCGCGCTGTTGGTCGCGGAGGCAATGCCGCCCGACGTGGAGCTGCTGGACTTGACGGAAGAGTTCGCCAGGATGTCATTGACGCTGAGGCTGCTGGTGGAATCGGTAACACTCATCTGAGTCGCCCCTTATCACTGACCGAGGGTCAGGACCTTCTGCATCATGGTTTTGGCGGTGTTCATCATTTCGGCGTTGGTCTGGAACGAACGACTGGCGGAAATCATGTCGGCCATTTCTTCCACGACGTTGACGTTCGGGTAATAGACGTAACCCTTGGCGTCGGCCGCCGGATGGTTCGGCTCGTAACGCGCCTCAAGGTTGCTCTGATCCTCAACCACACCCAGCACTTGTACGCCTTGACCGGCCGCGTCCTGGTTCTGGAACAGCGAATCACTGCCGCCGCTCTGGCCGCCCTGGAACATGGTGGCGAACACCGGGTGACGCGCGCGATAGGTCTGGTCGATGCTCGACGAAACGGTTTCGGCGTTGGCGATGTTCGAAGCCACGGTGTTCAAGCGAGTGGTTTGGGCACTCATGCCGCTACCGGCAATGTTGAAAACACTGGATAGAGACATGAATTACTCTCCGCGCAGGGCTGACATCAGCCCTTTGAATTTGCTGTTGAGCAGGGTGAAGCTGGCCTGGAAGCCGACCGCGTTTTCCGCGTAGTTCGATTGTTCCAGTTGAGCGTCCACGGTGTTCTGGTCGATCGACGGTTGCATCGGGGTGCGATACATCAGCGATTCGTCGCCGTTACCCATGCCTTGTGCTTCGATATGACGGCTGTTGGTCATGTTCAAGGCAAAGGTGCCACCGTTGGTTTTCTCGTTCTGTGCAGCGAGCACTTTGGAGAACTCCAGATCCCGAGCCTTGTAGTTCGGGGTATCGGCGTTGGCAATGTTGTTGGCCAGGACTTCGGCACGCTGGGCGCGAAAGCCCAAGGCTTGTTCGTGGATACCGAGCGCTTTATCGAAGCTGATGCTCATGTCGGGAAACCTTCGGGTGACCTGATTTTCGTAACAGAGACTTAGCAAGCGGCGTGCCAATTCAAAAATGCCCGTAAACCGGGGCTTTGCGGGGCGGTGGCAAGGCGGCAATGCCAGAAAAGCGGCAACCGGTTTCCGCCGTCTGCCGCTTTTCTGCCGCTTGTCACCGATTTTCAGAACACCGCCTCCCCCTGTGGGAGCGAGCTTGCTCGCGATGGCGTCGTATCAGTCGACATCTTCGCTGCCTGACCCTCCGCTATCGCGAGCAAGCTCGCTCCCACAAGGTCTAGTGGTGCTTACAGAGAAATCATCAGGCATAAAAAAAACGGGAGCCCCTGAGGACTCCCGTTTTCATGTGTGCCACCGCCCCATCACTTCGCCTGGTAAATGATCCCCGGGCTGCACTGGACCATCTGGTAGTGATCCGGCAAACCGTTCAGCGCTTCGGAAGCGCCGAGGAACAGATAACCGCCGGGCTTGAGCGTGCTGTGAATGCGCAACAGGATGTCTTTCTTCACCTCGGCGGAAAAGTAGATCAACACGTTGCGGCAGAACACGATATCGAACTTGCCCAGGGCCGCGTAGCTGTCGAGCAGGTTGAAGGAGCGAAACTCCACGCGGCTCTTGATCGGCGCCTTGATTGCCCAGCGTCCCGGCCCCTTGGGGTCGAAATAACGCTGAAGGCGTTCGGGAGACAGGCCACGGCCAATGGCCAGGCTGTCGTACTCGCCGGTCTTGCAGTTGGTCAGCATGGTGCCGGACAAATCAGTGGCAACGATCTGCACACCCATTTTCAACTGGCCCATGTTGACGCGCTCGAACTCATCGATGGACATCGACAGCGAATACGGTTCCTGACCCGACGAGCACGCCGCCGACCAGATCCGCAGACGTTGGCCGGGGGCCGCCTTGATCGCTGCGGGCAGCACCTTGTTCTTCAAGACTTCAAACGGATAGGTGTCACGAAACCACAGGGTTTCGTTGGTGGTCATGGCATCCACCACCATCTCGCGCAAACCACTGCGCGGCTGGGTCTGAATGCGCTGGACCAGTTCACCCAACGACTTGATACCCTGCTGTTCCATCAGTTTGTTGAGACGGCTCGAGACCAGGTACTGCTTGTTTTCACCGAGCAAAATGCCACAGGCTTTTTCCAGGAATACCCGGAACTGTTCGAAATCCAAATTACCCGTAGACAAAGATACCGCCTCTTAAATCGTGTTGAACCGCCAGGGACAAAAGGCCCCTAGCTGATATCTGCTGCTTTGATCCGGTCGACTACCCGGGATGCCAGGTCATCAGGACGGAATTTGGCAAGGAAGTCATCAGCACCGACTTTCTTGACCATCGCCTGGTTGAATACGCCCGACAACGAAGTATGCAGGATGATATGAAGCTTTTGCATGCGCGGGTCGGCGCGGATCTCGGCGGTGAGGGTGTACCCGTCCATTTCCGGCATCTCGATGTCGGAAATCATCATCAGGAACTCTTCTTCCGGCTTCTTGCCCTCGTCGACCAGCTTGCGCAGGTATTCCAGCGCTTGCCGACCGTCGTTCAACGCCACCACTTCGACGCCGACCGTTTGCAGGCAGCGCGTCACTTGCTTGCGCGCCACCGAAGAGTCATCGACCGTCAAGACCCGCAGCGACAACGCTTTGTGCTGGGTTTCGACATCCACCACGCCGACCGAAATCGCTTCCGGTGTTGGCGCCACTTCCGCCAGTACTTTCTCGACGTCGATGATTTCGACTAGCTGATTGTCGACCCGAGTCACAGCGGTCAGGTAATGATCGCGCCCGGTACCCTTGGGAGGCGGATGAATTTCCTCCCAGTTCATGTTGACGATGCGCTCCACCGAGCGCACCAGGAAACCCTGGGTCTTGGTGTTGTACTCCGTGATGATCACAAACGGATTGCTCTGATCCTTAAGCGCGCCGGAGCCGGTTGCCATTGCCAGATCAAGAATCGGAATGGTCGCCCCTCGGATATTTGCTACACCGCACACGACAGGACTGGACTTGGGCATCAGGGTCAGCTTGGGGCATTGCAGCACCTCACGAACCTTGAACACGTTGATCCCATACAGCTGCTGGCCGTCAAGACGGAACAACAACAGCTCAAGGCGATTCTGCCCCACCAGTTGCGTGCGCTGGTTTACCGAATCCATTACACCAGCCATGCACAGAACTCCTACACCAACGCTTAAGTGTGTTGCGACGCCCATTCATTGCTAAACGGCACGGCGCTTGCTTTTTAACTCTTATGAACACAGAACCGACATTTTTCCGACGCCTGACATCAAACTACCGCAAATTGCTTTGTGCGATGTCGGCCGTTTGCCTGTTCAACGCTGGCAGCCCTGCCCTTGCTGACGCGGTTACCTTGCCTGACATGCTTATCGGCGTCACTCAGGGCTTTCTTGAATTCACCGTAGAAGACTATTTGGCTACCAGTCAAACCGAAGGCCGCTACGAAATCGAAGTCAACCGGCTCGATCCACGTATGCATATGCCCATGTGCGACAAGGAATTGACAGCCACTTTGGAGAGCCCGGCGACCCCGATCGGACGGGTCACGGTCAAGGTTCGCTGTGATAGCTCATCGCCCTGGACCGTCTTCGTACCCGCTCAAGTCCGCCTGTTTCGGGACGTTGTCACGACCACTCGGCCGCTCAAGCGCGCCGGCATCATCGAACCCAGCGACGTGATGCTGCGTGAACGCGACATCAGTCTGATCAACCAGGGTTATTTCACCGCGCTGGATCAAGCCATTGGACAAAAACTTACCCGACCAACGGTCGCCGATCAGGTTCTGACACTGGTCCACCTGGAACAGGCGGAAGTCATTAGCAAAGGCGATCAGGTGGTGATTACGGCGCGCAGTGGTACGCTCAGTGTGCGCATGCCCGGCGAAGCGCTGTCCAACGGGGGTTTGCGTGAACAGATTCGAGTGAAAAACCTTAATTCCAACCGGGTCATCAAGGCGCAGGTGATCGCGCCAGGCCAAGTGGAAGTGGCTATGTAGATATCTCTGGCTCTATGGGTGAAGAGATGGCGCGTTGCCCGGCGGTTCCCTAAACTGTGCACCAGGCAGGAAAAGCACTGGCACTTGCACGCTCATTGATAAATGAGCCTAAAGTTTTTGCAGGGAGAGCCGAAAACATGGCAAGCGTCCAAATACCCAGAGGTTTTTTATCATGGTCATCGATTTCAGCCGTTTAAACAGCTCCTCGCCACTTACCGGCAGTACGCGTACCAGCGCCGCGAAGGAAACCGCCGAAGCCGGCAAATCCGCGCCGCTGAATACCCCGGCCGAACAGGCCAGTACCGTCACAAGCGGGGAATCGGTACACCTCAGCAATGAGGCTCAACAGTTGCAGAAGGTCACTGACAAGCTGCGCGATCAGCCTGCCGTCGACAACGCCCGCGTGGCAGAGTTGAAAGCAGCAATCGCCGATGGCAGCTATAAAGTCGACAGCAACCGTGTAGCCAGCAAACTGCTCAACTTCGAAGCCCAGCGCTAGGCCATTGCCTGCGCCAGGCTTTTGGACGCTTAAACCCCAAGGCCAGCCATGCACGATACTAATTTACTGCAACTGATCATCGACGACTTTGCCCCGGCGCAACACTTGCTGGAGTTACTGCAAACCGAGTCCCTCGCTTTGCATGGCCGCGACATGCAACTGCTCGAAGATATTCTCGCGCAGAAACAGGCACTGATCGTTTTGCTTGACCAGCATGGCCGCAAGCGCAGTGAAATCCTCGCCAGCCTCAACCTGCCGCTCGATCGCACGGGGCTTGAGCAGCTCGCCAGCCATTCCAGCATTAGCGAACAGTTGCTGACACAGAGCGATGTACTGACAGACCTCCTGGCTCAGTGCCAGGCTGCGAACGCCAGTAACGGCCAGTCCATTCTGGTCCAGCAGGCCGCCACGGCCAATCAGCTGAAAATCCTCACCGGTGGCGAACCACCCGCGCTTTATGATGCCCGCGGATCCACCGCCAAGCTTGCGAAGCCGCGCCCGCTCAGTCAGGCTTGAGCCTTTGCATCGACACGCCCTATCAAGACACGAAACATGCTGGCAAAATGCTGGCTCGCCGTAGTCATTTTTTGCCTGGAGATTGATTAACCGTGTTCAATACCCAAAGCGCGGAAGACGCCCCGCAGCCACCCAAGGTGCTTACTACACCTCTGGAAATCTCCAGCAACCTGCGCCAGCTTCAGGACAGCCATGACCCGCTGATCATCACGTTCCATGAGCGCACCCAGCGCTTCCAGAGCTATCTGGTGGACATTGATCGCGACAAAAATATGATCGCACTGGATGAAATGATCCCGCGTGACGGAGAACGTTTTCTGCTGGCCGGAGAACCGTTCAAGGTTGAAGGCTTCCACGACGGTGTGCGCATCGCCTGGGAAAGCAATGGCGCGCTGTCCATCGATGAGTCCGGCGATACTCGCTGCTATCGTGGCCCGCTGCCCGCTGAAGTGGTCTATCACCAGCGCCGCAATGCGTTCCGTGCAGCATTGAAACTGGCGCAACTGGTCAGCGTCGAACTGGGCGGTGACAAACTCAAGTCATCCCTGGGTGGCAAGTTGCTGGACATCTCAGCCACCGGCTGCAAGCTGCGCTTTGAAGGCGACATCACCAGCAGCCTGCAACTGGGCCAGGTCTATGACCGCTTCGTCGCCGCCCTGCCCTTCGGCAACATGACCGCCCCCGTCGAGCTGCGTTACCTGCACTTCGAAGAAAAGATCTCCACCACCTTCGCCGGTGTTCGCTTTCATAACATGAGCGGACTGGTGCAGCGGCAAGTCGAGCGTTTCGTCTATCAGCTTCAACGCGAAGCACGACGTTTCGACAAAGACGACATGTAATACGACGCTTCAACAAAAAAACGGGCAGTCCCTTGCGGTGACTGCCCGTTTTTTTATGCCTTGGTCTATGGCCTGGCCTCGGTAAAACTTTGCTCGCGGCCCGCGTCCGGATCTTCAGGTGGCGGATCCGCCTGCGGTTCCGTTTCCGGTTCAGGCTCCGGTTCAGGGCTGATCGGGCTCTGCATCTGGTCTTGCACCACCTGCTCATCGACACGCGGATCGAGGCACGCCACCAGCGGCGAACTGGACATGCTGTCCGGCATGGCCACGTGATGCAGCGGCGCATCGTCGACCTGATGCAGGTTGGTGACCGCTTTGGGGCGGATGCGCCACACCAGCACCAACGCAAAGAAACTGAAGAAGGCGTAGAGCATGTGGCTGCCAAACAGCTTCATCAGTACACCGGCCACCAACGGCCCGATACTGGCGCCAACGCCGTAGGTCACCAGCAACATCGCGGTAAGGGAGACACGACGATCACCTTCGACATGGTCATTGGAGAACGCCACCGCCAGCGGATACAGGCAGAACATCACCAGCGAACAGAAGAACCCGGCGACAAACAAAATTTCCAGCGGCACCTGCTGCATGATGGCCAGCGGCAACGCCGTCAGGGCCAGCACCACCGCAAAGCAGCGGATCAACAACGCCCGGTCATAACGGTCGGACAGCCAGCCCAACGGCCACTGCACCAGCAGCCCGGCAAAAATACAGCTACCCATGAACAGACCGACCTGTTCGGTGGACAACCCTTGCTGCGAGGCATACAGCGGTGCCAGACCGTAGAACGAGCCAATGATCAGCCCCGCCCCCAGCACCGTACTCAACGACTGCGGCACGCGCTTGATGAAGAACCGCGGTTCCATTGGCGCCGGATGCAATGGTGCCGGGTGAATCCGGCGTGTCAGGGCCACCGGCACCAGGCACAGCGCGAAGCACAAGGCGACCAGCATCAGCAGCTCAAGGCCCAGCGCCGGGTGCATGACCAGAATCAGCTGACCCAGCACCAGCCCAAGGTAGGAGGCGATCATGTAGCCGCTGAACACCGTGCCACGCTGCGAAGCTTCGGCCTGCTCATTGAGCCAGCTTTCAATGACCATGTACTGGCACATCATGCCCAGGCCAACGATGATCCGCAGGAATATCCAGGCTGGCAGCCAGTCGATCAGGCCGTGGCCGAGCACCGCCGCGCCGACAATCCCGGCGCAGGCCGAATAGGCTCGAATGTGGCCGACCCGGGCAATCAGCCGGTGGCCGATCTTGCCGCCCAGCACCAGGCCAAAATAGTTGGCCGCCATCAACGCACCGACCCACAGGCTGTCGACGTGATCGGCCGCCAGGCGCAAGCCCAGGTACGTACTCAGCAAGCCAGAGCCGATCAACATCATCAGCGAGGCAAAATAAAGCGCTCGAAAAGGTTTCCAGATTTGGCGCATCGGCGTTCCGAGCGGCTCCTTGCAGTGAGAGTCGGGCTATCCGAAAAGATAGACCGTAGACGATGGATCGTCAGGCCTGAGCAGCCAGGACACGGCGCTCCCAGGGCGTAATTTCATCGAAGAAGCTGGTCAACTCCATGGTCTTCGAAGCGACGTAGCCTTCGATGAACTCATTGCCAAACAGTTCCTTCGCCAATTGGCTACGTTTCAGACGTTCAAGAGCGGCATGCAAGGTACACGGCAACGAAAGATTATCCGGCACTTGGAATTCGCCCTGGATCGCCTCGCTCGGCTCCAGTTCGTTTTCAATACCATGCAAACCGGCGGCAAGGCTGGCAGCGATCGCCAGGTACGGATTGGCATCGGCGCCCGGCAGGCGGTTCTCGACCCGACGAGCGGCCGGCGAACTGGCGGGAATGCGCAACCCGGCGGCCCGGTTGTCGTGGGACCAGCAGGCATTATTCGGCGATGCGTAGGGATGGCACAAGCGCTGATAGGAGTTCACGTTCGGCGCAAACAGCGCGGTGAAGTCCGCCATGCAGGCCTGCTGACCGCCGATGAAATGACGGAAGGTAGCGGTCGGCTGCCCGGCCTCGTCGCTGAACACATTACGTCCGCTGCCAATCTCGACGATGCTCTGGTGAATGTGCATCGAACTGCCCGGCGTGTGCGCCAGGGGTTTGGCCATGCAGACGACGGTCAGGCCATGCTTGAGCGCGACTTCTTTGAGCAGATGCTTGAACAGCAAGGTCTGGTCGGCCAGCAGCAACGGATCACCGTGCAGCAAGTTGATTTCGAACTGGCTGACGCCCATTTCGTGCATGAAGGTGTCGCGTGGCAGGCCCAAGGCCGCCATGCAATCGTAGACGTCACTGAAGAATGGCCGCAAACCGTTGTTGGAACTCACGCTGAACGCCGAATGACCGTCTTCGCGTCGACCGTCCAGGCCCAGCGGCGGCTGGAATGGCTGGGTCGCATCGGGATTGGGGGCAAAGACGAAAAATTCCACCTCGGTCGCCACCACTGGCGCCAGGCCCAGGGCCGCGTAACGCGCGATGACCGCCTTGAGTTGGCCACGGGTCGACAGGTTCGAGTGTTCGCCGGTCAGTTCGTCGGCGTCGCAAATGGCCAACGCCCGTGGTGGATTGCTCCAGGGCAGGCGATGGATCTGCGCCGGATCAGGCACCAGCGCCAGGTCACCGTCATCGCTGCCGTAAAAACGTGCCGGCGGATAGCCGCCCATGATGCATTGCAGCAGCACACCCCGCGCCATCTGCAAACGCCGCCCTTCAAGGAACCCCTCGGCGGTCATTACTTTGCCGCGCGGTACGCCGTTCAAGTCCGGCGTGACACATTCAATCTCGTCAATGCCGGTCAATCGCTGCGCGAGTGAACGCTGGCCATCGGTTGTCATGACGCAATCCTTTGTAGTGGTGCAAGCCGCGAACGGCGACCCGTACAAAATAGGCTCCGCCCGTTCGGAATTTCAAGCAGCGCACACAAAAAGAAACGTCAGGGCAGATAGAGGCTGAACACGCCGCCGCCCAACGGGCCCCCGTTGCTGATCCGGGTGCGCCCCTCCACGCCATTGCGCTGATGCAAGGCGGCGATCCGGCCGGCGAAATACAAGCCCAGGCCCGTGCTGCCGCTGCTGTGATTGATGCCCTGCACATAGTCGGCCTGACGCTCGATCATCTCGACGGGATAGCCGTCGCCATCGTCATTGATGGTCAACATCAACTGACCGGCCTCGTCGCTGACACTGATCAGCAGCGACTGGCGCGCGTAACGAATGGCGTTGTTGATGGTGTTGGCCAGCACCGAGGCAACCAGCTCACGGTCGAAGAACCCCAAGGGACACAGCGGGTCGACCTCATAAGTCGCGATAATGCCGCGACTGGCGAACACTTCTTGATGGGCGGCCAGCTGCGCTTCGATAAAATCATCCAGCTCATGGTAGGCCGGCTGCAACGGCATCTGATTGACGCCCAGCTTGTACAGCCCCAGCAACTGCACGAGCATGCCGTTGAGGTGAGCGAATTCGAACTCGATGACGCCCTGCTCCGGGCTCTGCCGCTCTGAATCGGGCAAGCGCCCCATCCATTGGCTGTGGGCCTGCATCAGCATGGCCAGCGAATTCTTCATATCGTGCACGGTGGAGGCAATCACCGTGGAGAAATCCAGTGCAGGGTACTCTTGGCTCATCCGCTGAACGCCTTGATTTTCAGTTTCTGGTAGCGCGGATAACGCGCGTCGGTGTCGGGCATCATGCCGACCTGTTTCAGGCAGGCCCGGCACTCTTCAAGCTCGGGCGAAGGCACGCTGGTGTCCGTGCCGTGTAACAACGACTGCGCCATGTTCAGCGCGATACTGATATTTTTCGGTTGCAGGGCCAGTGCTTTGCGAAACACCGCCCGGGCTTCGACCAGGTTGCCGGTCTTGTACACCTGCACGCCTTGCCGATTGAGATCGGAAGCCACGTTGCCCGAATTCAGAATCGTCGGGTCATCGGTCAATTTGGCGATCCCTTGCATCACCACGGGATCATCACCGTAGATTTCCGCACAGTTCTTCAACATCGATGCACCGGCATTGGCCTGCCCGAGCATTTGCAGCTGCTTGGCCACCAGCAGCGCCGCTTCGGCGCTCATGAACTGCTCCATGCCGTCCAGGCGCAACATTGCTTGCTCAGTGAGCTTTTCCGCGGTTTCCGCGTCGTTGAGCAGCAGGCTGGTGGCTTTCATCAGCCGCGCACGGATTTGCAGGCCCGGGTCAGACGGGTTCTCCTTGGCCACCTGGCTGAGCGTCGTGTTGATCTCCAGCCGGGTGCGGGTATCCAGGCCTTTCTCGCTGCCTTTGCTGATCAAGGCGTGGGCCAGGCCCAGGTTGCTTTCGGCATCCTTGAAACGTGACTGAGCGCCTTGGGACACGGCCTGGCGATAAGCCTTCGACGCCGTTTCAAAATCTTCGTTGGCCATCGCCAGCTTGCCCAACTGCGCTTGCCGGCGCACCGCCAGCGGCGACAGGCGAATGGCCTCTTCCAGCACTCGCTGTGCACCCTTGTTGTCCCCTTCGGCCACTAGCACGTCGGCCATGCCGTCATACAGCGCCGGCATCATCGGAAACACCTTCAAGGCTTTTTCGTAGACGCCTTTGGCCTGGCTGACCTGACCACGCTTGAACAGCAATTTGCCCAGCCCGGCAAACGCCCAAGGCAAAGGCCGATCAGCGATGATGCCGTCGTAAAGGCGTTCCAGCGCTTCGTTCTGATTCAAGTCACGCAACGCGTCCGCGCGATAACGCAGACACAGCGGCGAATAACGGATGTCCTTCTTGCACAGCTCGATACAGGCGTTAAGCACTTCCATCGGCTTGCCGCGATCAAGTGCTTGCAGAATCGGCTTGAGCAGGTTCTTGCGTTGCTCCAGACGCTCCAGGCGCTGCGCAAGACCCGACCGGTTGAACGGCTTGGTCAGGTAAGCGTCGGGTTCATGCTCCAGCGCACTGAGCACCATCGCCTGGCTGGTTTCGGCGGTGACCATGACAAACACACTTTCATGGCTGATCAGCTTCTCGACCATCAAGTCTTCGAGCACCTGCTGACCGTTTTTCTTTCCATCGCCGAGGTGAAAATCCTGCAGGATAAAGTCGTAGGCCTTCTGCGAGCACATGCGCAGTGCCTGTTCACCGGTGTCCGCGGTGTCGACGTCCTTGACCCCTAATTCACGCAACATGGACCTGACGGAACTGCGAAAGTCCGAGAAATCATCGACGATCAGAAAACGCTTTTGGTGATACGACAGCATCGAAGATTTCCAGGCAGTTTAAGGAGAAGACCATGACCGATCGGGTTATCGGCCAGCAGTGCCATTCACTTGAGAACTCGTGCCAGCCAAGCGCCTCTAAATATTTGAAGGCGCTATTGAAAAACGGGATTATCCTGCTTTATTAAAGCCCGTTCAGCCCTATTTGATTTCAACGCCCCTATCGCCGGCTAAGGCAGCAGAAATGACCAGCACTCCCCCAGACTCGGCCAACGCTCCCAAGCGAAAAGCCTTGAGTCCCAGCACCCTGGACTTTCCGGTGGTCGGCATTGGCGCATCGGCGGGAGGACTGCAAGCCATCAAATTGTTTTTCGAAAACATGCCACACGACAACGGCATGGCGTTCGTGATCATTCTTCACCTGTCGCCCGACCACCAGAGCATCGCGGACAGGATCATCCAGGAATCGACCCGGATGCCGGTGCTGCAAGTCATTGAAACGGTGCCGATCGAGAAAAACCACATCTACGTCATTTCCCCGGCTCAACGGTTGACGATGAGCGACGGTGTGCTGGAGGTCAGCAACAACGATCCGAAGGAGGGCCGACACGCCTCCATAGACCTGTTCTTCCGCGACCTGGCCGAAGTGCACCGCGAGCACGCGTTCTGTCTGGTGCTGTCGGGCAGCGGCTCCGATGGTGCGGTCGGTTTGTCGCGCATCAAGGAACACGGCGGGATCACCATGGCGCAGGTGCCGGAAGATGCCCAGTTCGACAGCATGCCCCGCGCCGCCATCGAGACGGGCATGGTTGACCTGGTATTGCCAGTGGTGGAAATGCCGCAGAAGCTGCTGGAGTTGTGGCACAACTCGCAGGAAATCAGCTTGCCCACCGCCAACGACCCGGAACTGCAATCCTTCGCGTCCGTGTCCGAGCGAGACGCGGCGATCGCCGAGCAATTGCTGCATGACATCCTGATCCAGTTGCGCACCGGCACCGGTCACGACTTCAAGCATTACAAGCGCGCAACCGTGCTACGGCGTATTGAGCGCCGGATGCAGGTTACGGCCCAACCTGACCTCGCGGCCTATTACCGCTACCTGCAAAACAACCCCGAAGAAACCAAGGCCCTGCTGGGCGACATGCTGATCGGCGTGACCAATTTCTTCCGCGATCGCGAAGCATTCGAGGCCCTGGAACGCGATGTGCTGCCGCAACTGGTTAGCGCGGCCGTGTCGGCGCACCCCGAGAAAGAAGAAATCCGCGTCTGGTCGGCGGGCTGCTCCACGGGCGAGGAAGCCTACAGCCTGGCGATGCTGCTCAGCGACCAGTTGCAACTCGACTCCAGCAAAGCCAGGTTGCAATTGTTCGCCACCGACATCGATGAACGTGCCATCAGCATTGGTCGCGCGGGCCTGTATCCGCAAGCGATCGTGACCGACGTGCCGCCAACGCGACTGCGGCATTATTTCGTCAAGGAAGACGACCACTACCGGATTCGCAAGGAACTGCGCGAAAAAGTCCTGTTTGCCAAACACAGCCTGTTGTCCGATCCGCCCTTCTCGCAAATCGACCTGATCGTTTGCCGAAACCTGTTGATCTATCTGGATCGCGAAGTGCAACGCGAAATTCTGCAGATGTTCCACTTTGCGCTGCGTCCGGGCGGTTTTCTGTTTTTGGGTTCTTCAGAAAGTGCGGACGCGTGCCACGAGCTGTTCGCCCCGGTGGACAAGCGCAACCGGATCTTCCGCGCCAAAACCGGTACCGCCAGCAGCCGTCGTACCCCGACCATGCCGCGTGGTGGTTACATGCGCACCAATGTTTCCCGCGAGACCCCGCAAAACGCGGTGCAGCGCAAGCTGTCCTTCAGTGACATTCACCAGCGCGCCCTGGAACGAACCGCGCCACCGAGCATGATTGTCGATGCCAACGCCGACATCCTGCACATGAGCGAAAGCGCCGGACGCTTCCTGCGCCATGTGGGCGGTGAATTGTCACGCAATCTGCTGACGCTGATCCTTCCCGAGTTGCGCCTGGAAATCCGCACCACGCTGTTCCAGGTCCAACAGAGCGGCTTGGCGGTCAAGTCCCGCGCGGTGCCCATCACGCGCGACAATCGACGCTACAGGATCGACCTGCTGGCGCAGCCTTATAAGGACGACGAGTCGGAAGGCGAATTTGTCCTGGTGATTTTCGAAGAGTCCGAAATCGACCCTTCAGAGCAGGAAGCAACGACCCTGCTGCAAACCGAAAGCCAGGTCCTTTCCAACCTTGAACGCGAACTGCAACGCACCAAATTGCATTTGCAGGACACCATTGAGCAATCGGAAGTCTCCAGCGAAGAGCTCAAGGCTTCCAACGAAGAAATGCAGGCGATCAACGAAGAACTGCGCTCGGCCACCGAAGAGCTGGAAACCAGCAAGGAAGAACTGCAGTCGATCAACGAAGAGTTGTTGACGGTCAACTACGAGCTTAAAACCAAAGTTGAAGAAACCGACAAGATCAATGACTACCTGACCAACCTGATCGCCTCGACCGACATCGCCACGGTGTTTGTCGACCGCAGCATGCGGATCAAATGGTTCACGCCGCGCGCCACGGACATTTTCAGCATGTTGCCGGTGGATACCGGGCGGTCCTTGCTCGATATCACCCATCGCCTGCAATACGACGACCTGGCCAAAGATGCCGCACTGGTCTTCGAATCGTTGAACATGATCGAACGTGAAATCAGCAGCACCGACAATCGCTGGTACATCGCCCGTCTTCTGCCTTACCGCTCCAGCGAAGACCACATCGACGGCACGGTGCTGACTTTCATCGACATCACCAAGCGCCGCGCCGCCGAAGAAGAGTTGCGCCTGGGCGAAGAACGCATGCGCCTGGTGGCTGAAAGCACCCGCGATTACGCGATCATCACCCTCGATGAACAAGGTGTGATCACCAGCTGGAACAAAGGCGCCGAGTTGATTTTTGGCTACAGCAAGGCGGAAGCCGAAGGCGCCCATTACGACTTTATTTTCTCCGAAGAAGACCGCGACTCCGGCACCCCCAACGCCGAGCTGCAGAAGGTCCGCACCCAAGGCCGCAGCGAAGATGAACGCTGGTACGTGCGCAAGGACGGCAGCCGCTTCTATTGCAGCGGTGAGGTGACGCTACTCACCGGCGACAATCTGCGTGGCTACGTGAAAATCGCCCGTGACCTGACCGGCCACAAGCGCCAGCACGAAGAGCAAAGCCAGGCACTGGCCGAGACTCGCAACACCAGCTACCTCAAGGATGAGTTCTTCGCGGTCATGTCCCATGAACTCAAGCATCCCTTGAACCTGATCCAGCTCAACGCCGAACTTCTGCGCCGGTTGCCGGTGACCAAGTCGGTGGCCCCGGCCGCCAAGGCCGTCAACACGATCTGTGATGCCGTCAACAGCCAGGCGCGGATCATCGACGATCTGCTGGATGTCGCACGGGTGCGTACCGGCAAACTCAAGCTGCAACCGGTCACCGTGGATCTGGTCAGCGTGCTGCGCGACATTCATACGGTCGTCCTCAACGAACAGCACGAAACCACGGTCGAGCTTCATGTGCCTGCGCAGCCTTTAATGGTTCACGCCGACCCGACGCGCCTGGAGCAGATCATCTGGAACCTGGTGAATAACGCACTGAAATTCACCCCGCCAACAGGTCGCGTGCAACTGATCGCCAGCCAGGACGGCGACAAGGTGCGACTGGACGTCAAAGACAACGGCACTGGCATCGCCGTTGAAAACCTCGAGCATGTGTTCGATCTGTTCGGGCAGGCCGAAAAGCAGCACGCTTCACACCACCGGGAGGGACTGGGCATTGGCCTGTCGCTGGTGCGCCAATTGACAGAAGCACAGCATGGTACGGTCGAAGTCAGCTCGCCTGGGCTGGGCGCCGGCTGTACGTTCAGTGTTTGCCTGCCGATGGCCGGCACAGATGGCGAGGCTCACCCCGCCGCGCAGCACGACGAGGCTACCGGCAGGCTGAGCGGTTTAACCATTCTGCTGGTCGATGACTCCGCCGATGTGCTGGAAACCTTGAAGGTGCTGCTGGAAATGGAGGATGCCGAAGTCATCGCGTTCGACCGCCCGGTGGAGGCTCTGGATGCAGCGAAAAGCATGCATTTCGACCTCATCATTTCGGACCTTGGCATGCCGGTCATGAACGGTCACGAACTGATGAGCGCGTTACGCCAGCTACCGCTCGCAAAGGATGTGCCGGCCATTGCGCTGACGGGCTACGGCGCCCACAGCGACATTACAAAATCCCGGCAATCGGGCTTTGACCAGCACGTTGGAAAACCGGTGTCCTACGAGGAGTTGATCGAAACCATCGAGGCACTACGCTCCAAGAGCGTATCGATGGGTAAATGACTCAACACAAATAGGCGCGCTGTACGCTGACGCGCCGATCAATCGCTTGCCTGAGTCGCTCTTTATGGTCCGCCCAGACCCCAGGATCGACTTTGGGCGCGCGCATCAGATCAAGCATCGCCTCCTTGGCCGCCAGGTACTCCGACCAGGCGTCATCGGTGCGGATCTTCAGACGTTCACGCTCGGTCATTTCCATCCGCCGCAGAGCCAGCGTTGTTTCATCGGTGATCACTGGGTCCAACGTCAACTGCACCCGATGCGGCGCCACAAACGCCCGAGTATCGGCCACCAGCTCTCTGGCTCGCCGCGCCCCCCACTTCAACGCTGTGCAGTAAAACTCGCCGACACAGCGGTCATGAAACTCTTCGCAAATCGCCCAGCCACTGTCGGCATAAACCCCGATAAACACCTGAGTGATGCCCGTATGACTCACCCGCGCCTGAACTTCGACCTGGACGCCGTCGCTGAGCACTTCTTCGTGGATGTGGAGCGGTAACCGGGTGTTGGTCCATAGCCAGAACTGTGCGCCTCTGCGTCGCATTGCTTCGCTCCTTGTTTTGTATCTGGAGTAAGGCACAGCAATCAAAGACTTTCCATGTAGATCGTCGGTTTTGAGGACACAAAAAAGCCCTGGCGGAGGAAGGTTTCCGGCAGGGCTTTCTTTTTGCAGCGCGGGGCTGAAATCAATGTGGTGTCCCAGGGCAGGTTCGAACTGCCAACCTTCCCCTTAGGAGGGGGATGCTCTATCCAATTGAGCTACTGAGACACAAGTCGCCCGCGAATAATGCGGCGCGATAGACGGCGTGCATGTTAACGGGCAAGCCTGCTTTTGTCATGTCGTCCTTGGGCTTTTTAAGTGTAGGCAGACGCCCCTCGACACCGTAGCTTTTGTTTACCGTGCAAATTGCATCCTCTCAAAATGCCATCATTGCAATTTGCAATGAACGGTCTTCCCAACATTAAGCTAATTGATTGTTTTTAAAGGATTTAATAGCCGTTAGACTGTTGGCACGCGGGCTGCTTTAGCTGTTCTCAAGAACAACGGAGGTCAGCCTCATGAACAGCGCCCTATTACTCTCGAATGCGATCGCCCTGGCCATTGTGTTGGGATTTCATTTTGCCCCCGAGAACGGTGCTGCTCAGGTTGCCCAACACATGCCCCATTACCTACAGCTGCAAAAAGCCCCGCAATTGGCGGTCATGAGCGATCAGCGCGTCCTTGTCGGTCAAGATGTAAGCCAGCAATACGATCCGCCAGAAACACAGTCTTCCGAACGCTTGGTATTTTGATTTACCCCTATCAGGAGCACAGCATGTCCAAATCAGCCGCAGGATTTCTGATCCTTGCCTTACTGAGCGGCATTCTTCATCTGTCATTGATTCAGGACGCGGTTGTTACGCTGCCCCTGATTGCCTGCGGCGTTTTTAGCGGGCTGTTCGTGCTGGCGCTGATTGCCGGTCGCAAATTCAAGTTCGATCCGGTTCTGCGCTGACCGTGATCAACTTCAGAAGCTTTTCGACGGTGACGGACAGCTCGCCAGAGTTGTCGAGTCGATGAATTTGCACGTCACCGTCGCAATCGCTTGCGGCAAATAGCGCGTTACGGCGCAATCTCTCTTCAATTTGCACAAGACTCTCGCGATTACGCCGTAACAGTCGCTCGCGCAACACCTCTTCCTTGACCGTCAACAGCACAGGCAGCAGCGTGGGATATCGTTGCAGCGCCTCGGTCAGATGGCCGCGAGATCCGTTGACCAATACCTGCCGACCCTCCTTGAGCCAATGATCGATCTGGACCGGAATACCGTAATCCAGCCCATTGGCGTTCCATGACAACGCGAACTCACCCGCCTGCCGACGTCGCTCGAATGTTTCATGGCTGACGCCGATGGCATCCTCGCCCACGGATTCGGCGGAGCGCGTGATGACCCGTCGTACCACTTCGCAGTCAAGCGACTGAAGGGGTATTCGCGCCGCTTCGATGAGACTGTCCTTGCCTGATCCGGAGGGCCCCATCAAATAAATCAGCCTGCCATCCATCCTGAATAATCCTTCTACGCGCATGCGCCACTAGTAAATCGGCCATTTGCCACTATCCTGTTAAGGTAAGGACCACGGATCGAATCCACATAGCATGCACCTTCAGGCGTTTTTGGACACCACCTGTCGGGCAAAGGACGCGATCAGCGAAATGGCACTGGAGCAAACTTTTCAAACCAGTCCGCATTTCTGATAATTGGTGCTGGCATAACGCCTTTATCCAGTTCAATATTTGTCACAGAATTGACGCCAATGATCTGGCTTCCTTGAGGCATGATGCGAGCCTCTATCAATTCAGGTTGAACATTTGGCCATAGTGCTTGTCCTATTCGACATCCTGCGGCCAATCCCGAGAACCGCTCCCCTGAACTAACCGGTTAAATATATGCGCCCATTGAAACAGGCAATTTATTCCAGCCGTACGGCTGACAAGTTCGTCGTACGTCTGCCAGACGGAATGCGTGAACGCATTGCCGAGGTGGCTCGCAATCATCATCGCAGCATGAACTCCGAAATCATTGCGCGCCTTGAGCAGAGTCTTATTCAGGAAGGCGCACTGGGCGAAGAATTAAGCATGCGTCTGGACAGCCCGGAGCTGTCATTGCACGAACGCGAACTGCTGCAACGTTTCCGCCAGCTCTCCCACCGCCAGCAAAACGCTCTTGTTTCGCTGATTGCGCATGATGCCGAATTGGCCGCAGACGCTTCCTGATTCAACCCGAAAGTTCGAGCCAGCGTTATCGCTGGCTTTTTTTTGCCTGAAATTCGACCACAAAAAACCCGCCGATTGGCGGGTTCTTGATGGGCACTCAACTCACAGCAGGAATATTGTCGCCAGCCCGAGGAAGATGAAGAAGCCGCCGCTGTCGGTCATGGCGGTGATCATCACACTGGCCCCCATCGCAGGATCTCGCCCAAGCCGCGCCAGCGTCATCGGAATCAAAACCCCCGCCAACGCCGCCAGCAAAAGGTTAAGCGTCATGGCGGCAGTCATCACCACCCCCAGGGACCAACTGCCATACAGCAGATAGGCGACGATACCGATCACGCCCCCCCACACCAGCCCATTGATCAAACCGACGGCCAACTCTTTGCGCATCAGGCGCGAGGTGTTGCCGGTGCTCACCTGATCCAGCGCCATGGCGCGAACGATCATGGTGATGGTCTGATTGCCCGAGTTACCGCCGATACCCGCAACGATCGGCATCAATGCCGCCAGCGCCACCAGTTTTTCGATGGAGCCTTCGAACAGACCGATCACCCGGGAGGCGAGAAATGCGGTGATCAAGTTGACCGCCAGCCAGGCCCAGCGGTTGCGCAGGGATTTCCAGACCGAGGCGAAGATGTCTTCTTCTTCGCGCAGACCCGCCATGTTGAGCACTTCGTTTTCGCTCTCTTCACGAATCAGGTCGACCATTTCATCGATGGTCAGACGGCCGATCAACTTGCCGTTCTTGTCGACCACAGGGGCCGAGATCAAGTCGTAACGCTCGAATGCCTGAGCCGCGTCGTAGGCGTCCTCGTCCGGGTGAAAACTCACCGGGTCGCTGGCCATGACTTCCGAAACCTGTTTTTCCGGATCGTTGACCAGCAAACGCTTGATCGGCAGCACGCCCTTGAGCACGCCGTCGTTGTCGACCACAAACAATTTGTCGGTGTGGCTCGGCAATTCCTTGAGACGACGCAAATAACGCAAAACCACTTCGAGACTGACGTCCTCACGGATGGTCACCATCTCGAAGTCCATCAGCGCACCGACTTGCTCCTCGTCATAGGACAACGCGGAGCGCACACGCTCGCGTTGTTGAGTGTCGAGGGTTTCCATCAGCTCGTGGACGACGTCTCGCGGCAGCTCGGAGGCCAGGTCAGCGAGTTCATCGGCGTCCATGTCCTTGGCCGCAGCCAGGAGCTCGTGATCGTCCATGTCGGCGATCAGGGTTTCACGAACCGAGTCGGATACTTCGAGGAGGATGTCGCCGTCGCGATCAGCCTTGACCAGTTGCCAGAGCGTCAGACGGTCGCCCAGCGGCAAGGCTTCAAGGATGTAGGCAACGTCGGCGGAGTGCAGATCATCGAGCTTGCGCTGCAGCTCGACGAGGTTTTGCCGGTGAACCAGGTTCTCGACCCGGTCGTGATGCGGACCTTCCTGGCGATGAGTCAGGTCTTCGACGACGCGCTGGCGCTGCAGCAGCTCAATGACTTGAGCGAGGCGGTCCTGCAAGCTTTCTTGTGTTTTCTTTACTTCAACATCGGACATAGGCGAACTCCACTCCCAGCAGCGGGGCACGCCGGAAGGATCAATCAGTCAATTCATGATTGGAAAAACGGGATACTGAGTAACTACTGGGTAAGTCCATGGAGGTATTCCACAAGCCCCGGCGGGGCTGACGGGCGCAATGATACACCGCCCGGCGGTTTTAAACGTTAAAAAATCGTGGCTGAAACAAGCGGTTGCAAGACAAAGCTGAGTGCAGTCCTGATCTCTCCAACTGCGACGACTCATTCTGAAAAGAAAACACACCACCGTTGAAAAATGCAGCGACTACCCTTTGGCTTGGACCGTCATGGAGGACGCCAAATGCCATCTCATTCACATTATTTTTTGCTGACCATCCAGCTCTGCCTGCCACTCTGTCTGCACGCACAGACAATTCACCGCTGCGAAGCCGATGACGGGCGCATTACGTTCACCACCTTGAGTTGTACTGCCGGAGAAAACCTCTCGCTGCAGGATGTCCGCGCACTCCCTCCAAGCAGCACAGCGGCTGTCATGCCGGGAGCCGACAATCGCGAAAAATCCGACACGAAAGTAAAAAGAAGAGAACCGACCATTGTCGGCAAGACCGAGGATAAATGTGGAAACCTGATCAGTGCCAGGGAGCGGCGTGAAGCGATCATCAACCAACGGGTCATCGCCGGCATGAGCCAGCAGGACGTCGAGAGCGCCCTTGGCAAGCCAGACAAGGTCAGCGTTCGCAATTCAGCCACGAGCTACCGCTACGACACCAAGCGAGGTCGTAGCGCAAACGTGGAGTTTGATGAGAAAGGATGCGCCAAGGGAAAAGCCAAATCCCAGACGGCAAAAAGCCCGCGTTAAACGCGGGCTTTTTGATGTTTGGTGCACTCGACAGGATTCGAACCTGTGACCGCTCGGTTCGTAGCCGAGTACTCTATCCAGCTGAGCTACGAGTGCATTTGTGTTTTTAGACCAGATCACAACTGGTTGAAGCCAAGTCATTCACATTACTGCAACTGACTCTTAAATGGTGCACTCGACAGGATTCGAACCTGTGACCGCTCGGTTCGTAGCCGAGTACTCTATCCAGCTGAGCTACGAGTGCATTTGTTGCCGCGCATTATAGGCCGTTTAATCTCTATGTAAAGCACTTTTTCTAGTAATTTCAAACACTTACCGAAAAAGCTAGATTACAACGTACTACGCAAATAATGGCGGAGAACGGGGGATTCGAACCCCCGACACCCTTTTGAGGTGTACTCCCTTAGCAGGGGAGCGCCTTCGGCCACTCGGCCAGCTCTCCGCAACACGGGGCGTATATTAACCAGCTTCTTCCCCGTTTGCAAACATAAAAAACGATAAAAATTAATGGCTTGGTTCTTCGTCCTTCTCTTTCTTTATACGCAGGTAAATTTCCTCACGGTGGACCGCAACCTCTTTCGGGGCGTTGACACCGATGCGCACTTGATTTCCTTTAACGCCGAGCACGGTCACGGTGATTTCGCCATCACCAATAATCAGGCTTTCTGCGCACCGACGAGTCAGAATCAGCATACCTTTCTCCTCACGCATTTCATTTCAGGGACAACAGTCTGCAAAAAAAAGGCACTCGACCTACAACCTGAACGATCGCAGCCTTACATGCCTGAGTATTGACCAGCGCGAGCAAAAGAACAGTTCCTGGGTCGCGCCATTCAAAAAAGACAAAGGGCGCGGTCAGACCGCGCCCTTTGGCAAAACGCATCACTCGCCCTGTCGGGCCGGCGCGTCCAGTTCGAAAGCTGTGTGCAGGGCGCGCACAGCCAGTTCCAGGTACTTCTCTTCGATCACCACGGAAACCTTGATTTCAGAGGTCGAGATCATCTGGATGTTGATGCTTTCCTTGGCCAGGGATTCGAACATGCGGCTGGCCACGCCTGCGTGGGAACGCATGCCGACGCCGACGATCGAGACCTTGGCGATCTTGATGTCGCCAACCACTTCACGGGCACCGATCTCGCGAGCCGTGTTTTCCAGAACGGTCTGTGCGGCCTGGAAGTCATTGCGGTGTACGGTGAAGGTGAAGTCGGTGGTGTTATCGTGCGCGACGTTCTGCACGATCATGTCGACTTCGATGTTCGCGGCACTGATCGGGCCGAGAATCTTGAACGCCACGCCCGGGGTGTCTGGCACGCCACGGATGGTCAGCTTGGCTTCATCGCGGTTGAAAGCGATGCCGGAAATGATCGGCTGTTCCATGGTTTCCTCTTCATCAATAGTAATGAGGGTGCCCGGACCCTCCTTGAAGCTGTGCAGTACGCGCAGCGGAACGTTGTACTTGCCGGCGAATTCCACCGCACGGATCTGCAACACCTTGGAACCGAGGCTGGCCATTTCCAGCATCTCTTCAAAGGTAATCTTGTCCAGGCGCTGAGCCACGGATACAACACGCGGATCGGTGGTATAGACGCCATCGACGTCGGTGTAGATCTGGCATTCGTCAGCCTTCAAGGCTGCCGCCAGCGCCACACCGGTGGTGTCCGAACCGCCACGACCGAGGGTGGTGATGTTGCCGTGCTCGTCGACGCCCTGAAAACCGGCGACAACCACGACACGACCCGCCTTCAGATCACCGCGAATCTTCTGGTCATCAATCTGCAAGATCCGCGCTTTATTGTGCGCACTGTCCGTCAGAATCCGCACCTGATTGCCGGTGTACGACACCGCTGGCACGCCGCGCTTGATCAGCGCCATCGCCAACAGCGCAATCGTCACCTGCTCACCCGTGGAGACGATCACGTCCAGCTCGCGCGGAACCGGCTGGCCGTCGCCACTGATTTTCTTGGCCAGATCGATCAGACGGTTGGTTTCGCCGCTCATTGCAGACAGCACAACCACCAGGTCATCGCCGGCATCGCGGAATTTCTTAACCTTGTCGGCGACCTGCTCGATTCTCTCGACAGTACCGACTGAGGTGCCTCCAAATTTCTGTACGATCAAAGCCATTTCAAAGCCGCCTCAGCCCATGAAGGGCGCCCAAATAATCACTCAAACAGCGTTGTGGCCCGCCACTAGACTGCGGGCCGCATACACTGCCTTATAAACCCTGCTCAACAAATGGAACGGTCAGGGCCAATGCCGCATCCAGTGCGCCAGCGTCAGTACCACCGCCCTGCGCCATGTCTGGACGACCACCGCCCTTCCCGCCCACTGCCGCAGCGGCTTGTTTCATCAAATCACCGGCTTTGAGTTGGCCAGTCAGGTCTTTGGTTACGCCTGCAACCAGAACGACCTTTTCCTCATGGACACTGCCGAGCAGGATCACTGCGCGGCCGAGTTTGTTTTTCAGTTGATCGACCAGCGCCAGCAGCGCCTTGCCGTCCTGACCGTCCAGACGCACGGCCAGCACTTTCACGCCCTTGACGTCCAGAGCGGAGGCTGACAAATCGTCGCCCGCCGCGCTGGCAGCCTTGGCCTGCAACTGCTCGAGTTGCTTCTCCAGCAGACGGTTGCGCTCCAGCACAGCCGACAGCTTGTCGATCAGGTTGTCGCGGCTGCCCTTGACCAGGTTAGCCGCTTCCTTGAGTTGTTCTTCCGCAGCGTTCAAGTATGCCAATGCCGCAGCACCGGTGACCGCTTCGATACGACGTACGCCAGAGGCTACACCGCCTTCGCTGATGATTTTCAGCAGGCCGATGTCGCCGGTACGGTTGGCGTGGATACCGCCGCACAGTTCGACGGAGAAATCGCCGCCCATGCTCAGTACGCGCACGTTGTCGCCGTACTTCTCGCCAAACAGCGCCATGGCGCCTTTTTTCTTGGCGGTTTCGATGTCGGTTTCTTCGGTTTCAACTTCGGAGTTCTTGCGAATCTCGGCGTTGACGATGTCTTCCAGCGCCTTCAATTGCTCAGGCTTGATGGCTTCGAAGTGGCTGAAGTCGAAGCGCAGGCGCTGACTATCGACCAACGAGCCTTTCTGCTGGACGTGATCGCCCAGCACCTGGCGCAGTGCGGCGTGCAGCAAGTGAGTCGCCGAGTGGTTCAACGACGTGGCGTGACGCACCTCGGCATCAACATGAGTCTCGACCGGCGCACCAATGGTCAGGCTACCCGAGGCCAGCACGCCGTGATGCAAGAAAGCGCCACCGGCTTTGGTGGTATCGCGTACGTCGAAGCGTGCGTTGCCGACCTGAAGGTAACCGCAGTCGCCAATCTGACCGCCGGATTCAGCGTAGAACGGCGTCTGGTTCAGTACGACCACACCTTCTTCGCCTTCGCTGAGTACGTCGACCGACTGGCCATCTTTATAGAGACCAACGACTTTCGCCGAACCTTTAGTCGCTTCATAGCCGGTGAATTCGGTGGCCACGTCAACCTTGACCAGGCTGTTGTAGTCCATGCCGAAGGAGCTGGCCGAACGAGCACGGACGCGCTGGGCTTCCATCTCGCGCTCGAAGCCTTCTTCGTCGATGGTCAGGCTGCGCTCACGAGCGATGTCACCTGTCAGGTCCATCGGGAAACCGTAGGTGTCGTAGAGTTTGAACACCACGTCGCCCGGTACCACGTTGCCTTTGAGTTCGGCCAGATCCTGCTCGAGAATTTTTAGGCCCTGCTCCAGGGTCTTGGCGAATTGCTCTTCTTCGGCTTTCAAGACGCGCTCGATGTGCGCCTGCTGGGATTTCAGCTCAGGGAACGCTTCGCCCATTTCAGCAACGAGGGCTGCAACGATCTGATAGAAGAAACTGCCTTTGGCGCCCAGTTTGTTGCCGTGACGGCAGGCGCGACGAATGATCCGGCGCAGCACGTAGCCACGGCCTTCGTTGGATGGCAGCACGCCGTCGGCAATCAGGAAGCCGCACGAACGAATGTGGTCGGCTACGACTTTCAGGGAAGCCTGATTGTCGTTGGTGCAACCGATGGCCTTGGCCGATGCGCTCAGCAGGCTCTGGAACAGGTCGATTTCGTAGTTCGAGTGAACGTGCTGCAGCACGGCACTGATCCGCTCCAGGCCCATGCCGGTATCAACCGACGGTGCTGGCAACGGGTGCAACACGCCATCGGCGGTGCGGTTGAACTGCATGAAGACGTTGTTCCAGATCTCGATGTAACGGTCGCCGTCCTCTTCCGGCGAGCCCGGTGGGCCGCCCCAGATGTCGGCGCCGTGATCGTAGAAAATCTCGGTGCAAGGACCGCACGGGCCGGTATCGCCCATGGTCCAGAAGTTGTCGGAAGCGTAAGGCGCGCCCTTGTTGTCGCCGATGCGAACCATGCGCTCGGCCGGAACGCCGATTTCCTTGGTCCAGATGTCGTACGCCTCGTCATCGCTGGCGTAAACGGTGACCCAAAGCTTTTCCTTGGGCAGGTTCAGCCACTTTTCGGAGGTCAGGAAGTTCCACGCGTAGGTGATCGCGTCGCGCTTGAAGTAATCACCAAAGCTGAAGTTACCCAGCATTTCGAAGAACGTGTGGTGACGAGCGGTATAACCGACGTTTTCCAGGTCGTTGTGCTTACCGCCGGCGCGCACGCATTTCTGGCTGGAGACCGCGCGGGTGTACGCGCGCTTTTCCTGGCCCAGGAAGCAGTCCTTGAACTGGTTCATCCCCGCGTTAGTGAACAGCAGGGTTGGGTCGTTGCCCGGAATCAAAGAGCTGGAGGCTACACGGGTGTGGCCTTGCTCTTCGAAGAAGCGAAGGAAGGCTTCACGGATTTCTGCGCTTTTCATTAGGTTCTTCCACGGAGGCTGCGGCCAAAGGCCTGTGCGAAACGTCAACAGACGAAGCGACGGCAAAGGGCCGCATTATATCGGCCCAGCGCGCGGGGTACAGCGTGTTTATACGATAGAAACGGTCAATTGGACCGCTAACGCGATCAGTTGCAAGAAAAGTCGACGAATGTCGCGACGACCTGCTCGATTTGAGCACGGCTCACGTCCATGTGCGTAACCATTCGCAAGCGACCTGCCGCGCTCAGCTTGATGCCGCGTTCGCCGGCAAACGCCTTGATCGCCTCAGCCTTGTCGCCCATCTGCACATAGACCATGTTGGTCTGCACCGGCTCGACTTCGTAACCCGCCGCGCGCAGACCCTCGGCCAACAATTGAGCATTGGCATGGTCATCGGCCAGGCGCTGGACATTATTGTCCAGGGCATACAGCCCCGCCGCCGCCAGAATGCCGGCCTGGCGCATGCCACCACCGACCATCTTGCGCAGACGGCGTGCCTTGCCGATCAATTCGGCGGAACCGCACAGCACCGAACCAATCGGCGCGCCCAGACCTTTGGACAGGCAGACCGAGACAGAATCAAAATACTGAGTGATCTGGCGCGCATCAACACCCAATTTGACGGCCGCGTTGTACAACCGGGCACCGTCGAGGTGCAAGGCCAGGCCATGTTCCTGGGTGAAGCTGCGGGCCCGCGCCAGATACTCCAGCGGCAAAACCTTGCCTTGCATGGTGTTTTCCAGCGCCAGCAAGCGCGTGCGGGCGAAGTGGAAATCGTCCGGCTTGATCGCGGCCGCCACGTGGGCCAGGTCCAGCGAACCGTCGGCCTGCACCTCCAGCGGTTGGGGCTGGATCGAACCGAGCACAGCCGCGCCGCCACCTTCGTACTTATAGGTGTGAGCTTGTTGCCCGACGATGTATTCATCGCCGCGCTCGCAGTGAGCCATCAGGCCCAGCAGGTTGCTCATGGTGCCCGTCGGCACGAACAGCGCAGCGGCGAAACCCAGGCGTTTCGCCAGTTCGGCTTCCAGACGATTGACCGTCGGATCCTCGCCATAAACGTCGTCACCGGTGGCCGCGTTGGCCATCGCGTCGAGCATCCCTGCGGTCGGTTGGGTGACGGTGTCGCTGCGAAGATCGATAACGCTCATGAATCTGGCCTCGGTAAGCAGGGGAAAATCCCTTTCAAGATGGAAGTACTGCGGTCATGAAGATGAATAATCAACCCTTGGGCACGGAAAAGACCCGCCTTATCAGTTAAAAACTCGATATCAATCATCAGAAAGCAGCGGTGCGCAGCCCACAAATATGTGTTAAAAACGCTTCGCCGCCAAACAATCTGGCGGCAAAAACGTTCTCAGGGCGGGGTGCAACTCCCCACCGGCGGTAATTGCGCGCAATGCGCATAGCCCGCGAGCGCTTGGCGACAGGCACGGCAATGGCTGTGCTGGCGACAAGGTCAGCAGACCCGGTGTGATCCCGGGGCCGACGGTCATAGTCCGGATGAAGAGAGAACGGGATTGGCGCCAAAGGGCCGCCCGCAGGCATTCGTGCGAGCGTGCGTACCCTTAAATCCCATTCGATTCATATGCCCTGTTTTATACATAAACAGGAGTCAGAACATGCAACCCACCGCAATCGATAGCAAAAGCAAAAACCATCAGGGCGAGCGCGTTGCGTTCATCCAGGCCTGCTGGCACAAGGAAATCGTCGATCAGAGCCGTAAAGGCTTCGTCACCGAAATGATTGCGCAGGGTTATCAGGAGTCGGACATCGATTTCTTCGAAGTCGGCGGCGCCTTTGAAATTCCATTGCACGCCAAATTGCTGGCCAAGTCCGGTCGATACGCCGGCATCGTCGCTGCCGGCCTGGTGGTTGATGGCGGGATCTACCGTCACGAATTCGTCGCCCAGTCGGTGATCAGCGGCCTGATGCAGGTTCAGCTGGAAACTGAAGTGCCGGTGTTCTCGGTGGTATTGACCCCTCATCACTTCCATGCCGGCGAAGAACATCAGAAGTTCTTCTTCGAGCATTTCGTGCATAAAGGCCAGGAAGCGGCGAAGACGTGTGCCGATACGCTGCACAAGATGCGTGCGTTGCGTCGCACCGAGCCGCGCGCCTTAGCCGTCTAGTCGTATGATCGTTCCCACGCTCTGCGTGGGAATGCCTCTATGGACGCTCTGCGTCCGCTTCGGCAGGGGACGCGGAGCGTCCCGGGCTGCATTCCCACGCGGAGCGTGGGAACGATCATTGCGCGAAAGTCAGGCGAGGTTTTCGTCGGTGGCGGGCACGATCAGGATGCCGGCACGCAGGCCGTTCTTGACCTTGGGGTTGGGGAAGATGATCCGGGCGCCCTGCTCTTCGATGATCCAACGGGTCTGGGCGATGTCTTCGGCCAGCACGTAACCCACATCCAACTCCGAAAAATTTTCAATGTCCGCTGGCAGGTTCAAGCGAAAGCTATCGCTGTGCTTGATGATTTCCCGGGCCACGCTAAACAGCTGCAAACCATTGAGGTCTTCATCCGCCAGCGTGGGTTCGTTGCCTTCGATAATCTGTTGCAGACGCTTTTCCAGCAGCGAAACGTTAACCCCTTCGTTCTGCCCGAACGGACGCGCCTTGCCCAACTCAAGGGTAAAAGACTCGGCACCGAGCTTGTCGTAGGTGTAGGAGCTGAAGACGATGGACGGTTTGTTCTGCAGCAACACCGCTTCCATGCCAGCGGCGCGCAGGCGAGCCAGCTCCAGGCGTGAATGCTGGCGACCTTCCTTCCACGGGTACAGCGCGAACTGCTCGATTTTCGAGCCACGGATCGCGGTATGCAGGTCGTAATGCAGACGGTTACGGTCCGGCAAGCTGAAGAAACTGGCAGCCAACCGCTCAAGCTCGCAGGCGCGCAGGGCTTCGGAACCGCTGGTTTGTTCGTGACGGCCATTGAACAGCCGATTGACGTCCTGCTCGACGAAACGCTCGCCTTTGCGAATGGCTTCCGGGTTACCGAACAGGAACAGAATACGGGCGCGCGGCTTGAGATCGCCGCGAGCAATGTCGTGCAACAGCCGATCGAGCAACTCGATCGGCGCTGTTTCATTGCCATGGATACCGGCTGACAGCAGCAGGTCCAGGCCATTGTCGCGAGCCTCAGGCGGGCGGACTTCCAGCGCGCCTTCGCTCAACCAGCGCATGCGCACGCCTTCGACAGTCAGTTGAGTCTTCTCTGCCGGTTCGCGGCCGGCGAGGGTCAGTTCAAGCAGTTTGCCGAGGGCGAGCATAGAGCGGTTTCCTTAGTGGTCGTGTGCGCAATCCGGGCCGTGCACGTGGTCTTCGTCACCGACTTCAGCCGGTTCCATTTCCAGTTGCAGACTTACCAGATTAGTCGCCAATGGGCGCAGCAGCAGGTTAGCGTATTCGGCATCACCCTCTTCAACGTCCACGCCGATCAGCAGCTGGCCGCGGCCATCTTGCTGGATCCACAGCTCTTTGCCTTGCCACATGACCGCGACGCGGGTGCAGGAAGTTTCCAGTTGCGTGCCGTCGGTGTCTTCAAGGATCAGCTGCAGGGTATCGCTCATGTCTTTACGCTCTCGACTTTCAATTAATCTGGAATGGATAAACCGCGCCCAGTTTAAGGATTTGCGTCAGTTCATCCAGTGCCGTCCGGCACTCAAGCAGCAATTGCGGGTCCGCGAGATCGTTTTCGGTCATGCGGTCGCGGTAGTGCTTGTCGACCCATTCGGTCAGGGTGCCGTACAACGGTGCCGTCATAATAACCCCTGGATTGACGGCCGCCAGTTCGGTTTCATTCAAAGCGACGCGCAAGCGCAGGCAAGCCGGGCCACCGCCGTTTTGCATGCTTTGCTTCAGGTCAAAAACCTTCACTTCGCGAATCAGGCCGCCGGAGCTGGTCAAGCTTTGCAGGTATTGCCAGACACGCTCATTGCCACGGCACTCTTCCGGCACGATCAACAGCATCGTTCCATCAGGACGCGTCAGCAACTGGCTATTGAACAGGTAGGAACGAACGGCGTCTTCGACGGTTACGGCGGAACGCGGCACGCAGATTGACTGGAATTTGCCGCCGACCTTGGCCAGTTTGCTTTGCAGTTCGGCGAGCATCTGTTCGGTGTCGAGGAACGCGTCCTCGTGATAGAACAGCACCTCGCCGTTACCCACCGCGATCACGTCGTTGTGGAAAACGCCCTGATCGATCACCGAAGGGTTCTGCTGGGCGTAGACCACACCGCCCTCGCTCAGACCGTGCAGACGGGCCACCGCTTGCGAGGCTTCGAGGGTCTGGCGCGCCGGGTATTTCTGCGGTGCCGGGTAACGAGTGTCGAACGCGCTGCGACCGAACACGAAGAATTCGACGCCGGCTTCACCGTATTCACGGCAGAAGCGCGTGTGGTTGGCAGCGCCTTCATCACCAAACTGCGCCACGGCCGGCAAGGCGGCGTGGTGAGCGAAGTGCTTCTGGTCAGCGAACATGGCGCCCAGCACTCGACTGGTCGTCGGGTGCTCGATGCTGCGGTGGTATTTGCAATTGAGGTTGGCAGCGGTGAAATGCACGCGACCGTCGGCCGTGTCGGCACTCGGGCTGACCGTGGCGGCGTTGGCTACCCACATGCTCGACGCCGAGCAACTGGCAACCAGCAACGGCATCGCGTCTTTTGCCGCCTGCTCGATCACTTGTGCGTCGGTGCCGCTGAAACCCAAGCGGCGCAGGGCGGCGACGTCCGGGCGTTCTTGCGGTGCCAGAACGCCTTGCTGAAAGCCCATTTCCATCAGCGCTTTCATCTTCGCCAGGCCTTGCAGCGCGGCTTCCTTGGGGTTCGAAGATTGCTGGCTGTTGCTCTGGGACGCTACGTTGCCGTAGGACAGGCCGCCGTAGTTATGGGTCGGCCCCACTAGACCGTCAAAATTGACTTCATAGGATTTCATCAGCGAGGCTCCACGAGAATCTGTTGTTATAGGCTTCAGTAACTGTTCAGTGCGACCGGGTCGCGGCCTTCGCCAGCAGGCTGGCTCCCACAGTGATTGGGGTAGTACACAAAATGTGTGAACACCAACGAACCTGTGGGAGCCAGCCTGCTGGCGATAGGCGTTACGCCATCTTCACGCCTGGCGTGAGAGCAGCAGGCAACACCAGGCTCGGGGTTTCCAGCGATGCCACCGGGTACGCGCAGTAGTCTGCGGCGTAGTAGGCGCTGGCGCGGTGGTTGCCCGAGGCCCCGACACCACCGAATGGCGCGCTGCTTGCTGCACCGGTCAGTTGCTTGTTCCAGTTGACGATACCGGCGCGGCTTTCCAGCCAGAACTGCTGATAACGCGCTTCGGAATCGGACAGCAAACCGGCCGCCAGGCCATATTGGGTGTCATTGGCTTCTGCGATCGCCGCCTCAAAGTCAGCGTAGCGGATCACTTGCAGCAATGGACCGAACAGCTCTTCATCTGGGCGATCGACCACGGCCGTCACGTCCAGGATGCCGGGGGTCAGCAACGCGGCTTGCGCCTGAGGCTGAGTCATTTCCAGCAGCGCCACGGCGCCATTGGCCATCAACTGTTCCTGCGCATCCATCAGGGCTTTGGCAGCGCCCAAGGAAATCACCGAACCCATGAATGGCGCCGGTTGCTTGTCGAAGGCTCCAACCTCAATGGTCGAACTGACCTCCACCAAGCGTTCCAGCAACGAATCGCCCCAGGCACCTTGCGGCACCAGCAAGCGGCGCGCACAGGTGCAACGCTGGCCAGCAGAGATGAAGGCCGACTGAATGATGGTGTAAACAGCGGCATCAAGGTCTGCCACTTGATCGACCACCAGCGGGTTATTACCGCCCATTTCCAGCGCGAGGATCTTGTCTGGACGACCGGCAAATTGCTGGTGCAGGTGGTTGCCGGTACGGCTCGACCCGGTGAAGAACAAACCGTCGATCCCTGGGTTCGCCGCCAGGGCGATACCGGTTTCACGAGCGCCTTGCAGCAGGTTCAGCACGCCGGCCGGCAGGCCCGCTTCGATCCAGCATTTGACCGTCAGCTCGGCGACTTTCGGGGTCAGCTCGCTCGGTTTGAACAGCACGCTGTTACCGGCCAGCAGCGCCGGAACGATATGACCGTTCGGCAAATGGCCAGGGAAATTGTAAGGACCAAACACCGCGACCACGCCGTGTGGCTTGTGGCGCAATACGGCAGTGGCGTCGCCCAACGGGCCGCTCTTCTCGCCGGTACGCTCGCGGTAGCTTTGCACCGAGATCGCAATCTTGTTGACCATGCTGGTCACTTCAGTTGCCGATTCCCACAGCGGCTTACCGGTTTCTTCGCCGATGCAGCGCGCCAGTTCGTCAGCGTTATTTTTCAGTGCCGCGGCAAAGGCCTCAAGCACGGCAATGCGTTCGTCCAGGGTACGACGGGCCCAGCCCGGGAACGCCTGACGCGCGGCTTGCACGGCGGATTCAACCTGAGCGGCGGTTGCGCCCTCGCCGGCCCACAACACTTGCTGGGTGACCGGGTTCAGCGATTGGAAGGCTTCGCCCTGACCGGCCAGCCACTCACCTGCGATGTATAGCGAATTCATTATTTCGACTCCCGAGCAGCAGACAACGCAACGGCGCGCACTTGATCGCCGGCGTTGAGTTGAAGGCGTTTGGCGGTCAGCGGATCGACCACCAACGTACCGGCGGCGAGACGTGCTGGCGCGGCGGTGATCCGGCAGTCTTCGCGCTTGCGGTTGTGAATCAGGAAAGGCGTCGCGTCGTCACCCGGCGTGCCGATGGCCAGCACCAGTGCCTGGCTGTCACGCACTGCGCGGATCTTGCCGGTTTCGCACTCGACCGCAGGGCCGGCATCGAAGATGTCGACGTAGCCTTGATAGCTGAACCCTTCGCTCTTGAGCATCGCCAGGGCCGGCTCGGTGTCCGGGTGAACCTGACCGATGACATTGCGCGCGTCCGGCGACAGGAAGCAGGTGTACAGCGGGAATTTAGGCATCAGTTCGGCGATGAACGCCTTGTTGCCCACGCCGGTCAGGTAATCGGCCTGGCTGAATTCCATTTTGAAGAAGTGACGACCCAGGCTTTCCCAGAACGGCGAGCGCCCCGCTTCGTCGGACACACCGCGCATCTCGGCGATGATCTTGTTGCCGAACAGCTGCGGAAACTCGGCGATGAACAGCATCCGCGCCTTGGCCAGCATGCGGCCATTAAGGCCCGTGCGGTAATCGGCGTGCAGGAACAGCGAGCACAATTCCGAATTGCCGGTCAGGTCGTTGGCCAGGAACAGGGTCGGAATCTCGCGGTAGATATTCAGCTCTTGCGAGGCACTGACCGTCAGGCCAACCCGGAAGTTGTACCAAGGCTCACGCAGGCCGACAGCGCCGGCGATGGCGGAAATGCCCACCACGCGTCCGTTATCGTCTTCGAGTACGAACAGGTAGTCCGCATCGCCCCGCCCGGCTTCGCCGCGAAAGGTCTTCTCGGCCCAGCCAACCCGGTGGGCCAGACGCTCTTCATTGGCCGGCAACGTAGTCAGGCCGGTGCCGGTACTGCGGGCCAGGTCGATCAGAGCGGGTAAATCGCTGCTGCGTACGGGACGAACGATCATGCTATCTCCTCAAACGGGTCGCTTGCGCCACCCGCGAAACACTGTTGCTTACTAGGCATTCTTTCCAGGCATAGCAGCAGGCGTTAAACCGCCACCAGGCGCACGCTGGCACCTTCACCGACGCCCAAGGCTTCAGCCGCTTCCAGATCCAGGGTCACGGGTTTGCCTGGCGCGTAATCGAGCTCAAGCAACACGGCGCGGTAATCCTGCAACTGGGCGTTGGCCACCAGGTACTGACGACCGACACCTTTGACCGCCTCGCCGATTTTCACTGGCACCACACGGCTCTGGGCGATGGAACGAATCCCCGAAACACGGGCATGCAAGGTTGGACCGCCGTCGAAAATGTCGATGTAGTGATCGGTCTCGAAGCCTTCGCGCATCAGGATGTCGAAAGTGATTTGCGCACGAGGGTGCACCTGGCCCATCGCTTCTTGAGCGGAGTCCGGCAGCAGCGGCACATAAATCGGGTAATGCGGCATCAGCTCAGCCAAAAACGTCCGGCTCTTCAGGCCGCACAGGCGCTCGGCTTCAGCGTAGTTGAGGTCGAAGAAGTTGCGACCGATGGCATCCCAGAACGGCGAGTCGCCATTCTCATCGCTGTAGCCGACGATCTCGGTCACCACGGAATCGGCAAAACGCTCCGGATGGCTGGCCACGAAGAGCAGACGTCCACGGGAGTTGAGCTCCGCCCAAGGCGACCCAACCAGCTCGCGCTGCACGTAGAAACTGGTCAGCAAGCTGTTACCGGTCAGGTCGTGGCACTGGGAAAGCACGTGAATCTTGTTATGAATCTTCAGCTCGCGGGAAGCGTGCACGAAGGTTTCATTACGAAAGCTGTAGAACGGCTCGGAATAACCGGCCGAGGCAACGATCGCCGAGCAGCCGACCAGTTTGCCGGTGGCCGTGTCTTCAAGGACGAAGAAATAGCTCTCTTCGCCATTGAAGCTGACTTCGGCGGCGAACGAGGCTTCGCTTGCTGCGATCTTGTCGCTCAGGCGTTCAACGTCATCCGGCAAGGAAGTGACACCAATCGGGCTGTCCGCAGCCAGACGCTGTACCTCGCCCAGATCAGCCATTTGCGCGGGGCGCATCACCAGCATGGTGTCACTCCTTAATTTCAGAATTTACAGAAGAAAAAATCCCGGGCCATCCCTGAAACAACTCAGAGTCAACTGTGGGAGCTAGCCTGCTAGCGATATCGTCCTGTCAGGCAACAATGATGTTGGCTATCAGGCCCTCATCGCTAGCAGCTAGCTCCCACACTTTTGATCCAGCCCGAAACAAAAATTTGGATCGACGCCTGAATTGTCAGGCGTCGAAGGGTCTATCAGGCTTGCGTCAGTTTGGCGGCAGCGCGTTCGAAGCGGTCCAGGCCAGCATCGATATCCGCGTCTTCAACCACCAGGCTTGGCGCGAAGCGAATCACGTCAGGGCCGGCTTGCAGAATCATCAGGCCTTCGCGTTCGGCGGCGTTGAAAATGTCCTTGGCCTTGCCCTTCCAGGCATCGCTCAGCACACAGCCGATCAGCAGGCCCAGGCCACGCACCTGAGTGAACAGGCCGTACTTCTCGCCGATCTGCTCAAGGCGCGCCTTGAACTTGTCGTGCTTGGCATTGACGCCGGCTAGCACTTCAGGGGTGTTGATCACGTCGATCACCGCTTCAGCGACAGCGCACGCCAGCGGGTTGCCGCCGTAAGTGGTGCCGTGAGTGCCGACGACCAGGTGTTTGGCCAGGTCTTCGGTGGTCAACATGGCTGCGATCGGGAAACCACCGCCCAGGCTCTTGGCACTGGTCAGGATGTCCGGGGTCACGCCGTAATGCTGGTAGGCGAACAGCTTGCCGCTGCGGCCCATGCCGGTTTGCACTTCGTCGAACACCAAAAGCGCGTTGTGCTCGGTGCACAGATCACGGGCGCCTTGCAGGTAAGCCAGTTCGGCCGGCAACACGCCGCCCTCGCCCTGAATCGGTTCCAGCACCACCGCGCAGGTCTTGTCGGAAATGGCCGCTTTGAGCGCCGCCAGATCGTTGTACGGCACGTGGGTGATGCCGGTAATTTTCGGACCGAAGCCGTCGGAGTACTTCGACTGGCCACCGACGTTCACGGTGAACAGGGTACGGCCGTGGAAACTGTTCAGCGCGGCGATGATTTCGTACTTCTCTGTACCGAAACGATCGAAGGCGACGCGACGGGCCAACTTGAAAGCGGCCTCGTTGGCTTCGGCACCGGAGTTACAGAAGAACACGCGCTCGGCAAAAGTAGCGTCGATCAGCTTATGGGCCAGGCGCAGGGCCGGCTCATTGGTGAACACGTTGGACACGTGCCACAGCTTGTTCGCCTGCTCGGTCAAGGCACCGACCAGCGCAGGATGCGCGTGGCCCAATACGTTAACGGCAATCCCGCCGGCGAAGTCGATCAGCTCGCGGCCGGACTGGTCCCAAACGCGGGAACCGGCGCCACGCACAGGGATGAATGCGGCAGGCGCATAGTTGGGAACCATTACCTGGTCAAAATCGGCGCGTTCTACCGCAGCGTGCTCAACGGACATCGGAGTCTCCTGATGAGGAACACTCGCCGGGAACTGGCGAGCTTGGTGAGGATTGTAAGGACAGTTTTCAGCCCGGCCTTGCCGCCAAGCGACAACTTCTTATAGCGCAAACCCCGGTTTTTCCCGGGTTTACGGCAATGCGACATATAGGGTCGCAAAGGCGCAGTTTAAACCGCCGGCACAGGTTATAGGCAGGCTTGTCGAGCGGTGCGGTAAATATGTACCGCACACGGTGCTTCATCGTTTGTTTTGCTTGGCGTCCATCCAGCCGCTAAGGGAATAGCGCATGAATCAGCAAGAACCGGAACCAATGGCTCAACCAGACGCGCATTTCCAACATGCGTTCAATAATCTGCCCGACTGGGTGTTGAAAGCATCACCGGCAACACGAGGCGCATTGAAAAGCGCTCCACTGGCAGCGCCTGAATGGCACACCACTGCCACCCGCGAACAGCTGCTGTCATTGAAAACCGCCAGCGCGCAACACTGGACTCAGCGCAACAAGCTGGAGTCGATGCTGGATAAACTGCAAAGCGCCCGAGACTTTGCCGAACCGCTCCTGAGTAATGCGTTAAAGAGTCGCTTCGGCCTGGAGCTGGACGTCAGGACAACCTTCCTGCGCCTGTACATCCCGCAAACCACGCCGTGGTTCGCGATCAAAACCGGTGCGGCACGCACCTGGACGGTTTCTCTACTGGATGCGGCGCTGCACAATTTTGAAGATTCGGAGACCGCGGCGCAGGCTTATGAATCCGCCTCGACGTTCATCACCAAACCTTCGCCCACCGGGCAATTCGATACGTTGCCGACGATCAAACGCCAACTGTCCATTCAGGACTTCACCCGCTTGTGCAGGGAACTGGATATCGGCGCCCAGTACGAGGCGCACCTCAAGGACAATCTGGGGTTTACCAACCCGGTGGCCGGCGCGGTATTGAAGGCGAGTGTCATCGCCACGCACAAGGCGGCCCTTCGCTCCGCACTGCAACTGGCTCACGCTCGCGAAGACCTGCCAGCCGATGCGTATCGTTCGATACTCGCGATCGTCGAGGGCCGCAAAAACGTAATGCTCGGCAACTGGCGACTGCACGCCCATGATCTGAAAGTGATGTCCTCAGCGCTGACCGGGATCGTCATTTTTGCGCCGCGACTCGATCTCAAATCGCAAGCATCGCGGATCATCGTTTACATTCCCGACGACCCGGAACATCCGCTCAAACAGTACCCCGACACCCTGTCGTTCATGGCGGACCTGACTCGCAAACTGCGCTCCCCCGACTACCAAACCTTCTTCAGCCGTTTTGTCGATCATGGGCAACGGGGTGATTTTTTCGCCGACCTCAACCGTCGACTCAGCGGCGTGACCTGGCATGAGCACACACGCGGCGACCCACGGCCAAGCTGGCGCGATACACCCATCGACAAGCCGAACCTGCAGTTTTCGCTGAGCCCGATCAATAGCTGCCTGTGGATTCACCTCTATCAGCAACAACTGAACAAAATCCTCAATGACGCACGCACCCTCGCGGTCTCGACCGCCAGTGCCGACCGAAACGCACGATGGGCAGCGTGGGACGCCTTCAGCCGTGTCGCCCAATCGATTCTTGAAGCGGCATCGTTCGTTGCGTTGCCTTTTGTGCCTTTCCTGGGAGAGGTGATGCTGGCCTACATGGCTTATCAGGTCCTCGACGAAACCTTTGAAGGCATCATCGATTGGGCCGAAGGTCTGAAAACAGCAGCCTTCGAACAACTGATGACACTTGTCGAAACTGTGGTTGAAGTGGGCGCATTCGCAGTCGGCGGCGCCATGGCGGCGGGGGCATTCAGTCGTCTGCTGTCTCGCGAAACCGTGGCGTTGCTGTCGCCGCTCAAAGCAGTCGATACCCCGACAGGCAAAACCCGATACTGGAAGCCGGACCTGACACCGTACGAACAATCTGTCGATCTGCCCACTGCCGCCACACCCGATCACCTGGGCTTGTATCAGCATCAGGGCAAAACGCTGCTGCGCCTTGAAGGCAAACGCTATTGCGTCAATCCGAACAGTGAAACAGCGCAGTTTCAGATTGAGCATCCGCACCGACCCGATGCCTATCAGCCGCCCCTGCGGCACAACCGGCATGGCGCCTGGCAGACCACTCTGGAGCAACCGCTGACGTGGGACCGGGAAACCGTGATGCGCCGCCTCGGTCACAGCGTCGAGTCGCTCAGCAATACAGAACGCGAACAGATCCTGCAGATCAGCGGCTTCCACGACAATGTCCTGCGCGAGACGCATGTCGAGAACCAACGCCCGCCTTCCCTGCTGACCGACACCATCAAACGCTTCAAAATCGACCGCGATATTCAGGCCCTCGTCGAGCAGCCCCTTAGCGATCACCCCGATCTTTACCAAGCCCTCAACCAGCGCAAATCGTTGTTCGAATCGCGCTACCGTCTTCTTGAAAAAACCGACGACCCACACGTTCAACTGGTGCTCGGTAGCGCCCAAGGTTTACCGACAGACATCGCACAAGAACTGGTGAGCAACACGACCGGCACCGAGCTGATGCAACTGGAGAATGGTCGTGTGCCTCAGCGTCTCAAGGACGTGGCGGCGAAAGCCATGGAAGCGGTGCGCGGCGCCCGAGCGTTTGAGGGGTTTTATCTCGAAGGCATGGACACGGCGGACACCCATCGACTGGCATTGCATAGTCTCGAGTCGATACCCGGTTGGCCGCTCGGACTGCGCATCGAGGTCAGGGAATATTCCCCTGAAGGCACCTTGCGCGACAGCATCGGCCATGAGGACGCCACACTCGTCAGAACACTGGTGCACGCAGATGACGGCAGTTACCAGGTCCATGAAGTCTCTGATGTGCCCGTCGATTTTTATCACGCCATTCTTCAGGCACTGCCGGATTCCGGACGCACGACGCTGGGCTTTTCCGTTGAAGACGGCTTGGCTTTCAAACGGCACATCGCCGAGCACGCCCAGAACCAACCGGGTCTACGTAGCGTGTTTGCGAAAAATCCGCAGCGAAAACCTTACTATGACCCGACCACCATGCGCCTGCCGGGCGGGGCTGATGGTTATGGTCGCGTTGACCCCAATTCACCCTCGCTCGATGACAGGGTACGCGAGGTGTATCCCGACCTAGCTCCAAACGAACTGCGGACGCTGGTCGCTCGCTTGCAACAACATCCCGATGGCGCTCGCGTCGAGCTGACCCGCCTGAACCGCGAACTTGTCCGACTGAACCAAGACCTGCGCCAATGGATAAACGAGGCGCCCACCATCCACCCTGAAACCAGGCTCGCACTCAGCAATCTGGAACGCCAGGTCGAACAGCACAATCGTCAATTGCTGGCCCAGGAAATCCAGCGCAGCTGGCGTCGACAATCAGACCCAGACCTGGACGCGCCAGACATCGGCCCCCGTTACGCGTTGCGTTTCAATGAGCCGATCCTGGGCGATCTGCCGACGCTGACGGCGGACTTCAGCCATGTCTCACTGCTGGCGCTGGAAGGCCCTCGAGCGGAACAGGGCATACACGGTTTCCTGCAGCGTTTCCCTCACCTGCGCCGCTTGGATTTGCGCCGTTTCACCCTGACCGCCCTGCCCGACGCCATCCCCAAAATGGCCAACCTCGACGCATTGGTGCTCAACGATTGCGCCATCAAGTTTGACGGCCTCACCTGGTCAAAACTGTCCCCACTGAAAAAACTGATGATGCTGGACCTGCACCGAAATCCTTTCGATACAGTTCCCCACATCGACTCGTTTCCAGAACTCGTGCACCTGGACCTGAGCGAAACAGGCTTGATCAACATCCCCGGCAGCGCGCTGCGTCACCCGAAACTCGACGCGCTCCTGTTAATGAACAACGCCATCACCGAATTGCCGCCCGGTTTTTTCGACAGTTCGCTGTACGACAAACGCGGTGTACATCTGTCATCAAACCCGCTGACCGACAGGGCACGGCAACTCATCAAACTTCATTACCTGGAAACCACCTTCGACCTGGGCGTCAATGCCCCAGACGCCGACATTCAGCGCGTCAGGACGCTTTACCCGGGCCGGGACATCGAACGAGCCAGCGAGTTTGTCTACGATTTGCCGGGCACACTGGAAGATGGCCGCATAGAGCTGACCCGTCTGGAAGCGGAGCTCGCTCGGCTAAGCAATGATCTGGCAGCCTGGACCGCTGACCTGCCGCCCCTGCACCCACTGACCGGCGAACCGTTCAATGCGTACCAATTGTTTGCCGAACATGCCAACCGCGACGAATTCGTGAGAGTGCTGGAGCGATGCTGGCGGCAAGAGTCCGAACTGGATGATTTCAATGATTCGCTTGAGCCCATGTATGAGCTTGTCTTCGATCAGCCCATCCATGGAGAACTGCCATCACTGAGTGCCGACTTCAGTCATGTGTCCGCACTGGAACTTCGAAGCGCCGATGGCGTGACTCAGGTCGGGCGTTTCCTGGAGTCCTTCCCCAACCTGAAAAGCTTGAGGCTGCGTGAATTCGACATCGCCGACATTCCCGAACCGGTATTCAAGATGGGTCAGTTGCGCTCACTGTCATTGCCCGACTGTCGCGTCAGCCTGTCCGCCTACTCGGTAAACGCATTGGCCGGAATGGAACAGCTCGATTATCTCGACTTGGGCCTGAACCCACTGGCGCGCACACCGGACTTGAGCCAAATGACCGATCTTGCGACCGTTCTACTCCCGAAAACCGGTATTACGACAATACCCAACGGCCTGTTTTCGCTAACCCAACTGGATTGGGCGGATTTAAGCGATAACGCAATCACCGACATCCCGAGCGACATCATGGAATTGCCCTTGGAAGTAGCGGAAACCATAAATTTACGGGGCAATCCGTTTACCGAAGAAGCGCTGCTACGACTGATCAGCCATTTCGAAAACACCGGCCTGGATTTCGGCGTGGAAGAGGTGATCAATCGAGGCGAGATGCAAATGTCGTCCACGGAAGGGTCCGAAATAGACGAATAAATTCGCCGTCAGCCTCGTTCCGACGGCACCGACGACAACTCGAACGGGCTGCTGCTGCGCCGCTGGTTGCGATCTTCCCGCGGCGTGGCGCCGAAGAAATTGCGGTAAGCGCTGGAGAAATGCGGCCCCGACGAGAAGCCACACGACAAACCGATCTGGATGATCGACTTGCTGGTTTGCATCAACATTTGCCGGGCCTTGTTCAGGCGCAGTTCCAGGTAGTACTGGCTCGGCACGCGGTTGAGGTATTGCTTGAAGATCCGCTCCAACTGCCGACGGGATACGCACACGTGCTGGGCGATTTCGTCGGTGGTCAGCGGCTCTTCGATGTTGGCTTCCATGAGCAACACGGCTTGGGTGAGCTTCGGATGGCTGGAACCGAGACGGTTCTGCAGCGGAATACGCTGGCGCTCGCCGCCTTCGCGGATGCGCTCGACCACCAGCTCTTCGGAGACCGCACCGGCCAGTTCGGCACCGTGATCGCGGGCCAACACCGCCAGCAGCAAGTCGAGAACCGACAAGCCACCGCACGCGGTCAGGCGATCACGATCCCAGTCGAACAGATGACTGGTGGCGATGACTTTCGGGAAACGTTCGGCGAAATCGTCTTGCCAGCGCCAATGCACGGCGGCGCGGTAGCCATCGAGCAAACCCAGTTGAGCCAACGGGTAGACACCGGCCGACAAACCACCAATCACACAACCGGCTCGCACCAACTGCTTCAACGAACTGCTGAGCGGCGGCGCGAGTGTGGTCGGCGGCTCATCGGCGAGCAAAAACAGTTTCTGGAAATTTTCGAGCTTGCCGGCCCACGGTTCACCCGGCAATTGCCAGGCGCCTTCGGTCGGCGGTTCGGCCTGCAAAAACGAGAGTTCGTAGACAACGTCCGGGTGCACACGCTGGGCAACACGCAAGGCCTCCTCAGCCAGCGCAAGCGTCAGTGCTTTAGTGCTGGGCCAAATCAGGAAACCAATTCGATGGGCAGTCATGGCGGGCAATCCGAAACGAAAACAGTGTTAGAAGCCGAAAGCGGCTGCAACCAAATTAGACCATTTGGCGCGCGGTGCGCAGCATGACCTAATTTGGTGCGTAACGGGAGCGATTACTTGAGGCTACCCGAGAGGAATTGTTGCAGGCGTTCGGACTGTGGATTGACCAGCACCTCACGCGGGTTACCGCTTTCCTCAACGACACCTTTGTGCAGGAACACCAGCTGGTTCGACACTTCACGGGCAAAACCCATTTCGTGCGTGACCACCACCATGGTCCGGCCTTCTTGTGCCAGGGCTTGCATCACCTTCAACACGTCGCCGACCAGTTCCGGGTCGAGGGCGGACGTCGGTTCGTCGAACAGCATCACCTCAGGTTCCATCGCCAATGCACGGGCAATCGCCACGCGCTGCTGCTCGCCGCCGGACATGTGGCCCGGATAGGCATCCTTGCGGTGGCCCACGCCTACTTTGTTCAAGTAGTGCTCGGCTTTTTCACGGGCTTCAGCCTTGGACATGCCAAGCACGTGGACCGGCGCTTCCATGATGTTTTCCAACGCGGTCATGTGCGACCACAGGTTGAAATGCTGGAACACCATCGACAGGCGCGAACGCATGCGTTGCAACTGTTTCGGGTCGGCGGCCTTCAGGGCGCCATCCTTGTTGGCGACCAGTTTCAGCTCTTCGTTGTTGAGCAGAATCTTGCCCGCGTGCGGCTGCTCAAGCAGGTTGATGCAACGCAGGAAGGTACTTTTGCCGGAGCCACTGGAGCCGATGATGCTGATCACATCGCCAGCCGCCGCTTTCAGGGACACGCCCTTGAGCACTTCGTGACTGCCATAGCGTTTATGCAGGTCTTGGACTTCAAGTTTGTACATGCGGTCGGTTCTCACAAAAACAGTCAGTCAGTCGTTGAGCAAGCGCCCGTGACGCAGCGCTTCGCGCCCCGCCACCTTGGCCAGCCAGAAACCGGGTTGGGCATAACGCAGCCGTTCAATGGCAAACAGCACCCCGGACGTACCAGCACACACCGTGCTGACCCGATCCGCTAACGGATCGATCACTTCGAAAATCTCATCGCCGGCTTCAATCCATTCACCGGGTTTACGCAGGAAACTCACCACACCCGGGTGTGGTGCAAACAGCAATTCGGTGCCTTCGAACGGCAGGCCTTCGCACGCTTCCTGCGCAGGCTTTGGCCATTCGCCGCTGATCAGCCCTTGCTCGGCGAGGAACGCCAGAATGCCTTCGGCATAAGCACAGGCTTCAGCGCGACCGGTGTCGGCCTGACCACCCAATTCAATGGTAGTCGCCAGGCAGGCCAGCGGAATTTGCGCATCGGGAAACTGACGCGACAGGCGCAACCACGGCAGCGAGCAAGCTTCATCGAAGGAACTGCCACCGGAATCTTCCGCCAGCAGCCCCACTTTCACGTCCAGGTGCGCGGCGAGGGAACGCCATTGCGGCCAGTGCTGCGGCAAGGCATACATGTGCAGCGCCGCTTCGGCATCGCAATGCAGATCCAGCACCACATCGGCGGTGCAAGCGTGGCTGAGCAAGATGCGCTGCATGCCTTGCAACTGGCTCGCGGCCGGCGGCAAGGCGTCGAGTGCATCACTCATCGCCTGGCGAATCATGCGGATGTTGGCGTGCGGATCATCACCCAGACGCCCGTCCAGCGCAGCGGCCACTGGCGCGCTCAGCTCGACGAAATCGCGGTTGAAGTTCTTGCCGCTGCCCGCCTCGAAACGTCCTTGATGGCTGCCTTGCAACAGCTGACCGAGGCCCAGTGGGTTGGCCACTGGCACCAGTTCGATCACACCGTTGAGCAAGCCTTGGGCTTCGAGTTCGGCCAGGCGCTTTTTCAGCTCCCAGGCCGTGCGCATCCCCGGCAGCTCATCGGCGTGCAGGCTGGCCTGAATGTAGGCTTTGCGCTCGCCAGTGCCGAAGCGGAACACCGAAATCTGGCGTTCGCTGCCCAGGTGGCTCCACGGCAATGAATGATCGATGCGCTCCATATCAGTGCTTCCGCGGGGCCAGATAGCCCAGCCAGCGGCCCTCGGCCAGTTTGAACAGCTTGACCAGAATGAAGGTCAGGCACAGGTAGAACACACCGGCCGTGATGTAGGCTTCGAACGGCAAGTAGAACTGGGCGTTGACCGTACGCGCGGCACCGGTGATGTCGATCAGGGTCACGATGGACGCCAGACTGGTGGTCTGCAACATCATGATCACTTCGTTGCTGTACTGCGGCAGCGCCCGGCGCAGGGCCGACGGCAACAGGATGCGCTTGTACAATTTGTAGCGCGACATGCCCATCGCCTTGGCCGCTTCGATCTCACCGTTCGGCGTGGCGCGCAGGCTGCCGGCGATGATTTCAGCGGTGTAGGCACTGGTATTGATCGCGAACGCCAGGCACGCACAGAACGTTGCGCTGGACAGCCACGGCCACAGGAAGCTCTCACGCACCGCTTCGAATTGCGCCAGCCCGTAGTAGATCAAGAACAGCTGCACCAACATCGGCGTGCCGCGGATCACGTAGGTGTAGAGCCAGGCCGTCATGTTGACGATCGGCTGCTTGGAAACGCGCATCAAGCCCAGTGGCAAGGCGCACAGCAGGCCGAAAAACAGCGACAGCGCGAGCAATTTAAGGGTGGTCACCAGGCCGCCGAAGTACAGCGGCAAGGCCTCCCAAATGACGTTGTAGTCGAAGATCATAGATCAGCCGCCCTTACGCCTACCGAGTAGCGCTTCTCAAGGTGACGCAATGCCAGCAACGAGACGCTGGTGATTACCAGGTACATCGCCGCCACTGCGAGGAAGAAGGTGAAAGGCTCGCGGGTGGCATCTGCCGCCTGCTTGGCCTTGAACATCATGTCTTGCAGACCGACCACCGAAATCAGCGCAGTCGCCTTGGTCAATACCAGCCAGTTGTTGGTGAAGCCCGGAATCGCCAGACGAATCATCTGCGGCACCAAGACCCGGAAGAACACCTGAAAACTGCTCATGCCGTACGCCATGCCAGCTTCTGCCTGACCTTTGGGGATCGCCATGAAGGCGCCACGGAAGGTTTCCGACAGGTACGCACCGAAGATGAAGCCCAGGGTGCCGATACCGGCGGCCAACGGGTTCAGGTCGATGTAATCGTTAAAGCCAAGCATCGGTGCGACACGGTTAAGCAAATCCTGGCCGCCGTAGAAAATCAGCAGGATCAGCACCAGGTCGGGAATACCGCGGATCACCGTGGAGTACAGATCGCCCAGCCATGCCAGCCAGCGAACCGGTGACAGACGCAATGCAACGCCGATCAGACCCAGAACGATGGCCAGGGCCATGGACGACAAGGCGAGCTGAAGCGTCAGCCATGCGCCATCGAGGATGACAGCCCCGTAGCCTTTCAACATGATTCAGGTCCTCGAATGTTGGGATGAAAAAATGGCGCAAACCTCAGAGATCCTGTTGCTTGCGCCATTTCGGACTTGTCGCTTGGACGTGTTACTTGCCGTAGATATCGAAGGCGAAGTATTTGTCCTGGATTTGCTTGTACTTGCCGTTCTCGCGAATGGCAGCGATCGCGGTGTTGATCTTGTCTTTCAACGCGTCGCCCTTGCGAACCGCGATACCCACGCCGTCGCCGAAGTATTTGACGTCGGTGAAGGCCGGGCCAACGAAGGCGAAACCTTTGCCGGCGTCGGTTTTCAGGAAACCGTCATTGAGCAGCGTAGCGTCTGCCACGGTGCCGTCGAGGCGGCCAGCAGCCACGTCGAGGTAGATTTCGTTCTGCGAACCGTACGGCTTGACCTCAGCACCCAGCGGGGCCAGGACTTCGCGAGCGAAGCGCTCGTGGATCGAACCACGTTGCACGCCGATGTTCTTGCCCTTGAGCTCAGTCAAGCCTTCGCTGACTTGAGTGCCTTCCTTCATGACCAGGCGGGCCGGGGTGTTGTAGTACTTGTTGGTGAAGTCCACGGACTTCTTGCGGTCTTCAGTGATCGACATGGACGACAGGATCGCGTCGATCTTGCGCACTTTGAGTGCCGGGATCAGACCGTCGAACTCTTGCTCGACCCACACGCACTTGACCTGCATCTGTTCGCACAGGGCGTTGCCGATGTCGTAGTCGAAACCAACGATGCTGCCGTCCGGCGCTTTGGACGCGAACGGAGGGTAAGCCGCTTCGATACCAATTTTCAGAGGCTTTTCATCGGCGAAGGTTGGCAGAGACAGCACGGACAGTGCCAGGGCGCCAAGCAGCACGAGTTTCTTCATCTTGGGACTCCATCGGTAAAGGGCTAAAACGGCAGAGTGAGCGACAGCCCAATATGCGAATGAGTGGAACCGGAAAAGCGATGCTGCGTTGTAGGAATCGCGCGTTATTTTCAACGCGGGCGACAACGAGCGAGTGATCGGCATTCTAACGACAGGCCCGAAGCCGATATTTCTTCAATGCGACAACTAATTACAGAAGCACCGAGAAAGCCGCTTGGGCGCGTTGACAGCCTTGCAAATTCATGCAAGAGCAAAAGACAGTTAACCGATCTATGCTGCAAATTGCGGGCCTATTATTGGCAAACCCTTCTAATCCGGCAAGCGCAGCGTTGTGTCTTATTTTTCAGAGTGGTTGCAGAGGCCCGGGAATGGGGCGATGCGTTTCTCAATGCCCCGTCTCCGAACACGCGGTTACACATTTAGTTACTTGAAGGGTGACGGGTAACAGTAGGAATGGGCTGACAGGTGAGCCGATAAATATTGGTTGAAAATCAACGTTGATCGTGCTGATCGTGCTGATCGTTCCCACGCTCCGCGTGGGAATGCCGCCCGGGACGCTCTGCGTCCCTTCCTGCGTGTGACGCAGAGCGTCACTGGATGCATTCCCACGCGGAGCGTGGGAACGATCCGTACACAAAACCCCAGGCAATAAAAAGCCCCGCCAGGCGCAATGCCTGGCGGGGCTTCAATGACTCAAGATTGTTACTTACGCAACATTCATGGTCTTGTGCGTCTCGATCAAATGCTGCACTACACCCGGATCCGCCAGGGTGGAGATATCCCCCAACCCATCGTATTCGGCCGTCGCAATCTTGCGCAGAATGCGCCGCATGATTTTGCCCGAGCGGGTTTTCGGCAAGCCTGGCGCCCACTGGATGACGTCCGGGGATGCAATCGGGCCGATCTCCTTACGCACCCAGTTTTTCAGTTCCAAACGCAACTGCTCGCTCGGCTCTTCGCCACTGATCAGCGTGACGTAGACATAGATACCCTGCCCCTTGATGTCGTGCGGCACGCCGACGACGGCGGCCTCGGCGACTTTCGGGTGAGCAACCATCGCACTTTCGATTTCGGCGGTGCCCATGCGGTGGCCGGAGACGTTGAGCACGTCATCCACACGACCGGTGATCCAGTAGTAACCGTCTTCATCGCGACGGGCGCCGTCACCGGTGAAGTACATGCCACGGAAAGTCTTGAAGTAGGTGTCAACGAACCGATCATGGTCGCCATACAGCGTGCGCGCCTGACCTGGCCACGAATCGAGAATCACCAGGTTGCCCTCGGCAGCGCCTTCGATGATGTTGCCCAGGTTATCCACCAAGGCTGGCACCACGCCGAAGAACGGACGTGCCGCAGAACCCGGCTTGAGCGCGTGAGCACCCGGCAGCGGGCTCATCAGCGTGGCACCGGTCTCGGTTTGCCACCAGGTGTCGACGATCGGGCAGCGGGACTGGCCGACGTTTTTGTAGTACCAATCCCACGCTTCCGGGTTGATTGGCTCACCGACCGAACCCAACAGACGCAGACTGCTGCCATCGGCGCCTTCAACGGCGGCCTTGCCCGACGCCATCATCGCGCGGATAGCGGTCGGCGCGGTGTAGAGGATGTTGACCTTGTGCTTGTCGACGATCTTCGCCACCCGAGTGATGTCCGGGTAGTTCGGCACGCCTTCGAACAGCACGGTGGTCGCGCCGTTGGCCAGCGGGCCGTAGACAATATAAGTGTGGCCAGTGACCCAGCCGACGTCGGCGGTGCACCAGTAGATTTCGCCCGGACGATAGTCGAACACGCGCTCATGGGTCATTGCCGCGTACAGCAGATAACCGCCAGTGGTGTGCTGAACACCTTTTGGCTTGCCGGTCGAACCGGAGGTGTAAAGGATGAACAGCGCTTCTTCAGCACCCATTTCTTTCGGCGCGCAGACCGTGCCCGCCACTTTCATCAGGTCTTCAAACCAGATGTCGCGGTGCTGGTTCCACTTGATGTCGCCACCGGTGCGCTTGCACACGATGACTTTTTGAATGCTGCTGGTTTCCGGGTTGGTCAGTGCGTCGTCGACGTTGGACTTGAGCGGGATCTTCTTGCCGGCACGAACGCCTTCGTCGGCCGTGATCACCACTTTGGATTTGCAGTCGATGATGCGGCCCGCCAGGGCTTCCGGCGAGAAGCCACCGAAGACCACCGAGTGAATCGCGCCGATCCGGGTGCACGCCAGCATGGCGACCACGGCTTCGGGGATCATCGGCATATAGATAGTCACCACGTCGCCGCGGTGCACATCCTGGCCGCGCAGGGCGTTGGCGAACTTGCAGACTTGTTCGTGCAGCTCGCGGTAGGTGATGTTGCGGCTCTCGGCAGGGTCATCGCCCTCCCAGATGATCGCAATTTGATCGCCGCGCTCGGCCAGATGGCGGTCGAGGCAGTTGTAGGAAACGTTCAGGGTGCCGTCGGCGAACCATTTGATGTCGACATGGTGATCGTCGAAGGACGTCTGCTTCACCGTGGTGAAAGGCTTGATCCAGTCGAGGCGCTTGGCTTGTTCGCGCCAGAAGCCGTCCGGATTGACGACGGACTGCTGGTACATCGCCTTGTAGGTCGCCTCGTCAGTCAGCGTGTTGGCCAGAACCTCGGGACGAACGGGATACAGGGAAGCCGCACTCATCTTTCTTACCTCGGTGGAATAGTTGTTTTTGTATGACCCTGTTGTAGCCGGGCCGGGCCTATAGAACCATTCGACGATGGTAGTAACAAGCCCCTACAAATTATCGTGATAAGCCCCGGACACGCCTGGAACGCACGTCCCAAACACCCCGCCAGCCCATTGGTTATGCGGCTTGAGCGCAAAAAGTAATAACGCGGTCCACTCGAAAAACCACGTCGCTATTTCGCTAATAAACCGCCTTTTACAACGTAAATCGGTGATTGTTACGAAATCTGTCAAAGGTGTTTATCAAAAGCCCACCTATATGAATGCAGACCCCACGCCTAAAATCTGCCTCGCCAACAAGGCAAACCCTGATTAACCAAGTTGCAGCCCCCACGAAGGCAGTTAATCAACCCACCAGTAATCAAGTTCCACACGCAACCCCAAAAAGGTTGCGTGACCCCACTCGACCTTTAAAAGGTAAAAAAGAAATGAAAGCTTTATTAGTTCTGGCCCTCAGCAGTCTGTGCGTAACCGCCATGGCAGACGAGGCTCCGACTGATGTTGCGCAGCAAAAACCGGCCATCGAGGAATACACCTACTCCACTCACCTGGACATCGCCAAAGTTATATCGATGAGTGAAGTCCCGGATGTGTGCGGCGTCGTTCCAATGAAAATGGAATACGACGACTCCAACGGTCAACGCCATATTCTTCGCTACAGCATCATGGGTAACGGCTGCTCTAACGGCTAATCACCCGGCACTCCCCTAAACGGTTCGACCCATCCGCCCGCTGTTTCAGGCAGATGAAGCGCCGAACCGTATAGATCGATTTTTACGATTGTTTTAAGCATTTATTTGCGCTTTTTAATCAAATTTGTCGGCGTAGTATGAATTCCACACCCAAGGCACAAAACGCCCACGAACCTGGAGCCACTACCATGAAAACCAAACTGATCCTCGCCCTGACCCTGTCTGTCCTGGCTGCCAACACCTTTGCTGCTGACGGCTACGACCGCACCGGCTCGGCGGCTTTCACCACTGAAGCGGCTGTTGCTGCTGACGGCTACGACCATACCGGCTCGGCCTCCTTCGCCGCTGATGGCGCCGATCACATCGGTGCAGGCAAACTCGCCGCTGACGGTTTTGATCACACTGGCACCGCCAAAGTCGCTGCCGACGGTTTTGATCACACCGGAGCCGCCAAGGTTGCTGCCGATGGCGCTGATCGCGTCGGTGCCGCTCGCTTCAGCTGATCATCGAGCGTGACTTACAGCCCGACTTCGGTCGGGCTTAGTTGTGTCTGGACCCACCGAAAACCGATTCAAAACACAACATGTAGTGAAAAACCGGTTTTTTTGGCTATTTTTTGAACAAAAAAATTGTTCGCCAAAATTTATGAAAAAAAATCTTCACCCGCGATATCCAGCCAAAGCCCTATAAACCCTCGCTCCGACCGAAAAACCTTCCTTCTCGACCGCTCCATGCGCGGATTCGCCCCACCACGGCCGCAAAAATTTCCCTATAATGCCGGCTTAAACGGGCCTGCAATATTCCCTTACAGGGATAACAGCCAGTCTGAAGCCCACGCCGAAGTCCTCACCGATTTCTGCGCCCGTCAGAGGCTCTCGGAACCCCGTACTAATTTATGTTTATTTGCCTGCGTGTACCGCTGCAAAAAACGCTATCCAACGCGGCCAGTAAGGTCGTGTGAAAAACCAACCATAGAGTTTTCACACGGGCATCTGGCCCTCACGCAGGAGACGACACGTCATGCTGAGCTGGGACGAATTCGACAAAGAAGACAGCGGCGAGACCGTGGTAAAAGGCGCCAACGCCGGCCACGCGACTGAAGCCAACATGGACCGACTCGACACCGCTGGTGGTGTCGCCGCTCAAGAAGCTCGCGCCGTAACCGCGACCGACTCTGCCGCTATCGCCCGTGCAAAAGCTGCCCTGGACAACCTCGACATCGCCGAAGGCCTCGCCGAACTCGAAGGCGCCTCCGCCCGTGTTGCCGTCGACGAAAAGCGCATGATCAACTGCCGCGCCGACCTCAACCAACTCGTGCCTTTCAAGTACGACTGGGCCTGGCAGAAGTATCTGGACGGTTGCGCAAACCACTGGATGCCGCAAGAAGTCAACATGACCGCCGACATCGCCCTCTGGAAAGACCCGGAAGGCCTGACCGACGACGAGCGCCGCATCGTCATGCGTAACCTCGGCTTCTTCTCCACCGCCGACTCCCTGGTTGCCAACAACCTGGTCCTGGCCGTGTACCGCCTGATCACCAACCCGGAATGCCGCCAGTACATCCTGCGCCAGGCTTTCGAGGAAGCGATCCACACCCACGCCTACCAGTACTGCATCGAATCGTTGGCCATGGATGAAGGCGAGATCTTCAACATGTACCACGAGATCCCATCGGTCGCGAAAAAAGCCACCTGGGGCCTCAAATACACCCGTTCGATCTCCGATCCGAAGTTCGAAACCGGCACCGTCGAAACCGACAAAGAGCTGCTGCGCAACCTGATCGCCTACTACTGCGTTCTGGAAGGCATCTTCTTCTACTGCGGCTTCACCCAGATCCTCTCCATGGGCCGCCGCAACAAAATGACCGGCGTCGCCGAGCAGTTCCAGTACATCCTGCGCGACGAATCCATGCACCTGAACTTCGGCATCGACGTGATCAACCAGATCAAAATCGAAAACCCGCACCTGTGGGATGCCGAGATGAAGGAAGAAGCTTCGCAGATGATTCTGCAAGGCACTCAGCTGGAAATCGAATACGCACGTGACACCATGCCTCGCGGCGTGTTGGGCATGAACGCGGCGATGATGGAGGACTATTTGAAGTTCATCGCTAACCGTCGTTTGTCGCAGATTGGTTTGAAGGAAGAGTATCCAGGGACGACTAACCCGTTCCCTTGGATGAGCGAGATTATGGACTTGAAGAAAGAGAAGAATTTCTTTGAGACTCGGGTTATTGAGTATCAGACTGGTGGGGCGCTTAGCTGGGACTAATAGTCTCGCTCGCCACGATTTGACGATTGCTGCCTGAATCGACAAGTCGAAAAATTAAAAGCCCCGATCTGATCGGGGCTTTTTTATTGGGGAATGAATTCCTACCTTTCACCCCTACGCTACTGCGTCAAAACTCCTACAGCACTTACAGCTGCTTCCGCATTGATGTCCATTCAAAGCACCACTAAGCTCCATTGCAGGTGCCTAAGAAACGCCCAACGTAGAAAGCTTGGTCAATCACACAGATGCGCAATTCACCCTATGGTGTTTTGTCGCTCGAAGGTGACGGCTTTGCTCGTTGGGATTTCTTAATTCCACTCTACGTTGGGTCTAGCCCTGCCCCCTTAATACGTAGAGGTCACGGATTATGTCTACTCAACTCGCATCCAGAAGTTTACCCACACCAATGAACGACGAGAGGGAGCCTCTCGCATCCACCCTATTCACTCGTCGCGACATTCTTCTCCACGCCCTACTCTTCGAAAACCAAGCCTGGTTTTGCGCGCGTGATATAGGACGGCTAATGGGCAAGTATTTGGATGAGCGAATGTCCCGAAAACTCGATACAGATCAGCGACGGATGTTGTTGGTGCACGCTCACGGAGTAGCAGAGGAACGACTGATGCTCAGCGAATCGGGCGTGTATGCGTTATTGGTTTATCACTATTGCCCGGAATATCGCTCACTACGCGAATGGCTTACACATCAGGTTGTAGCTGCACTGCGTGACGCAAGACCATCGCGGGCAGTTGAGCGACCGACCTTGAGCGTTTTGGATTGGCCACAGATGCAACTGAGTTTGCTGCATTGGCAGAATGAACCATGGATTCGGATGCGGGACATGCCTTGCATCCTGCCGACCCAACAGCAAATATCCTGGTGGAGGAAAGCTTCACGGCTATTTCTATTTTAGAAAGCCGTTAAAGATGGGTGCAGCTTTCTGCACCCATTTGATTGGGAACGTTGAGCATCACGCCGACTGTTCACTTGATCGCTGTTGCTGAGAGTGAAGCGGGAACCCTTCAGGAGCGCCTAACAATACCCCACGCTCCATATCAAACGGCAGCACCCAAAGTGCGAGCTGCGGAGCGAACTCGAATACCTGCAGCGGCGCGTCAAATGCAGATCGTCTGGGGTAAATCAGCACCAACTCCCCCTCGCCCGCAAGGTATTTGTGGCCATAAGCGAACAACTGATAAAAATCGGACTGCTTCAAACCGTAGCTTTTATCCTCAGAGGATGAACTCAATCGCTTCCATTTTGTGTCCAGCACCCAACTCTTTTGTTGATGGTGAACCATCAGGTCCGGCCGTAGCTGGAAGAAATTTTTGCCTTTGTGTTGACACAAATACTCACTGTGAGATTGAGTTTGCAGTTGGGCATCGCCCTGCAAATCCCTGCCAAGACTCGCAGCTACATAGCGCTCAAACAGCCGTTCCATCGGGAACAGCAAGCTCATGCCATGCCAATCTCCAGCAACCGCCAAAGGCATCTGTTGCTTGATGATCAGCTCGCACCAGGGTTTTACCGGAACGTAGTGCGCCATCAGTCGCTCGTTGCTCCATTGTTTAAAATCCTGTTGCACGTCACGGCTTGTTGGCACCTCTAACAAAACACATCTTAGCTCATGAGCCAGTCGCCAATTACCAGCATCATTAGTCGTTTTGCAGACCTGATCTAACGCTAATTTGAGCAATCGATTTTCTGGTCGGTCGGGCAGATAGATGTCGTGTCGAATCTGAAAATGGTGCTGACGACCAAGGGGCTGGCGCATCTGCTTAACCAAATCCAATTGACCACGCAGGAATCGCTGCTCCTCTTCTACGCGTTGGTAGTCAAAGCGTAGACCTCGCTTAATCAAATGATCCAGAGCCAGCAAGAATCGGCCCATGACCCATTCGCTCAACGGCGCATCGAAGTTTTGTAGATCCGCCGCGCCGACTTCTCGGGTAGGTAAATTTAGAGAAGCTTGGATCATGCGCCGCAACAATGCTCTGCTCTGCTTGATACAGTCCTCTTGCTCAAAATGCTTGGGAAGAATTTCAAGACGCGTGCCGCAGGGTGTTTCCAGTACACCGACATAATTGTCGAGTTTCAGTAAACGGCGGTTCTCAAGTTGAACCAGCGCAGCTCCAGCATTGCTGAAAGAAGCGTTGAGTTTGCATAGCCAGTCAAAGGCAGACACTGAAACTTGCGCAAGATCCAAAGTCGGCTTAGTCACCTTATCCGTCGTCAGTCTCGCGTACTCTCGAACCGTGATGACGGGTTTCACGCCGTCAAACCTTTCTTAGTTTCAATAGCGCCTTGCAGGCTCAAGGGGATCGCTTCGTGATCAACGACTCCACAAAAAGACTCAATTCGGTCGAAGGCATCTTCGTTGATAAGCCATTGGTTACTTTGGTTACTGAGCACCACTTGATCACCGAACAACGATCCCGGATTGAACGGTGGCTGTTTGATAAAGCAATTTTCAGGGGCCTTGCGATGATCGTTAAGCACCCACTGAATTCGTAGCCAGTCCTCAAAAAAGTACTCTTGCAGCAATGGGAGCACTTGCTCACGAAAGATTAGCCCCAACCGTTTCAGCGTAGGTTCACTCTCTAAAGGCATGAAATACGCGTGCCCCAGACAATGATCACGGTCTAGCAGCATTTCGATTCGCTGATTCATCACAGTAAGGAGCTGGGCGACGTTTAGTTCGCCCACGAAAATATTTTTCAGTAGCTCAGGCTTCGGCGGCATTTCACGGAAAGTGAAACGACGACGCAACGCGATGTCTAGACCCGCCAGCGAGCGATCCGCAGTGTTCATAGTACCAATGAGATAGACATTACTCGGAACGCTGAAATGATCCTTCGAATACGGAAGCGTCACCTTCAATGCCTCATCAGCTCCGGAACGCTTGGACGGTTCTATGAGCGTAATCAGCTCGCCAAAAATTCGTGAAATGTTGCCGCGATTTATTTCATCGATGATAAGTACGCGAGCATCGCTCGAATCGGCTGTCACCTTGGCCGCTTCACCATCGGTTGGAGTATCCAGAATGCGCTCGACCAAAATCGGCAAAATATTGTTGTAGCCATTGACGAGAAATGGTTCCAGCTTGGTTTCTGAGACCTTTTCAAAAACTAGCTTGTTGCGAATATCTGTGACGGTTAATTGCCCGGAACGCACATAATCAGCAAGCGTGTTGAGGATGCTCATCCCTATCGGTAGTTCTTTCCCCTTAGGCTTAATCAAATTGAGCAACTCAACGGACGCGCTCGTAACTACATATCCCGAAGCAAATGACTCTCCTACCGTAAATGGAACACTAGGCTTTTTCATATGGGTGATGGCAGTGGCGCACAATTTTTTGAACACGCCATCGACAACGTGATAGCGCAGTTTTCCGTCCTCTCCGCTTTCTGCACGCAACCCCTCAACAAAGTCCTCGTAGCTGAAGCTTTGATGAAAAGTAACGAACTCAACACGTCCCTCTGCAGATAGCTCATCGAAGCGTTTCTTCAAAGCTGCCCGACCGTTGTTGACCTGTAGAAACTCAGGATCAAGTATTTCTAGAGCGGCCTCGATGGTGGCGTACGTCTTGCCGGTTCCCGGTGGACCAAACAAAATCTGGTTGAGTGCAGGCGAAGTCATCGAGTCACTATCCTTGCTACGTGAGCAAAATGGGCATTGCTGGCTTCCCTCACAGTCGATGAGGTTTGTATGAACCGAACCAACGTAGGAAACGGCTCACAGCCGCAGGAAACTAATCCTACAACGGTAACCACATTGCTATCACGGGTAAAGCCGTACAACGAAGTAGGTCGGATTAGCGAAAAAGCTGTGCAGAAGGAGATCCTAGCGACTATAAAAACGATCCCACGAAGAGCCAGAACACTCATGAAATTCGACCTCGCCTACTGCCTCAGCCTCGACGACAAGTTGTCGATCTATGACGTGCGCGATTTGAATTTCGACGAGACGATGGAGTTCGATTCCGCCAAGGAACACTTCCAATGTCCCAATGACGCATGCCGCTTGGCCTTCGATGCAGCAAATGTGCTGACAACGTTCAACGCCAAGAACGTGAATTACGTTCGCACCCCGCACTTCAAGAACACGCCCAGCACGCGGCATGTGGCGGATTGTCCTTACGTCAGTCTCAAGGTGTCGACGTCAGGTGTGGACGCGGACGGTGCGGAAACGGATGACAGTCGCGAGGAGCATTTCCCGTCGGAGTTGTTGCTGACTCGGCGTGAGTATGTGCGTAAGCCGTCGAACCCGTCGGTGGCCGCGGATGCGATGCGCGATGCCCCGCAAGCCGCATCGGTGGACAGTCACACGGAGCAACCGAGTCGCGAATCGGCGCCGGACAAGACCAGTGTCTTCGCCCATCCGGTAGAGTGTTTTGTGTCGAACTTCGAGGACAAGGAGTTGCTCAAGCGCATGCCGCTGAAGATTGGCGAGCACACTGCGCCTTATGGGTCGTTCTTCAAGAAGATCGAATACCTGACGGACAACAAGGGGCTGATTTACTGGGGCAAGATCAAGGAGATCAAGGATTACACCCAGAGCTTTCGTATCGATTTCGAGCAGAAGGTCTGGTTCAAGCAAGCGGACGAGACGAAGAAGAAGCCTTATTCGGTGAACGTTTACCTGAGCAAGAAGTTGATCGAGAACTACCGCAAGCGCAAAGCCTTCCTGGAAGAGATCAAGCACGCCATCGACAGTGAGGCCGAGTTGTTTTGCTTCTTTTATGGTGTGACGCCGGAGTTGAAGCAGGTGCCGAGCAAGAAAAACCCCGACCAGACGTTCGGGGTGTTCAGCGCGAATATTGAGAACCTGGATCACTTCATTATTCGGGAAGCGCCGGGGTTGGAGGCGAAGTAGCAGCATTCATTGCTGGTACATGCTGATCATCACCAACACCAGCAACCCAATATAAACCCGCGCATGGACCAGATCCGGTATCCGCCCGATCCACGGCGCAGCCAATCGAATCCCCACCAACGACCCCATCGTCAAAACCGCAAACGCCAGCAGATCCACATAACCCACAAACCACGTGCCCAGATCAAACTCGGCGAACGCCGCCATTGCCATGTAAGTCGCTGTTCCGGCGAGCGCTACCGGCAGGCTTAGCGGATTAGCCATGGACGTCGCGTGACTCATGCTCAACCCGCATCGCCGCAACAGAGGCACGGTCATGACGCTGCCGCCCACGCCAAGAAACGTGGCAATCATGCCGATTCCTACACCGCCGCCAGACTGTTCTGCCCTTCCCAATCGCCGTGGAATAGCAGTGTCGTGCGCGGTCAGAAATCCGCGTCTGAACAAGCAGTCCGCGATGGTCACGGCCAGGTAGGCGATGAAGGCGTAACGAATCAGTTCGCCACTGACCCACGTCGCGGCCACGGCGCCGACCGTCGCGCCCAAGCCGATGAAGCCACCCAACGGCCACAGGTAATGGCGAATGAGATTACCTGCGCGATGGTGTTTTCGGGTGGCGATCAGTGCGTTGACGATCATCACGCAGGTCGAGGTTGCCACGGCGATGTGCATCGCTGATTGGCCGATCGGGTCATCGTTGCCGTGGCTGGCGGTTAACAAGCGGTACAGCAATGGCACAACAACGAAGCCGCCGCCGAAGCCGAACAGCACGGCGGTGATGCCGGTCATGCAGCCGAAAAATGCCAGCAATAGGTAAAACATCACGCGTCGTCCATTGATTGAGAGCGCTCGACGATAGAGCGAAGTGCCTTGGCCGGCTTCAGCAAGCCAGCCAATAATGTTCGCGTTTACGCCAATTGCCGGAAGCCGTGAGATGCGCAACGTTTCGATTGATCTGCTGGATGAAACACTCCGACCCGTAGTGGCCGTCGGCACGGACTATTCCCACGGCCATTTGTTGCCTCGTCATACGCATCGGCGGGCACAACTCCTATACGGCGCAACGGGCGTGATGCAGGTCAGCACGCACGACGGCAATTGGGTGGTGCCGCCGCAACGGGCGGTGTGGATTCCGGCGGGTGTGGCGCATGAGGTAATGATGCTGGGGGTGAGCACGCGCAGTGTGTACATCGAACCGGGTGTGGTTGATCTGGGGGCTCGTTGCCAAGTCATCAGTGTGTCGTCGTTGATGCGGCATTTATTGATGGAGGCGGTGGAGATCCCGCTGGCGTATGACGAGGCCGGGCGCGATGGCGTGCTGATCGACTTGTTGCTGCATGAGCTGGCGCGCAGTACTCACTTGCCGCTGCATATTCCTCTACCGGTCGATGCGCGGTTGCTGGCGTTGTGCCAAGGCTTCTTGCAGCGCCCCGATGCTCATCAATCGCCGCAGCAATGGGCCGATCAATTGCACGTCAGCCTGCGCACGTTCAATCGGCTGTTTCGCCAACAGACGGAGCTGAGCTTCAGCCAGTGGCGGCAGCGGGCCTGCGTGATACTGGCCCTGGCCCGGTTAGCGGCGGGCGACCCCGTGACGCGGATAGCCCTGGACTTCGGTTATGACAGCCCCGGGGCTTTCTCGACCATGTTTCGCCGCGTGTTGGGACAGGCACCGTCCGTCTGGATGGAGGCCACGAAATAGCAAAAATCAAAAATTGAGTTTGATCCGGGCGCAAAACAACTGTACAAAATCACAGTACTTTTTGGATTAGCACTCTCGAGCCCGGAGAACACCATGGCCTCTCTTGCGATGAAAATCACCCTGGAACGTATCGCCCTTTTCCAATTCACCCCGGCCCACTGTGCCCAGGCCCGAGCGATGCTGGGTTGGAGTGTGGAAGAGCTTTCGCAGGAATCCGCTGTCTCCGTGGACGCCATTCAACGATTTGAGGCCGAGCGCGATGTGCTGGATGTCACGCGGCTGGCGTTGGCGTATCGGTTTGAATCGGAAGGTCTGGTGTTTTTCCCCGGCTTTGCGCCGGGTCGAGGGATGAATGTGCGAGGGTCGACGCCTGATCCGGTGGGTCGGGCGGACTATGCGATGGTCGAGTGAGGTGTCAGCTGATGAATGGATTCGATGAATACAACCGACGCGGTCATCCGTCTTCGGGGGATGCCGATGGGGGCGAGATGAGGGCCAAGGCCGAATGCCTGATGAAGGTCGGGATGCTCCTCGATACTGGTCAGCTGGATAAGGCTGAAGCGGCGAAAAGGCTTGGGCTGTTGTCGTCGGAGCTGGATGAAATTCTCGACGGTCACGTTAGCGATCTGACGGTGGCGAAGATCGTGGGCCGCGCCAAAGTGCGCGGCCCGACGGCAGAGGATCAAGCGTTCTGAGCGGCGATCTGCTCAATTTCTTCTTCCACGCCCGACCACCAGGCGCTCCCCCGCTGCGGGTACATGACGTTGAACGCCTCGCCCATTTGCGGGGTGGTGATCGACACATTGCGCTCCCAGGCCAACGCGAGTATCCGGTCGAAGGGTTCATACCAGGCATGCATCGACAGGTCGAACGTGCCGTTGTGAATCGGCAGTAACCAACGCCCTTTAAGGTCGATGTGCGCTTGCAGGGTTTGCTCGGGCTGCATGTGCACGTGCGGCCACTCGACGTTGTAGGCACCGGTTTCCATGAGGGTCAGGTCGAACGGGCCGTGCTGTTCGCCGATGCGTTTGAAGCCGTCGAAATAACCACTGTCGCCGCTGAAGAAGATCCGCGTATCGCCGTCGATCATGACCCACGAGGCCCAGAGCGTGCTGTTGCCATCGAACAGGCCCCGGCCGGAAAAGTGTTGCGACGGCGTGGCAATGAACTGCATGCCATCGACTTCGGTGCCCTGCCACCAATCCAGTTGGCGCACTTTGCTGGCGTCGATGCCCCACTTGATCAACGTGTCGCCCACGCCCAGCGGTGTCAGGAAGTAGTTGGCCTTGTCCGCCAGTTTGAGCACCGCTTCATAGTCGAGGTGGTCGTAGTGATCGTGGGACAGGATCACCGCTTCAATCGGTGGCAATTGTTCCAGGCTGATCGGCGGCTGGTGGAAACGCTTCGGGCCAGCCCACTGCACCGGCGAGGCACGCTCGGCGAAGACCGGGTCGGTGATCCAGAACTTGTCCCGCAACTTCAGCAGCACGGTGGAATGACCGAGTCGGTAAACGCTGTGGTTGGGAGCAGCAATCAACGCGGCTTGCGTCAAGGCTTGCACCGGAACGGGTGCCGTCGGGCGGGTGTCGCTCGGTTTGTGGAAGATCATTTTCCACATGATGCGCAACATCTTGCGAAAGCCTTCACGCTGCACGGGTGAATGGTTGCGAAAGAGTCCTTCTACCTGACGGGACGCTTCAGGTGTGGGGGTAGCATTTTCCGTTGAGGACATTGAAGTGGCCATGACTGAATGACTCCAGAAAAACCGCAAATGGCGGTTTCCCACGGTGGGACGATAAATGGCCAAGGCACGCACGCATCAGCCGGAGACGCTATTTTTGACGGTGCAGGATTAACAAAACATTACACTGCACAGTGTAGTTTCAAGGTTGCATCAAACCCGTTCACAAGTAAACTACCAAGTGTAATTCTCCATTGCCTCCTGCCGAAGCGTACTTATGACAGCTCCACAGCGACTCACCGACCGTAAACGCGAAGCCATCATTCAGGCGGCGATTGCCGAATTCCGTGCCAATGGTTTCGACATCACCAGCATGGACAAGATTGCCGCCACTGCCGGTGTGTCGAAGCGCACGGTGTACAACCACTTTCCGAGCAAGGAAGAGTTGTTCGCCGAAATCCTCAATCAATTGTGGGCGCGGGTGACGGATGAGCAGGAAACCGCCTACCGCCACGATCAGCCACTGCGCGAGCAAATGCGCCTGATGCTCAAGGCAAAGTTGCAGATGCTGGGCGATAACAATTTTCTCGACCTGGCGCGAGTTGCGATTGCTGCCACCATTCATTCGCCCGAGCGCGCACAGAACATGGTCGAGCGAATGGGCGAGCGTGAAGAAGGGCTGACGGTGTGGATTCGCGCCGCTCAGGCCGACGGTCGCCTGAAACAGGTCGACCCACAATTTGCCGCGCAGCAGATCCAGGGAATGCTCAAGTCCTTTGCGTTCTGGCCGCAGATTTCCATGGGACTACCTCCGCTGGCGGAGGAGATGCAGAACACCGTGGTGGAGTCGGCGCTGGATATGTTCCTGGCCTGCTACCAGTGCTGAATCCGGGTGCAACAAATGACACGTTCTGCGGAGTGTTCCTCCGCCGGTCACTCTGAAAATAAACACTAAAATGTGTTTCAGAATGAAACTGGCGTGAGGGCTTATAGTGATGCTAATTCCCAGCATCACGCAGAGAGCATCATGACCACCAAGCCTAAAGACACCACTGCCGCGGCTCCCGTCGATCACCTGCGCTTTCACCGCCCTCACGCGCACCTGGAACCTACGTTCGGCACTGACAAGTTTGCCTTGCGCGCCGAGGCGTTTGCGCGGTTCTTCGGTACGCCGACCTTTCTGGGCGCCCAGACGTTGATCGTGGCGCTCTGGATATGCCTTAACGTTTTTGGCGTGACCCACTTCGACGTCTATCCGTTCATCCTGCTCAACCTGGCGTTCAGCCTGCAAGCAGCGTATGCCGCCCCCCTGATTCTGCTGGCCCAGACCCGTCAGGCAGCACGGGACAAAGCCCAGTCCGACGCGGACGCCTTGCACCGGGAATCCCTCGCGGTGGCCAATAGCGAACGTCAGGCACAAGCGGCGAAGAACACCGCGCAACTCATGGAATTGCTCGAACAAAACACCCGGTTGACGGAAATGACCAAGAGCCTGACCGAACGCATCGAAAGCCTGACCTCGGAAGTGCATCAACACGTGTTGAACCACGATCAGTCGAAGACTTAACAACCGGTCAAGGCAATCGAAGCGCCCGCCCCAATTCATCAAACAACGTCACCACCGAGCGCAACGCTCGGCAATCCGGACGGGTCAGCAACCAGAGCGCGGTGTCGTATCCGTGCAAAGGGCCGGTCAGTGGTTGCAGTTGGTCGCCGATCAAAAAATCCGGCAACGCCGCGACGCCCAGTCCGGCGCGCACCAGTTCGGTGACCGACAGCATGCTGTTGCAGCGATAACCAGGCGTCACGCCGGGGAACTGCTGACGCCGCCATGCCACGGTCGGATGGTCGGGAAGAAAGTCATCCGGCGCGATCCAGGTCAGCGAGGCCAGGTCGTGCGCATCGACCGATTGCAGATACGCCGCGCTGGCGCAAACCCGGTAGGAAATATCCGCCAGACGTCGACCGACCAGATGCTCGGGCGGTGTGCGAGTCAGGCGCAAGGCAATGTCAGCATCGCGACGGCTCAGGTTGGCAAAGTCGTTTGAGGTGCTCAATTCGAGGGTAAGCGCCGGGTAGGACGGCATGAACTGCGCCAGCGCCGGCAACAGCAAACCTTGTAGAACCGAATCGGTGCAGGTCAGCCGCACGGTGCCGCTGATGACTTCACCGCCCTGCTCCGCGCCAATGCGCGCGGCGTCCAGCGCTTGTTCGGCGCGCTCCGCTTGCTCGGCCAGGGATTGCGCCAACGTGGTCGGCAGGTAACCGGCGCGGCTTTTTTCGAACAGTTGTTGGCCCAATGCGGCTTCCAGTCGGCGAACGGCGCGAAACACCGTCGACACATCGACCTTCAACAGCGCTGAAGCCCTTGCCAGAGAACCGCCACGCACCAGGGCGAGGATCAGGGCCAGGTCGGGATAGTCCAGCCGATAGTGCGTCGGTGCATTGATCACTTGGGATAACGCCAATATTGATTGCGTGAACGCCAATCTATAGTGGGCATCAGGAATCAACAACCCCGGGGAATCACTCATGGAAACCAGCGCAATCCGCATCGCCCTGATCGGAGACTACGACCCACAGATCACCGCCCATCAAGCCATTCCCGTGGCCCTCGGCATGGTGGCCGAACAGCTGAATCTGGACGTTCAATTCGAATGGATGGCCACCGACCACCTGAACACTGACGCGCCGCTGGAAGCGTTCGACGGTGTCTGGTGCGTGCCCGGCAGCCCTTATCGCGACATGGACGGCGCGTTGCGGGCGATCCGTTTTGCCCGTGAACAGCGGCGCCCGTTCCTTGGCACCTGTGGTGGGTTTCAACATGCGGTGCTTGAGTTCGCCCGAAACGTGTTGGGCTGGAAAGACGCCGAACATGGCGAAATCCACCCCGACGCAGCGCGCGCGTTGCTCACGCCATTGACCTGTTCACTGGTTGAGGCCGTGGACAGCATTCACCTGGTTGAAGGCTCGTTGATCGCCAAGGCGTACGAAAGCGCTGAAATCATCGAAGGATATCGCTGCCGCTACGGGGTTAATCCGCAGTTCGAAAGTGAGTTATTGACCCAACAGCTGCACGCTGTTGGCCATGATTCAGCCGGCGATTTGCGGGCGGTGGAACTCCAGGGTCACCCGTTTTTCGTCGCCACGCTGTTCCAGCCTGAACGCGCAGCGCTCAAGGGCACGCCACCACCGCTGGTGCGCGCTTTGATCGAAGCCTGTGCGAGACAGAAATCATGATCGCCCCGACACCGGCAACACCTTATTACGCGGTGATTTTTACCTCGCTGCGCACCGAGGGTGACCAAGGTTACGCCGAGGCCGCCGAGCGCATGGTGGAACTGGCCCGTCAGCAACCTGGGTTTCTGGGTGTGGAATCGGCTCGGGGCGAGGATGGCTTGGGGATTACGGTGTCCTACTGGGCCAGTGAAGCGGCAATTCTGGCGTGGAAGCATCATCCCGAGCACAGTGAGATTCGCGAGCGTGGGCGCTCGACGTGGTATTCGGCGTGTCATACGCGAGTGTGTAAGGTTGAGCGGGCGTATGCGTTCAAGGCAGTAAGATGATGCGGTGATGTTTAGGCCGCCATCGCTAGCAGGCTAGCTCCCACAGGGTTATGTGTCGTTCACATAACCAGTGTGGGAGCTAGCTTGCCTGCGATGGGGCCCTCAAAAGCACCACAAAAATGCTCCCACAGGGGAGATGTGTCGTACACAACACCAATGTGGGAGCTAGCCTGCTGGCGATGAGGCCAGCAAAGACACTACAAAAACTCAGCCCCGCACAAGACTCCGGATCGCCGCAATCTCCGGCACTTCCCGCCGACTCATGTACACCCGCAACGGCTCGGTGATGTTGATCCGGTCATCGATATTCTGGTCCAGCAACAACTGGATCAGCTCACGCTTGAGGGTCATGGCCTGCTCCGGTCCCGGTGCCCAGACAAACTCGCTGACAGGAATGATGCCGTCATCGGCGACGTCCATCCCGAAGGAGTCTTCGCTGAAACGCACAATGTACTGGCTGGTCTTGCGATTGAGGCCGACGAAGCCCTTGAGTTGGTCGGCGGCCTGACAGATGAGTTCGGAAGTGATGCGCATATAAACCTCACAAAAAGGTCGTTAACGACCGGTGATTGATGGTTTACACGCAAGGAAAGCAATCGGATTTCCCTCTGCCGGGGAAACTGCCGACGCCAAGGGTACTGCAAAGAAGCGCACAAAAGCGCTGGAAAAATCTGCCTTAAATACGTTTATGTCGGTCTGGCGATAGCGTAAGCGGCGCTCAGTTGTTAAAAGGTACGTCTTTGAAAATACATCGCGAAAGGAATTCGACCATGCCTGTTACCTTCACTAAAAGCGCCCTGCTGCTGAGCGTGCTGCTCGGCCTCGGCCAGGCACAGGCTGCCAGCGAGCCAGGCCCGACTGCGCTGGCGACCCGTCTGGGCATCCCTCACCCGGCCGTCATCGCCCACCGCGGCGCGTCGTTCGATGCACCGGAATCCACCGCCGCATCCTACAAACTGGCCCGCGACCTGGGTGCCGACTACCTGGAAATGGACCTGCAACGCAGCAAGGACGGCGTGCTGTTTGCCCTGCACGACAACAACCTGCAACGCACCACCGACGTCGCGAACAAATTCCCGGAGCGCAAGGACAGCCCGGCCAATGCGTTCACCATCGCCGAACTGAAAACCCTGGATGCCGGCAGCTGGTTCAATACCGCCTACCCGGATCGTGCCCGTCCTTCCTTCGCCGGCCTGAAGATTCTGACCCTCGACGAAATCATCGACATCGCTCAAGGCAATCCGCTGCACAAGCCTGGTCTGTACATCGAGACCAAGGAGCCCAAGCAATTCCCTGGCATCGAGCATGACCTCAAGGAAAAACTCCAGGACCGTGGCTGGTTGAGTCCGGCGGGTTCGAAACTGGCCAAAAGCGAATTGGGGGTCGGCCAGGGCAAAGGCAAAGTCGTGCTGCAAACTTTCGAGAAGAGCAGCCTGGAACTGCTGCAAAAAGAAATGCCGCAAGTACCCAAGATCCTGTTGCTGTGGGTCGGCGAAGGCAGCATCGAGCCCAAATCCAAGGTGACGTTTGCCGAGTCCGGCGACAAGGACAAGGCGACCTACTACGCCAAGCAACAACCGAAGAACAAAGCCGAATTCCAGCAATGGATCGACTACGCCAAGGCTCAGGGCGCAATCGGCACCGGCCCTTCAGCCGCGCTGACCAAGGGTGGCGATCAGAGCTACTCCGACCTGGTGCAACCGTGGATGAACCAGTACACCCACGACCAGGGTTTGTTGGTGCATGTCTACACCATCGACGATGCGGTTGATTACCAGAAAGTCATGGACGCTGGTGTCGATGGCATCTTCACCAACCGCGCCAGTGAGCTGCTGAAGTTCTACAAACGTCCGGCGGCGGGGACTGTTGCGCAATTGCTGCAAAACAACGGGTACTGATCTACAACCGAGGTGCGCCCATCGCGGGCAAGCCACGCTCCCACAGGGTCCATGTGGCCCTGTGGGCATCGGCTCGGCGGCGATACCGGAGGAATTAAGGGTGAATTAAGTTGCCTTGGTTAGCCTGATCCCACTTAAACGGATCACCCAAGGAAAGAACTTCATGAAAACCCTGACCGCCCTGTTCACTGCCGCCGCCCTGACATTCACCGCTGGCCTGGCCCATGCAGATGTCCGCGTCGACCAGATCCCTGAACTGGTCAAGAGCGGCAAGATCAAGCCACTGGAAGACATGAACCAGGCCGCGCTGAAACTGCACCCGGGTGCGACCATCACCGACACCGACCTGGACAACCACTTCAATGGCTACGAATACGAAGTGGAACTGAAAACCGCTGATGGCAAAGAATTCGATGTGGACTTCGACGCCGCCACCGGCAAAGTCCTGAGCAACAAACAAGACACCTGATGCACAAAACAAAGCCGCACGATCTTCGGATCGTGCGGCTTTTTTGCATTCAGCCTCTGATGAAGGGCATGACGTTCAGCCTTCGAGCATCAAGCCGTCGTACTGACCAACGAACCCGATGTGCTGGAACTGGATTGCTGCAACGCCTGCAACAGCGCCGCCGTCGCCGTCTGCAATGAGCCCGAGGTGGTTGCAATCTGCGACTGCGCCGCCGCCACGTCAGCCGCTTTGGCGTCAGCACTTTCCTGCTTGGCCTGAGCGGCTTGCAGTCGCTGCTGTTCCTCCTGCAATTGCTTTTGCAGCTCGGCAATCTGCTTGCGCAGGGCTTTCACCGAATCGGATTCTTCGCTGCTGCTGAAGCTGCTGCCACTTGACGCCGGCGCGCCACCGGCAGCCACCTTGGTGCTGTCGGTAGACGCAGTGCCGGTTGCCGTGGTGGAAGTGTCGTCAGTCTTGTCACTGATCGTGGTTTTGCTGGTGGGCGTGGAGAGGGTTTGATTGATCGAGACGGAGCTGATGCTGACCATGGGATTGATCCTATAAGGGTTCAGGGTTATCCCGTCATCGACATCCATCTAGCGGACTTGAGATCGACTGTGTACCGACTCGGTAAGCAAACCGGTACACAGCCTTTGCCGTTAGGCGCTCAGCCGCGATGTCACTTCGTTCAACTGCCCCGACAAGCCGTGCAGATTGTGGCTGGCCGCTTCAGTGCGCTGCACGTTGTTCATGTTGGTGCTGGCGATGCTGGTGATTTCGGTGAGGTTGCGTGAGATGTCTTCGGCCACCGAAGTTTGCTCTTCGGCCGCGGTGGCGATCTGACGGTTCATGTCGCGAATGGCTTCCACGGCATGGGTGATGCGCTCCAGCATGGCGCCGGCCTGGGTCACTTGCTCGACGCTTTCTTCACTGCGCGACTGACCACTTTCAATGGCCTGGGCCGCATCGACTGCGCCGGTTTGCACGGTTTGAATGATCTGGTTGATCTCGATGATCGATGCCGCCGTGCGCTGGGCCAGGCTGCGCACTTCATCGGCGACCACCGCGAAACCACGCCCGGCTTCACCGGCTCGTGCAGCTTCGATCGCCGCGTTGAGCGCCAGCAGATTGGTTTGCTCGGCGATGCCGCGAATCACTTCCAACACCTTGCCGATCCGCCCGCTGTCGGTTTCCAGTTGGCGAATGACCGTGGCGGTATTGGCGATTTCGCCACGCATCCGGGTGATGGTGTGAATGGTGCCCTGCATGACTTTTTCGCCATGCTGAGCGGACTGGTCGGCATCGTCGGCAGCACGTGCCGCATCGGCGGCATGCCGCGCGACTTCCTGGGCGGTGGCGGACATTTCGTTCATCGCCGTGGCCACTTGATCGGTACGGTTGAACTGATCGTTGGTGCCGCTGGCCATGAGGCTGGCGATGGCGTTCAGTTCACCGCTGGCGCTGTCCAGGTCCTTGGCGCTGCGCTGCAAGCGGCTGAAGGTTTCAGCGAGGAAATCGCGCAGGGTGTTGGCGGCTATCGCCAACTTGCCCAGTTCATCCTGACGGGTGCTGGCCACGCGATCGGCAAATTTTCCCTGGCTGAGTTGCGCGACGTATTCGATCAGCTTGCGAATCGGTTCAACCAGATTGCGGTTGACCAGCCACAGGCTCAACAGGCCAATCAGCAAGCCCGAGGCGAGCATCACGATGATTCCCAGCAACACCGTGCGCTCGGCGCCGGCACTGATCAGCTTCGATTGCTCGCCACCCTGCTTGCGCAATTCACTGACCAGTTCGCTCATCTGATCGCTGGTTGCGCGGTCGACACCTTTGACCGCCGTATCGCCAGCGACTGGGTCGGCACCCGCCGCCACGTAGGCATCACGGCCCTTCTGGTAGGAGGCGCCCAACAAACGGTGTTCGTCACGCAGGCGTTCGATGCGAGTCTTGAGTTGCGAGTCGATACCCTTCTGCCCGGCCAGTTCGCCAAGGATGCCCTGCACATCACGCTGGCGGTCTTCGAATTGCTTCCAGTATTTGTCCAGGTCCGCCGGTTGCTTGCCGCGCAGCAGAACGTTTTTCCATTCCTGAACCTGCACCTTGAATTGCAGGTTGGCCTCATCAATCAATTGCGAGGTATGCAGCGGCCCGTCAATCAGATTGGCGTAGCTCTGAACACCGCTGGACAGGAAATGGAAGCAGGCCAGAGCGATCAACAACATCGCCAACAGGCTACCGCTCAACAAGGCGAGAATTTGTGCTCTCAGGGATTTTTGCAGCATCGAGTGATACTCACGACAGGGGTGGAACACGCCGAACAAAGCGTGAAAGGTATTCGGACATCCCTGTCTGCAACGTTGGCTCGTGGCCAGGGCCGCGCACATTAACGTTAGGGTGATCGGCGTACCAGAGCGGGTCTTGAGATAAATCCGACCACCGGTAAGGGTTCGTTTACGGCTATTTTTTTGTCACAAAAATGTCATCGCGCCTTGCGATGATGCGGCCCAAGTGAACCTGTAAAACCCGCGGCAGGCGCCTCCCCTTGCGAGCCCTCATGAACCACAGCATCGACCAAACCCATCGCGACACGGACCTGTTCGGTCTGCTCTACGGTTTCAGTTTTCGCCCGGGCGAGCGCGGTCGCGAGATCGATTCGGCCAAGGCGCTGCAATGCTTGCAACAACCGGAGGACAGCGACGAATTCCTCTGGCTGCACCTCAACCTCGCGCATGCCGCCTGCGAGCGCTGGATGAAAAGCCATCTGGAACTGCCGGAAGAGTTTTTCGAAGCGCTGCATGAAGGCTCGCGGTCGACGCGCATTGAGCATGTCGATTCGGCGTTGCTGGCGGTGGTCAACGACGTGGTGTTCAACCTCTCAAGCATGGTGTCGTCGGATGTCTCGACACTGTGGGTCTGTGCCCGTAGTCGATTGATCATCAGCGCGCGCCTGCAACCGCTGCACTCGGTGGACAAGCTGCGCTCTTCGGTGAAAGCCGGCGAACGCTTTCGCTCGCCGCTGGAGTTGCTGGTGCATTTGCTGCGCGATCAAGGTGAAGTGCTGACGCAGATCGTGCGCAAGACCAGCCTCAGCGTCGATCAGATTGAGGATGAGTTGTTGTCCTCGCGGCTGTCGACCAACCGTGCCGAGCTGGGCGCCAATCGCAGGGTGCTGGTGCGTTTGCAGCGGTTGTTGGCGCTGGAGCCGGGTTCGTTGTTGCGCCTGCTCAACCGGCCGCCGCAGTGGTTGCAGAAAGAGGACGTGAAGGAGCTGCGCAAGTCCACCGAGGAGTTTGCGCTGATCATCAACGACCTCACGGCGCTGGGTGAACGGATCAAGCTGTTGCAGGAAGAAATCGCGGCCAACCTCAATGAGCAGAGCAACCGCACGCTGTTCACCCTGACGGTGGTCACGGTGCTGGCGCTGCCGATCAACATCATTGCCGGTTTCTTCGGGATGAACGTGGGCGGAGTGCCGCTTTCGGGGGATCCCGAGGGGTTCTGGATTCTGGTGGCGCTGGTGGCGACGTTTACCCTGATTGCCGGGCGCTGGGCGTTTCGCAAGCGCCAGGATTACTAGAAACCTGATCGTTCCCACGCTCTGCGTGGGAATGCCGCCCCGGACGCTCCGCGTCCAGCGTTGACGCAGAGCGTCAATGGATGCATTCCCACGCGGAGCGTGGGAACGATCAGGGTGATGAATCCGGCTCAATCGACAAGCTACAAACCCAAAACCTGACCTAACGCAACTCCTCTGTAACATTCAGCAACGATCATGGGCGACACTCCTTCCCTCCCAGGACTGTCCGTCATGGCTACGCCTTCCCTCACTGCCCAGACGAAAGCGGCCGCCAGAAGCGCCAAGCCGCAATTCGACAAAAAGCCTAGCCTGTTGACCCTCGTGATCTTCTTCGGTTTGTTGGCCAGCGGACTGTTGTTCACTGCTTACAGCCTGATGCACGACATGAGCGAACTCGGCACGGTGGTCACCACCTGGACGCCGTTTCTGCTGTTGGGTGTGGCGCTCCTGATCGCCCTGGGCTTTGAGTTCGTCAACGGTTTCCACGACACCGCCAACGCCGTTGCCACGGTGATTTACACCAACTCGATGCCACCCAATCTGGCGGTGGCCTGGTCCGGGTTCTTCAACTTCCTGGGCGTACTGCTTTCGAGTGGCGCGGTGGCATTCGGCATCATCGCGCTGCTGCCCGTGGAGCTGATTCTGCAAGTCGGTTCGGCCGCCGGTTTCGCGATGATTTTCGCCCTGTTGATCGCGGCGATCCTGTGGAACCTCGGCACCTGGTGGCTGGGCTTGCCGGCCTCCTCGTCGCACACCTTGATCGGTTCGATCATCGGCGTCGGCGTCGCCAACGCCCTGATGCATGGCCATGACGGCACCAGTGGCGTGGACTGGGCGCAGGCGACCAAGATCGGTTACGCGTTGCTGTTGTCACCGCTGGTCGGTTTCGGCTTTGCCGCCCTGTTGCTGCTGGCGCTGCGTGCGTTTGTTAAAAATCGCTCGCTGTACAAGGCACCGGTCGGCAACACACCGCCGCCGTGGTGGATTCGCGGCATGTTGATTGTGACCTGCACCGGCGTTTCATTCGCCCACGGCTCCAACGACGGCCAGAAAGGCATGGGGCTGATCATGTTGATTCTGGTCGGCACGTTGCCGATGGCGTATGCGTTGAACCGCACCATGCCGGCCGACCAGGCGCTGCAGTTCGCCGCCGTCGCCGAAGTAACCCAGCAAGCACTGGTGAAAGCCGCGCCGCTGCCGGCCCCGACCGATCCACGTCCGGTGCTGTCCGAATACGTGCGCAGCAAGGAAGCCACGCCACAACTGATTCCGGCCCTCGCCGCCCTCACGGGCAGCATCGGCGCACAGGTCAAGGGTTATGGCTCGCTGTCCAAAGTACCGGCCGAGGCCGTGGGCAACGTGCGTAACGACATGTACCTGACCAGCGAAACCATTCGCCTGATGGACAAGAACAAGGTCGGCAACTTCGACGCCGACACCAGCGGCAAACTGCAACTGTTCAAGCAGCAGATCGACAACTCGACGCGCTTCATTCCGCTGTGGGTGAAGATCGCCGTGGCGATTGCGCTGGGACTGGGCACCATGGTCGGCTGGAAACGCATCGTGGTGACGGTCGGCGAGAAGATCGGCAAGACCCACCTGACCTACGCCCAGGGCGCCTCGGCGGAAACCGTGGCGATGCTGACCATTGGCGCGGCGGACATGTTCGGGTTGCCGGTGTCGACCACCCATGTGCTGTCTTCGGGCGTGGCGGGGAGCATGGTCGCCAATGGCGGCGGCTTGCAGATGAAGACCATCCGCAACCTGCTGATGGCCTGGGTGTTGACCTTGCCGGCAGCGATTCTGTTGTCGGGCAGTTTGTATTGGTTGTTTACCCAGATTTTCTAGTCAACACACCTCCCTGTGGGAGCAGGCAAACCTGTTCCCACAGGGATTTTTTTTGTCCCGACAATGCATTTCGTCGAAGATTCAGCGCTTTTCGCTTTTATTGATCCGCCGCCAGCCTGATTGCTCTTCAGTTTGCTAACGTGTGGCCGACTCTTAAGAGACTCGATGCATTCAGGAGTGGAATCGTGAATCTGTACATCAATCAGCTTCAGCAAAAAGCTGACTTCAAAGAAGCCATCTACGCCGGCGACATCTTCCTGAACACCCAGCTGCGCGCGGCCAAAGAGTTGTGTGCGTTCGCTCAGGAAAGCATCACCGCCGCTTTCGACGGCGAGACTAATCACCAGGCGCTGCACACGCTGATGCCGGTGGAAGAATTCGTGGTCCTGGTGACGCGCCTCAAAGGCCAGTTCACCAACAGCCAGCGCGCCAAGGACCTGATCCTGGCGTTTATCGACGAGATCGGCGTCGATCCGCGCGAATACATCTTCGACGTGCCGCGCATTCGCGTGGTGCCCAACTATGACTACCTGCACGCCGGTGTCAGCTATGCCTACAAACCGCATCGCGACACGTGGTACGGCAGCGTCGATTGCCAGATCAACACCTGGATGCCGGTGCACACCATTCGCCCCGACCAGACCATGATGATCAACGCCGGCTACTTCGACGTGCCGGTGAAGAACACCTCCAGCCAATGGAGCCTCAACGACTGGATCAGCAACCAGCGGCACAAGGCCAAGGACAACCTCAAGGAGGAAGTCCGCGTGCACCCGGTGCCGCTGGAAGACATCAACACCGCGTCCGAAGTGCGCATTGCCGGCAACACTGGCGAGATGCTGATTTTCTCTGGTTCGCACCTGCACGGCACGGTCGCCAACCACACCAATCAAACCCGCTTCAGCGTGGATTTCCGCCTGATGCACCTCGACGACCTCAAGCACAAGCGCGGCGCGATCAACGTCGACAGCGCTTGCCCTGATGTCGGCGCCGGTTTCAAAGATTATTTCCACGCCCACGACTTTTCGAATTTCCAAGGAATCCAGCAATGACCAAGCGTCGCATCACGCCCGCAGAGGCCCAGTACAACGAAACCCGTGCCAACGTTCTCAAACGGGTCGATGCCGAGTACGTGGCCGACGCGCCGTTCGTCTTCGCCAACCGCATCGGCGTGACCGCTGCGCTGTCGCGCATGGAGCTGTTCAAGAAAGTCGCAGAAGTACCGGGCGCGATCATCGAGTGCGGCGTGTACAAGGGCAACTCGCTGATGCTGTACATGCACTTGTCGATGATTCTTGAACCGTACGCGATCAACCGCTCGATCATTGGCTTCGACACGTTCGAAGGCTTCCAGAGCATCGACAAGAAAGAAGACCCGGCCGACGTCAACGAGACCATGTTCTCCGACACCGACCAGTCGCTGATCCAGGACATGATCGACGCCAACGACCTGTTGCGCCCGGTCAACCGTATCCCGCGTTGCGAACTGGTCAAAGGCGACATCGTCAAAACCGTGCCGGAATGGGTCAAGACCCGCCCGGACCTGGTCGTGGCCATGCTGATCCTCGACACCGACCTGTACGAATCGACCAAGGTCGCGCTGGAAACCTTCCTGCCGTACATGCCAAAAGGCGCGATCGTGGTACTGGACGAAGTGGCTTACCGCAACTTCCCGGGCGAAACCAAAGCCCTGCGCGAAGTGCTGGACCTGAACAAGATCGAGCTCAAGCGTCTGCCGTTTGATAGCTGCGTCGGCTACTTCCACGTCTAATGCAAAACCCCTGTGGGAGTGAGCCTGCTCGCTCCCACAGGTGATGTGTTGTGCTTCAGCAGCGGGACGCCAATTCATCCGCGATGTCCCGATAACAGGCCTTGAGTTGAGCGGTCTGGCTTGAACACCCGCTCGACCGTTCACCCCTCGCAAACACTGCGCATCACCACCCGCTCACGCACCACGTCATACACCCAGTGATACACGTAGGTGTAGGGCAGGAAAAACAGCAGCACGCCGATGTCCAGCAGGAACGCCTGCCACAGGCTGACGTTGAGCCACCAGGCAATCAACGGCACCCCGACCACGACCAGTCCGCCTTCAAACAGCAGCGCATGGACGACCCGCACCCACGCGGTGTGCGCGATCTCGAAGCGCTTGAGCACGCGATCGAACAGGCCGTTGAAAACCACGTTCCACGCCAGCGCCAATGCCGCGATGACCACGGTGACGACGCCCATCTCGAGCATCGGTTTATCCATGATCCACGCCAGCAGTGGCGTACAGATCAGGATGGCCAGCACTTCGAAACCGATGGCCTGGAAGATTCGCTCGGTGATGGATTTGTTGACGTTCATGATCAGGACTCCCTGAGTGACTGTGGTTGCCATGATCCGTCCTCACGTCGATACTTCATAACCATTAACCATCGATCAAGGCGATAGTTCATGGCATCTCAAGAAGTGTTGCAGGCCTTCGTGCAGGCGGCGACGCAAGGCTCGTTCTCCGCGGCGGCGCGCAAGCTGGGGCGCAGTCAGTCGACCATCAGCGCGGCGGTGGCCAGTCTTGAAATCGATCTGAACCTGACCCTCTTCGACCGCAGCAGCCGCAAACCCGGCTTGACGCCGGCCGGGCACGTGATGCTGCAGCGGGCCGAGGAAATCCTCGCCGCCACCAGCCGCCTGGAAATGACCGCCAGCCAACTCTCGCAAGGGGTTGAGCCGAAGCTGACGGTGGCGATTTCCGACACCTATCAGTCCGACCGGTTCGAAGCGGCGCTCAGTGCGTTCGACCAGCGTTACCCGGACCTGGAGCTTGAATGCCTGATCGCTGAATGCGATGACTTGGTGGCGCTGGTGCAACGCGGTCGGGCGCATGTCGCCTTCGCGGAAAAACAGGACAGTTACCCGCCGGACCTGGTCAGCTCGACGGTTGAGGAAAAGACCGAAATCGCGCTGTTCGTCTCCCCAACGCATCCGCTGGCGACGCTGAGCGGTATTGATCAGGACGTGTTGCAACAGCACCGGGAGTTACGGCTGGCGACCATCGTCAATCCCTATGAAAGCCGTGCGAAGGGACGTGTCTGGTCGGCGCCGAGTTACCTGATGCTGCTGGAAATGGCCCAGGGTGGATTTGGCTGGGCGCCCTTGCCGCGTTGGCTGGTGGAGCGGTTTGGCCCGGGGACGTTGCAGGAGTTGAACGTGCGCGGCTGGCCGAAACCGGTGTTCGTCGATGCGCTGTGGTCGCGGTTACGTCCGCCGGGGCCGGCGGGGAGTTGGTTGCTGGGCAAGATGCTGGAGTGAAGGTCCTGCGGACCTTATCGCGGGCAAGCCCGCTCCCACAGGGATGGGTGGTGTACACACATTTTGTGGCCGCTACGTTCCACTGTGGGAGCGGGCTTGCCCGCGATGGGGCCCGAGAAATCACCTCACTTCAACGCCTTGATCCGCGCCTCGATAAACCGCCGCTCCGGCTCCTGCTGCGTCAACTCCAGCGCCCGCTCATAAGCCGCCCGCGCCTCTTCGACTCGCCCCAACTGCCGGCAAAACTCCGCCTGTGCCGAATGCGCCAAGTGGTAGTCCTGCAACTCGCCGCGATCCAGAATCCCCTCGACCAACACCAGCCCCGCCAGCGGACCGTCACGCCTGGAGATCGCCGCCGCGCGGTTCAATTCAATGACCGGCGAAGGCACCGCCGCCAACAGCACGTCATACAGGCCGACAATTTGCTGCCAGTCAGTCTCCGCCGCCGTGGGCGCCTCGGCGTGCACCGCTGCAATTGCCGCTTGCAGGCAATAAGGCCCGAACCGACCGGTGCTCAGCGCCGCTTCCACCAGCGTGCAGCCTTCGGCAATCATTTGGGCATCCCACAACGAGCGATCCTGTTCATCCAGCACAACCAACTCACCGTCTGCCGACGTCCGGGCCCGGCGCCGCGACTCGTGCAAAAGCATCAAGGCCAGCAACCCCATCACCTCCGATTCCGGGAGCAATTGCAGCAACAAACGCCCGAGCCGAATCGCCTCGCGCGTCAGCTCTTCACGGGTCACTTCAGCGCCGACCGACGCCGAATAGCCTTCGTTGAACACCAGGTAAATCACCCGCAGCACGCTGTCCAGGCGCTCGGGCAATTCCGCCAGCGTCGGGACTTGATAAGGGATTTTCGCGTCACGGATTTTCGCTTTCGCCCGCACGATGCGCTGGGCGATGGTCGCCGGTGCCGAGAGAAAGGCCCGGGCGATTTCTTCCGTGGTCAGGTCGCAGACTTCGCGCAGGGTCAGCGGCACTTGGGCGTCCGCCGACAATGCCGGGTGACAACAGGTGAAGATCAGCCGCAAGCGATCATCTTCCACGTCTTCATCACTCCAGTCGGCCTGCTCCAGCGCCTCCAGTTGAGCGATCAACAGCGGTTTCGAGGCGGCAAAACGCGCGCGCCGACGCAACACATCAATGCCCTTGAAACGCCCGGTCGACACCAGCCACGCGCGCGGATTGTCCGGCACGCCGTCACGCTGCCAGCGCTCGACCGCGACGAAAAAGGCCTCGTGCATCGCCTCTTCGGCGAGGTCGAAATCGCCGAGCAAACGGATCAGGGTCGCCAGAATCCGCCGCGAGTCTTCGCGGTAGACCTGCTCGACCCGAGCGGTGACTGAACTGTCAGGCATCAGTCCGGCATGCCGTCAGTCACCAACGTTACCAACCGATCAAGGCTTTGCCCCCAGCCATCATGAAAGCCCATGGCCTCGTGAGCCTGGCGATCGTCTTCGGACCAATGCATGGCGCGGGCGGTGTAGAAGGTTTGGCCGTTGCGGTCTTCAAGCGTCACTTCGGCTGACATGAACGGCTTGCCCGACGGAATCCAGCCAGGAATAAACGCGTCGGTGAACACCAGCCGCTCAGGCGCGACGATTTCCAGAAACACGCCCATGGTCGGGTACTCGGTGCCGTCCGGGGCACGCATCAAGGTACGAAACTGGCCGCCGACCCACAGGTCCATTTCGCATTCAGGTGTGGTCATTCCGTGTGGCCCCCACCACTGGGCGAGCAAGGCGGGTTCAGTCCACGCACGAAAGATCTTGCGGCGCGGCGCGTCAATCAGGCGACTGATGGACAACTCGTAGGCGGCAGGTTTGCGGTCAACGGCTTGCGGACTCATGGGCTCTCCTGGTTCTTTTGATTGTTATTCAGGGATTCAACTGGCGAACGGGACGGACCTCGACACTGCCGACCCGGGCCGCCGGAATATTGCCGGCGACCTGGATCGCTTCATTGAGGTCCTTGGCATCGATCAGGTAGAAGCCGGCCAATTGCTCCTTGGTTTCGGCGAACGGACCGTCGGTGATCGACAGCTTGCCGTTGCGCATGCGCACGGTGGTCGCGGTCTGCACCGACTCCAGCGCCTCGGCCGCGAGCATCCGCCCACTGCCCTGGATCGACTCGGCGTAGGCCAGGCACTCGGCGTCCTCAGGGCTGTCGGGCAAGGAGTGCAACGCCTGTTCGTTGCTGTAGACCAGGCATAGATACTTCATTTGGACTCTCCCGGATCGAACTGATCAACTATGGCCGCAGATGGGTGTTTTCGCGCGGCTTCCCGATAAACAACCCGACGATCAGGGTTCAAGGTTGAACAGTGCGCTGCCGCTCGTCATGTCGAACGGGGCCGACCAATGTTCATGAACAATGCGCCATTGCCCGGCGTCGCGGCGGTAGCAGGCGGTGACGCGCATCCAGCAGGCCTGGGTTTCACCCTGTTCATTGGTGCCGCCGCAATGGGCCAGCCAATGGGCGAAGGCGATGTGCTCGTCGGCCACGATGTTCATGTGGCTGAAATCAAACTTATGCGCGCCCTGGCACATTTCCATGCACTCCTCCCAGTGCGCGCGATAGGCGGCTTTACCCCGGAATTCCAAGGCCTTGACCGCGTCGTAGGAGACGATGTCCTCGGCATACAGGGGCATGAGCTTGTCGACATCCTTGCCGATGACGGCCTGACGATAGTTTTCGATCAGGGTCTCGATTTCGTGAGTAGCGTTCATGGTGGATCTCCGTGGTTTTCAGCTTGAATACACCCTTAGTCGTCTGACCTGACGCCAAATCGACCGTTGAAATAAAAATAATCCACGAACGCAAATTCGCTAGAATCCGAAACCTGTTTTTTGATGGAAAAAGGACACTCCAGTGACAACCCGACTCGTGCCTTATGAAAGCCTGAACGCGCTTCAGCGCCAGCAGATCGAGGCCATCGAAGTTCACAAAGCGCAAATCAGGTTCTCGGGCGACATCCACGGCGCCCTGCACTCGCTGCTGTCCAAACCCGGCCCCGGGGTCAAGGGATTTGCCTTGCTGGCCGAGGAAACGCCTGTCGCCTTCCTGCTGCTCAAGCGTCCGCCGGTGCTGCCGGCGTGGGCCGACGAACACAGCGCTACCCTGCACGCCTTGCAAGTCGATCAGCGGGCTCAGGGCAAAGGCTATGGAAAGGCCTGCCTGCAAGCCTTGCCCGACGTGGCGCGCCAGGCGTTTCCAGAGATAAATGCGTTGGAATTATCGGTGGACGCAGACAACGAAGCCGCCATCGCGCTCTATGTGAAATTCGGCTGGGTCGACAGCGGCGAAGCCTACAAGGGCCGGATCGGCTATGAACGGCGCATGAGTCTGGTTTTCTGAGGCGCTTGCTCAGCAGCCGAAGCCTGCAAGGCTGAGCGACAGCCTTCACGGACACAACACCTGACTAATGTGGGAGCGAGCCTGCTCGCGATAGCGGTGTGTCAGACGACATCATTCGTGACTGACCCAACGCTATCGCGAGCAGGCTCACTCCCACAGGGGTCTGCGCTGTTTGATAGATGGGTTACAGCGCCAACACCATCTCATGCCACGCCATGCCGCCGTGGTCGGAATCCGAAGGCTTGATGTAGGCGAATCCAAATCCGGCATAGAGCGGAACATGCCGTTCCTTGCACATCAAATGGATATGGGTCTTTTTCAGCCCACGCATCCGCTCGATGAATTCTCCCATCAACCGTTTGGCCAAACCTTGCCCCTGATAATCCGGGTGCACCACCACCGACATGATCACCACTTGCGGGCCGGCCGGGTCGTGGCCGATCAGTTCCTTGAAGGCTTCGTCTGACATTTGCACCTCAAACGCCGCACCGGAATTGATGAAACCGGCGACCACACCGTCGACTTCGGCAACGATGAACCCTTCTGGCCAGGTGGCGATGCGGGTGGCGATTTTTTCCCGGGTGGCGGCTTCGTCGCCTTCGTAGGCGACGGTTTCGATGGCGTAGCAACGGTCCAGGTCAGCAGGAATGACGTGGCGGATGACGGTGTTCATGGCAGCTCGGAATCAGCGAATGAGAAGGCTTGGAATCATAGATTAATAAGGTGTTCATATCGATCACCGCCGGCGCCGTAAAGCCTGCGTATAGGCGCTGTTATTGCGGGTCGGTTCGGATTATTGCTGTTGCCTGTCTGTGGACATCAATCGGGGAACACACCATGAGCAGCATTCAGATCGGTCTTCTTATGCTGTTGGGCATCAGTACGTTTGGGTTTGTCACGTTGTCGATTGACCTGATGCGGGCGCGACGGATGAAGCGAGGCAAGTAACATCGAGAGGCGGACGTTTGGTCCGCCTCTCGATGCGCTCATTGCTCTTTGATCGGCAGCCAGATTTCCAGCTTTCCGGTGTTGAGTTTCGGGTTGAAGTCTTCGCTGTAGCGTTCGAATTCCGGCGCGTCCACCGCCTGATACTCGGACTGGGGCAACCAGGTTTTCCAGATGTATTGAAAAGTCCCGGGCAAAGTGTCGAGTGAACCCTTGTGTTCGAACACCGCATATTGCTGGGGCTGAACCTCGACCCAACGGTATTTGTCGGGCAGGTCATCAAGCTTGCTGATTTCCACGCCGGCAATGTATTCGAAACCACCTTTGCCATCCGGATTGCAGCAGATGCCGTAAGTTACTTCGCCTTTTTGACCGGGAATCTTGCCGATCTCGGGGATGAATTTTTCCCAGAGTTCGGGGATTTTCCTGGAAGTGTCCTGGGTAAATCGCCCGCCAAAACCGGCAATCAGCAAAAAGTGCCCATGTTCGATGCGTGGATCGGCCGGTTTTACGACTTCTTGCTCATCCATGACTCAACTCCTGAGACGAAAAAAGTGGGTTCGGCTGGGAGTATAGAAGCCCGAGCCGATTCGCCCACTTACAGGGCCTGCAACTGCTCGACGGCGCCCGAGCCAATAAACTCGTTGTAGCCCGATAGAATCACGTAGACCGCGAAATAGCAGAAGATCGCCGCCGATGCCATGTAGGAGTAGCGCAGCAGTTTGTCGCCCAGCAACTTGCCGCCATGACTCGCGGCGAAACACAACGCGACGCACCAGAGCACGCCAGCACAGAGAAACCCGCCGAGAAACAACACCGAACTCAGGGCGCCACTGCCCCCGGAGCGCGCGATCAAGGTGCCGCCCACTGCCGCGAACCACAGAATGGCGCTGGGGGATGACATGGCGAGGAAGATGCCGCGAAAAAACTCCTTGCGATGGGAGTTCTGCCCCACGTCCGCAGACTGCGCCAGCACCGCCTCATGGTGAATCGCCGAGTAGATCATCTTCGCTGCGAAATACACCAGCAACGCCGAGCCACCGATCCACAGCACCCAGCGCACGGTTTCGTACTGCAGCAAAACCGTCATGCCCGCCAGCGCCAGCACTGCGTAGATCAGGTCGCCGACACAGGTCCCCAACCCCAGCGCAAAGCCTTGAAAATAGCCGCGCTGCATGGCCAGGGTGATCATCGCGATGTTGGCCACGCCGATATCCAGGCACAGCGAAAGGCTCAGCAAGAAGCCGCTGGTAAATTCCATCAACCGATTTCCTTCGGACAAATTTGTTTACAGAGTCGCTGGACAGTGTGCCATACCAGCCCTTATCTTCCGCAACAGGCCACCGCAGTGGCCAGCGTCGCTCGGACGGTTCCGGGCGCTCACGTTATTCGAGGCAACAATGGCCAACCCAGGTTCGCCGCGCCGCTTTGCGCGCATAGATCGACTCCCCCCTTACGTATTCAACATCACTGCCGAGCTGAAGATGGCCGCCCGTCGTCGTGGCGAAGACATCATCGATTTCAGCATGGGCAACCCTGATGGCCCGACCCCGCCGCACATCGTCGAAAAACTGGTGACCGTCGCCCAGCGCGAAGACACCCACGGTTACTCGACGTCCAAAGGCATTCCGCGTCTGCGCCGGGCGATTTCCAACTGGTACAAGGATCGCTACGCGGTCGATATCGATCCGGAAAGCGAAGCCATCGTGACCATCGGTTCCAAGGAAGGCCTGGCGCATTTGATGCTGGCCACGCTGGATCAGGGCGACACAGTCCTGGTGCCGAACCCGAGCTATCCGATTCACATCTACGGTGCCGTGATTGCCGGCGCCCAAGTGCGTTCGGTGCCGCTGATTCCTGGCGTGGACTTCTTCGCCGAACTGGAAAGCGCCATTCGTGGTTCGATCCCGAAACCGAAAATGATGATCCTCGGCTTCCCGTCCAACCCCACGGCCCAATGCGTGGAGCTGGATTTCTTCGAACGCGTGATCGCCCTCGCCAAACAGTACGACGTTTTGGTCGTGCACGACCTGGCTTACGCCGACATCGTCTACGACGGCTGGAAAGCCCCGTCGATCATGCAGGTGCCGGGCGCCAAGGACATCGCGGTGGAGTTTTTCACCCTGTCCAAGAGCTACAACATGGCGGGCTGGCGCATCGGTTTCATGGTCGGCAACGCCGAACTGGTCAACGCCCTGGCGCGGATCAAGAGTTATCACGACTACGGCACGTTCACTCCGCTGCAGGTCGCGGCCATTGCTGCGCTGGAAGGCGATCAGCAGTGCGTCAAAGACATCGCCGAGCAGTACCGGCAGCGGCGTAACGTGCTGGTCAAAGGCCTGCATGAACTGGGCTGGATGGTCGAGAACCCGAAAGCCTCGATGTACGTCTGGGCGAAGATTCCCGAGGCGTATGCGCACCTGGGCTCGCTGGAATTCGCCAAGAAGATGCTCGCCGAGGCCAAGGTCTGCGTCTCGCCGGGTGTAGGATTCGGGGAATACGGGGATGATCATGTGCGCTTCGCGCTGATCGAAAACCAGGACCGGATTCGTCAGGCCGTGCGCGGGATTCGCGCGATGTTCCGTGCGGATGGGTTGGTCGGCAAAGCCAACGCCTGATCGATTAAGCAGACACAAAAAAACCGCAGCGATGCGGTTTTTTTGTACCTGATCGTTCCCACGCTCCGCGTGGGAATGCCGCCATGGACGCTCCGCGTCCACTGTGACGCGGAGCGTCACGGGATGCGTTCCCACGCAGAGCGTGGGTACGATCAGTGCGACAGTGTGTTTAGACGAACATCGACAGCAGCAGGATAAAGCCCAGCGCAACGATGGACAGGATGGTCTCCATCGCGGTCCAGGTCTTGAAGGTTTCCGCCACGGTCATGTTGAAGTATTGCTTCACCAGCCAGAAACCCGCGTCGTTGACGTGAGACAGGATCAACGAACCGGCACCGGTGGCCAGCACCAGCAGCTCACGGTTCACACCCGGAATCATCCCCACCACCGGTACCACGATGCCTGCGCCGGTAATGGTCGCCACGGTCGCAGAACCAGTCGCCACGCGAATCACCGCCGCCACCAGCCACGCCAGCAGGATCGGCGAAATCTGTGCATTCACAGCCATGTGGCCGATCACGTCACCCACGCCGCTGGTCACCAGCATCTGCTTGAAGCCACCACCGGCACCGATGATCAGAATGATCGCGGCAGTCGGCGCGAGGCTGGCGTCGAGCAACTTCAGAATCTTGCTCGAACCCATGCCCTGCTTGTGGCCAAAGGTGTACAGCGACAGCAGCAGCGCCAACAGCAACGCCGAGATCGGGTGACCGACCAGGTCCATGAAGGAGCGCGCGAAGTTACCTTCCGGCAGCACCACGTCGGCAAAGGTCTTGAGCAACATCAGGAACACCGGCAGCAGCACGGTGACCAGGGTGATGCCGAAGCTTGGCAGCTCGGCCGCTTCCGGCTCGCGAGCCAGTTGGTCAACCAGTTCCTGGTTAGGATGGCCGGGGATGTATTTGGAAATGAACGTGCCGTAGATCGGGCCAGCGATAATCGCCGTCGGCAGCGCAACGATCAGACCGTAGAGAATGGTTTTACCAATGTCGGCACCGAACACGCCGATGGCCAGCAGCGGACCCGGGTGCGGCGGAACCAGGCCGTGAACGGCAGACAGACCGGCCAGCAGCGGGATACCGATCTTGATGATCGACACGCCGGTACGCCGGGCGACGATGAACACCAATGGGATCAGCAGCACGAAGCCGATTTCGAAGAACAGCGGAATGCCGACCAGGAACGCGGCGAACATCATGGCCCACTGCACCTTGTCCTTGCCGAACGCCCGGATCAGGGTCTGGGCGATCTGATCCGCCCCGCCCGACTCGGCCATCATCTTGCCGAGCATCGTGCCCAGCGCGAGGATGATCCCGACGAAACCGAGCACCCCACCGAAGCCGTCCTGGAACGCCTTGATGATGGTGCCGATCGGCATGCCGGAGGTCAGCCCGAGGAATGCGGCGGCAATGATCAGGGCAATGAACGGGTGGAGCTTGAACTTGGTGATCAGGACAATAAGCCCGATCACCGTGACCACTGCATCGAGCAGCAGGAACGTCTCGTGGGACATGCCAAACATTAGGGGTGTCTCCTGGTTGTTGTTGTTATTAAAGCGGGTAATTCGCACGCCATAAGGACAGCGCTGTCTTTTCTGGCCCGACTCATACGGCGAGTTTCAGGCCGTGTTCCAGCCACCAGACATGCGCCTGCTTCGCCAATTGCTCGACGCTGTGGTTCGACGCGTCCAGAGCCAGGGTCAGGGGCTCGCCGACGGGCGATTCAAGCGTGGCGAACTGGCTGTCGATCAGGGTAGATGGCATGAAGTGGCCCGGCCGATGAGACACACGATCAGCGGCAACTTCCGGAGTCAGCTCAAGAAAAACGAAGCCCAGGCCAGGCAAGGCGCTGCGCAGACGTTCGCGGTAACTGTGTTTGAGGGCCGAGCAGGTCAGCACCGGGCGCTCGCCCTTGGCGTCGACGCGGCGCAGTTCATCGCACAGGCTGTCGAGCCAGCCGGCACGGTCTTCGTCGTTCAGGGGGATACCCGCGCTCATCTTTTCGATATTGGCGGCAGGGTGGAAAGTGTCGCCTTCAATGGCGGTCGCGCCGCTGAGTTGGCACAAGGCCTCGCTGACGCAAGTCTTGCCGCAACCGGCAACGCCCATGATAACCAGGGCGGTGATGGAATGATTCATGTAACACCTCAGCGCGCAGACAGCGCTACCTTTGCCAGTTATGACACTAGAGCAAAAGCAGAAGTTGCCGACGCCTTCTTGTCATTTTTGTGGGTTGCAGCATGTTCGTTCCCAATGCCAAAAAGCGGGGATCAGGCAAACCCCGCTCACGCATTTGCAGCTGCATCGAGACAGCGCTACCTTAGTGCCTCGAATTTTGTTTGGCAAGCCGTCCGATGAACTCCCCTAAAAACGATAAAAATACGCGCACCACTGGCCGCCCGACCTTGAACGAAGTCGCACGCCTGGCCGGTGTCAGCCCGATTACTGCTTCCCGCGCCTTGCGCGGTGTCAGCACAGTGGCCACCGAACTGGTGGAAAAAGTGCAGAAAGCGGCGCTTGAACTCAACTACGTGGTCAACCCTGCGGCCCGCGCGTTAGCCTCGGCCCAGAGCCATTCGGTAGTGGTTCTGGTGCCGTCGCTGTCCAACTTGCTGTTCATTGATACGCTGGAAGCCATTCATCAGGTTTTACGCCCCAAGGGCTTCGAAGTGCTGATCGGCAACTTCCATTACTCGCGCGATGAAGAAGAAAACCTGCTGCGCAATTACATGGCGTATCAGCCGCGCGGTTTGCTGTTGACGGGTTTCGACCGCACTGAAAGTTCTCGGCGGATGATCGAGGCAAGCAACATCCCGTGCGTGTACATGATGGAACTGGACAGTGCGGCGGGCGTGAACTGCGTGGGCTTTTCGCAACTCGCGGCCGGCGAAACGGCAGCCGAGCATTTGCTGTCCCGTGGGCGCAAACGCCTGGCCTACATCGGCGCGCAGCTGGACCAACGCACGTTGTTGCGTGGCGAAGGTTTCCGCAAGGCGCTGCAAAAGGCCGGCTTGTATGACCCGGATCTGGAAATACTGACACCGCGCGCCTCCTCCGTCGGTCTGGGTGGCGAGTTGTTCCTGCAGCTGATGGCCGCTCATCCGGATGTCGATGCAATCTTCTTCGGCAACGACGACCTGGCGCAGGGCGCGCTGCTGGAAGCCATGCGCTGCGGGATCAAAATCCCCGAGCAAGTGGCCATTCTCGGCTTCAACGACCTCCCCGCCTCGGCGCACATGGTGCCGCGCCTGAGCAGCATCAGCACTCCGCGCGAGGCCATTGGCCGCCGTTCGGCGGAGTTGATGTTGACGCTGCTGGCCGGCAATTCGGTGGCAAAACCGGTGCAGGACATGGGGTTTGAGTTGAAGGTACGCGAGAGCACCTGAGGCGGTTGATCGTTTCCACACACTGATTGCCGCCGTATTTCGAAACACCTTTTGCCGGCGCGTCATCAGTGTCGAGTGCAGAATCCGCGAAATGACATTCGCGGCTGCCCCTTATGCGCAAAACGATCTTCATCTGTTCACTGCTGGCGCTCTCGCTCGGCCAGGCATCTCAGGCGCAAGACCCGGAGCCGGACGACTGGACTCACTTTCTGACCGACCCTCGTTTCATGCCGGCTATCAAAAGCTGCCTTGCCGCTCATCCACAGGTCGATGGACCCGCGATGGTGATGAGCGTCGGGCATGCCAGCCGCGACGAGGTCAGCGTCATGACGACCGACCTCAGCGGTCGCACAAACGCCTGTTTTGCCAGCAAGGATACGGGCCTCGTGAGCCAGTCCAGAACAGTCTTTGATCTTCCGGGGCCGCTGTTTGTGTCGGTGGACCAGGTCGCGGTTGCGCCCAAGGGTGAGTGCATTGAATCAACGCCGGTGTTCGCCGGCCAACAACTGCAAGGCTGGCTCCTCAGACAACCGGTCGTCTCTCACGACATCCCGAGTGCCTGCTCAACGCCGATCTGGACCGGACTGCAGGCACAGTGAGCAATGCCGGTCTTTCGGCTCAGTCCGCTACGCCACAGGATTTCAACTAACCTTGATAGTGCTCCGGTGCATCTGTGCTCAACCCGCATCGGCGCAATACAGTCCTGTTTGAAAATGTCTGTTAGATTCCTGAAGCGTCGAATCGCTAACGGAGTAGCTCAATGGAACATGCACTGAAAATTCTCGGTAAAGCCTCCTCCATCAACGTCAGAAAAGTTCTGTGGACCTGTGAGGAACTGGGCGTTACCTACGAACGAGAAGACTGGGGCGGCGGTTATGCGTCGACCCATACGGCGGAGTTTCTCAGGCTCAATCCCAATGCCCAGGTCCCGGTGATCATCGATGAGGCGGGCGTGCTGTGGGAGTCGAACACCATCTGCCGCTACCTGACCGGCAAACACCACAATACCGACTTGCTGCCGCACGAACCGGCCGCACGCGCTCGGGTGGAGCAGTGGATGGATTGGCAAGCCACTGAACTCAACAGCTCCTGGAGCTATGCGTTCACGGCACTGGTACGCAAAGACCCGGAGTTCCAGGACCCGCATCACATCGCCGCCGGCGTACGCGGCTGGAACCAGAAGATGGGCATCCTCGAACATCAGCTCGCAACCACCAAAGCCTATGTCGCCGGACCACGCTTCACCCTGGCTGACATCGTCATCGGCTTGTCCGTGAATCGCTGGCTGATGACGCCGATGGAACGTCCTGACTACCCGGCCATCGACGAGTATTTTCAACGACTGGCACAACGTCCCGGCTTCCTGAAATACGGCTGCAACGGCCTGCCTTGAGCGGCTCCTGCGCTACAAATCACTAAAAACCAAACATCCGCTGCAATAACCAGGCGAATCTCGGTGCAAAGCCGCCGAGATTCACAACCATTGATTCCGATAGCAGGCTAAGCTTCTCCATCAATAAGAAATGGACAAGCCCATGACTGCGCCTACCCCAGCCGTCGCTCAAACAGACGGCATCGACCCCGTTCGCGCCGCGCAGATTTCTGCCCGCATCGACCGGCTTCCCGCCGTCGCAACCCTCTGGCGCCTGGTGGCGCTGCTTTCGATCGGTGGTTTTTTTGAACTCTACGACCTGTTCCAGACGGCCTATATCAGCCCGGGCCTGATCCGCGACGGCATCTTCGCCACCGGCAGTCAGGGCGTGTTCGGTTTCTCCGACCAGGCAGCATTCGCCTCGGCAACCTTTCTCGGACTGTTCCTTGGCGCGAGCTTGCTGAGCCCACTGGCCGACCGTTTCGGACGCCGCGCGATCTTCACCTTTGCGCTGATCTGGTACACCGTCGCGACGGTGGCAATGGGCGTTCAGAGTTCGGCGCTGGGCATTATCTGCATGCGGTTTCTGGTGGGCATAGGGCTGGGTATCGAGCTGGTCACCATCGACGCCTACCTCTCGGAACTGGTGCCTAAACGCATGCGCAGTTCGGCATTTGCCTTCGCCTTTTTCGTGCAGTTTCTGTCGGTGCCGGCGGTGGCGTTGATGTCGTGGTGGCTGGTGCCGCAAGCGCCGTTCGGTGTGTCCGGCTGGCGCTGGGTGGTGTTGGCGAGTGCGGTGTTTGCGCTGTTCATCTGGTGGCTGCGTTCACGGTTGCCGGAATCGCCGCGCTGGCTGGCCCAGCATGGCCGGTTCGAGGAGGCCAGCGCGATTGTCGATGTCATCGAAGCGCGCTGCGTGAAAGATCAGGGCAAGCCGCTGGACGAGCCGGAACTGGCCGCCGTGGACATTCAAGGCCCTGGCCGTTTCGCCGACATCTGGCAGCCGCCCTATCGTCGTCGGGCGCTGATGCTGATTGTCTTCCATGTGTTCCAGGCCATCGGCTTCTTCGGCTTCGGCAACTGGCTGCCGGCGCTGCTTTCCGGTCAGGGCGTGAGTGTCACGCACAGCTTGATGTACGCCTTCATCATCACCCTCGCCTACCCGCTCGGGCCGCTGCTGTTTGTGAAGTTTGCCAACCGTTTCGAGAACAAGTGGCAGATCGTCGGTTCGGCACTGGGTGCAATGACCTTCGGTACGCTGTTTGCGATGCAGACCAGCGCCTTCGGCCTGATCTTTTGCGGAGTGATGATCACCTTCTGCAACGCCTGGCTGAGCTTCAGTTATCACTCTTATCAAAGTGAATTGTTCCCCACCAACATTCGCGCCCGTGCCGTGGGGTTCTGTTATTCGTTCAGCCGATTGTCGACGGTGTTCAGCAGTTTGCTGATCGGGATTTTCCTCGAACACTTCGGCACGCCGGGCGTGCTGGCGTTCATTGTCGCCAGCATGCTGATCGTGATGTTAACCATCGGCTGGTTTGGCCCGCGCACCCGCAACCTGGCGCTGGAAAACATCGCGCACCGCTGAGACGCCGGCGGTCGATGGCTGCCGCCCAGCGGCAAACGTTGACCGCCCTCCCCGTGCAACCTGTCCCTCCAGGCCCGGCAAACACGGGTCCGGGACAACGGCACGCTAATTGCTCGGGTCCTCAGGTCAGTCATTACCTGCAGGTTTATCCGTCATGTTTGTCAGTGCAAAACAAGCGCAGATTATTCCCCTGGCCAAGAAGCTCGGCAAAGACCCGGCAGCCGAAGTGGCGGCCGGGCTGCAGAGCGGCGTTCAGAACTCGATGTTTCAAGCCTTTCAAACCAATGGGCAGGCGCAGGTTCAGTCGTCCGCCACTGGACAGGCTACCCAGCAAGTCAGCGAGGCCAGCAAAATCAGCGACAACGTCAATGAAGCCTTCGCCAAAACCCGAGTCGCGCTGCAAGCCGCCGACTCTGCCAAGCTGCCAGCCAACGCTCAAGCCAAAGCCACTGACAGCACGGCCATGGCCGACTTCAAGGACTACATGAGCAAGACGCCGGAACAGCGTATGCACGACAGCATCCTGAAAGAGATGGGCATCACCGAAGAAGACCTCAAAGCCATGCCGCCAGAAAAACAACTGGCCGTTAGCAAAGAGATCGCCCAGCGTATGGAAGACAAGATGAAGCTGGCGTCGACCGCAAAAGCTGGCGACAGCAGCACTGCAAAAGACACGCCTCAGGTGGTCGACAAATTCCTTGCTTCACTTTGAAGACACAGGGACTTTTTGTAGGAGCCAGCCGTGCGGCTCCTACAAAGGCATTGCCGCGATTCAGGTGATCTGCAACGTCGAATTAAACTGACTGATCGCATCCACCACGTGCCGCGAGCCCTGCTGAATTTCTAGAATCACCTCGCCCGCCTCGTTTGCCAGTTCCACCCCCAGACCGGTTCGGCTCAAGCTCGATTGCATGCTCGTCACGGCGCTCATCGATAAATCGTGGTTCTTGCGCACCACGTCGACAATCTCCACCGTCGCCTGACTCGTGCGTGCCGCAAGGCTGCGAACTTCGTCGGCCACCACGGCAAACCCGCGTCCATGGTCGCCTGCCCGCGCGGCCTCGATGGCCGCATTAAGCGCCAGCAAGTTGGTCTGGTCGGCGATGCCGCGAATGGTCTGGACAATGGTGCCGATGATGTCCGACTGCTTGCTGACCGCATCGATGCTCTGCGCCGCTTCGTTCAGGTCCCGGGAAATGTCCTGGATGATCTGCACGGTTTGCTGCACCACCTGAGACCCCTTCTGCGCGCAAGCGTCGTTTTGCACCGAGGTGCTGTGGGCCGACTCCGCTGCGGTCTGCAGCGTCGTCACTTGCTCGGTGATGTCGCTGGCGAATTTCACCACTTTGTACAAACGGCCCTTGGCATCGAACAACGGGTTGTAAGAGGCCTCGAGGAACACCGTATGCCCGTGCTTGTCTTTGCGCTCGAAACGGTGCGAGTGATATTCGCCGCGATTGAGTGAAGCCCAGAACGCCTTGTACGCCTGCGACTCGGATTCGGCGCGGTGGCAGAACAGGCTGTGATGCTGGCCGATCACTTCGTTGAGCGAGTAATGCATCGTCTTCAGGAAGTTGTCGTTGGCGGTGATGACTTTGCCTTCCGGGGTGAATTCGATCACCGCCATGGAACGGCCAATCGCGGCGAGCATGCTTTCTTCTTCGTGTTCCTTGTAAACCCTGTCGGAAATATCCGTAGCGACTTTGATGACACTTTTAACCTGGCGGTCGGGACCGAACACCGGCATGTAACTGGCCTCAAGCCAAACTTCCTTGCCTTGCTTGTTCAGCCGTAAAAACGTGCCGCCGACGGGTTCGCCACGGGCCAGGTCCCGCCACAACTTCGCGTATTCCTCACTGCGGTAGAACGCTTCTTCACAAAAGATCCGGTGATGTTTGCCGCGAACTTCTTCGGCGCTGTAACCCATTGCGCGGCAAAAGTTGTCGTTGGCATCGAGCACGATGCCCTCCGGGGTGAACTCAATCATGGCCATCGAGCGGCTGACCGCCGCCAACTTGGCGTTGGCTTCGCTCAGTGCACAACTGAATCGTTGGATTTCCTGCAGGTCAGCCTTGTGATGTAGGTTAAACATGGTCGTATCACCTTCAGCGCGTTCTTTTGATTGATGAAAGTTCTTCGGTCTTTCAACGGATCTACCAAATTGTTTCTTGGTACAGGCACACGCGTTCCTCCACGGGAGGAAATGTCAGGTGATCAATGATGTTCAATCGGAGAGTCCATGCAGTAGCGCTCTCATCAAGACATCCTTCTCTTGATAGCCCGGAACCGGGCCAGCCCTAACGGTTTCATCAGCAATTCCCTTTAGCGCACAGCTCCTTGTTGTTCAGTGTGGTGCCGTGGGTTGCGCACGTTTGCAGTGTTATTGGCTATCGCCACCGACATAGTCGGTTACAAGTCAGCGTAGACAGCCGCTGCGAAGGCGCAAGGCCACTAGTCGGCCAGTATTGAGGACAAAATCGGTTCAGCCAGCATGTTCAGCAATGCCTGCACGGCGGCTGAAGGTTTACGGGTCGGCGCGACCACCAAGGCAAACTCGCGCTCTATACGCGGGTGGACTGGCATCACGCGCAGGCCTTGGCGATGAGCGGGCAACGTCAATTCGGGCACCAGCGTCACGCCGATGTTTTCCCGCACCAGCGTGAACGCGCTGCTCCACTCCCGGACCTCGACCCGAATGTCACGTAACTGCAAGCCGGCCTCTGCGGCCAGGCTGCGAGCGTTGGTTGAACAACCGCCCGTGGCTAATACAAAAGGTTCCTGAGCCAACTCCGCGAGGGTAATGCCGGCCTCATTCGAACGGCGCGCAAAAGGATGGCCGCCCGGCACGACGGCCATCCAGGCATCACGCCCCAAATGACTGGCGTTACGCTCTGGAGCAGGGTTCAACACCACGCCAACATCCACCAGACCGGTGTCGAGTAGTGTTTCGACTTCATCGTCGCTGACCTCAAGCGCCACCACCTCAATGCCGGGATAGAGCCGTTTGAACCGGCGTAACAGTGGCGGCAGAAACGTTGCCAGCACCATGGGGAAACTCGCCAGACGAATCGTGCCGCGCTGAATGCCTTTGGCGGCATCGACGCTGCTGCGAATATTTTCCAGGGCTCCAAGCATCGTTCGTGCGTGTTCGATCACAGGCAAGCCGATGGCCGTCGGCAACGTTTGGCGATTCTCCCGACTGAACAGTTGAACGCCCAATGTTTCTTCAATCAAGGCCAACGCCTGACTCGCCCCTGACTGGGTCATGCCAACGCGCTCGGCGGCCCGGGTGATGTTGCCGGTATCAGCCACCGCCACCACCATTCGCCAATGCATCAGATTCATCATGGCAGTAGCTTTCCTTATGGCTGTGTTCTGAAAGAGTAATTTTACCGAGGGCACCGCGCACTATGACACTGGCGTAAATCCCCAACCAGAGCCGTCCCGATGAAGTTGTATTACGCCCCCCAAGCCTGCTCGCTGGCGCCGCATATCGTGCTGCGTGAACTGGATCTGCCATTCGAATTGATCCGCGTTGATAACCGCACCAAAAAGACCGTTGAGGGCGATGACTTCCTCGCGATCAACCCGAAGGGATACGTCGCGGCGTTGCTGCTGGATAACGGCGACGTGCTGACCGAAGGCCCGGCGATCCTGCAATACCTGGCGGACCTGCGACCGGACGCGAACCTGGCGCCAGCGAACGGGACGTTCCAGCGGGTGCGGTTGCAAGAGTGCTTGAACTTCGTCTCGACAGAGATTCATGGCGGATTGGGCTGGCTGTTCAATTCGCAGTTTCCGGAGGCGGTAAAAGCGCTGATCAAAGAGAAGCTGTTCAAGCGATTGGCGGTGTTGAACGAAACGCTGGGGCGGCAAGAGTATTTGCTGACGGGCGGGTTCGGCATCGCCGATGCGTATCTATTTACGGTGCTGCGCTGGGCACCACTGTTTGCGATTGATTTGAATCAGTGGCCGGCGTTGGTGCGGTTTCAGGACAGAGTTGAGCAGCGGCCAGCAGTGAAAGCGGCGTTGGCTGCCGAGTTGGTGTAGACCGCGACATCGCCGCTTCCACAGGGGATCTGAGGCTTACACAAATTTTGTGCGCTCAGCAGATCCACTGTGGGAACGAGCCTGCTCGCGATGCAGTCGCTCATTCATCGCAAGAACATCAGGAAAAACTACAAACTCGCACTCACCTTGGTTGCCACTTCCCCCGGCACCCAGCCCTTCCAGATCTGCGGCTGATCCCGTAAAAACGCTTCGGCGACTTGACGTGGTTGCTGGCGTTTTTCGCTCATTTGTCCCAGCGTCTTGTTCAGCAAATCGATCGGAAAGTCGACTTTTTCGAAGAACGCCACCAAGTCCGGATACTGCGCCTTGAACGGTGCGGACACACCAATGGCCAAGCTCGCCGGCATGGAACGGGTGCCCTTGGGATTGGGGTTGTTGGCATCGGCCAGTGTCTTCCACGCTTCGGCGTCAAAGGCCGGTTCTTCGAGTTTCACCAGTTTGAAGCGCCCCAGCAGCGGCGTCGGCGACCAGTAGTAGAACAACACCGGTTTGCCGCGGCGAATCGATGACGCAACCTCCGCATCCAGCGCCGCGCCTGAGCCAGTTCGGAAGTTGACGTAACTGGCGGTCAGGTCATAGGCCTTGAGTTTCTGGCTGTTGACGATCTCCGAGGTCCAGCCGGTCGGGCTGTTGAGGAAGCGTCCGCGGCTTGGGTCTTCGGGATCGCGGAACACGTCCTTGTAGCGGGCCAGGTCGGCGACAGATTTCAATTCCGGCGCCAGGGGTTTGATGCCACGTTCCGCGTCGCCCTTGATCACGTATTCCGGCACCCACCAACCCTCGGTGGCCCCTTTTACCGTGTCTCCCAAACCAAACACTTTGCCCTCGGCGGACGCCTTGACCCACGCCGGACTGCGCCCCGCCCACTCTTCGCCGATCACCTGGATGTCGTTCTTGGCCAGCGCGGCTTCGAGGCTGACGGTGCTGCCCGGTAACGTGTCGGTCGGGTAGCCATAGCCTTTCTCGACGATCAGACGCAGGATTTCGGTGATCAGGCTGCCGCTTTCCCACGTGATATCGCCAAAGTGAATCGGCGCGGCTTTTTCCGTGGCCGACACGTGGGTAGCTACAAGGCTCAGCGCCAACAGCGAACTGCCGAGCAGGGTTTTGATCGATCTCATGCGGACCTCCAGGTCAGGGCATTCAAGGGTTGGTTGGCGCTGTGCCGGTCGCACAGTGCCTGAGTGCGGGTCATATAGACGCTGACCGAGCGCTGGGAAATGCCCAGTTCAGCGGCGATTTGCGGGTACGTCAGGCCGTCGACGCGTGACAACAGGAAGGTCGCCCTGACTTTGCCCGGCAAGCGTCCCAGCGTCTGGTCGAGGCCCTGCAATGCCTGGCTGAGTTGCGCCAGCTCCTCAGGCGATTTCACGGATGGGTAATCGTCGAGTTGCAACTGATCGAGGTGCTGGTGTTCCAGTTTCCGGCGGCGCCAGAGCTGATAGATCAAACGGCGGGCGATGGTGGTGAGCAAGGCTCGAGGTTCGCAAATCGGTGTCAGGCCTGGGGATTGCAGCAGTTGCACGAAGGTTTCTGCGGCGATGTCTTCGACGCTGGGGCTGGTGCCCAGATGCCGGCGCAAGTGTGCGCACAGCCAGGAATAATGGGCGCGGAACAATCTGTCGATGTGGTTGCGATGGGATACGTCGGTGCCGGACATAGAGGCTCCAAGGTTAGGGGTCGCTGAATGTCCGGTGATCCGGTGGCGCGATCCTAGCAAGGAGCCTTATTCTTTAATAATACTTAAAAAGCATTTTTATATTCTATTTGGAAATTTAACGTAATCGCCCGAATCCCAACGCTTCAGCTTCCCGCTGATAGTCGAGAACGATCTGATAGTCGCTTTCAGTGGCCGGCAGCACTTCTTGCAGCCCCAGGATCTCAACAACGTCAGGCAACTTCTTCAAAGCCTGATTCATCACCTGACGCAGCTGCTCCGCCTGCTCAAGCGTAACGCCCAAAGCCGTGATGTACGGCAAGGTCGGGCTGAACGCGCTTCGGGCAACGATGCGTAATCCGGCGACTTCTTGCGCGGCATGTCGCGCCAGATAGGCGAAGGTCACGCTGTCGATGGCCGCCAGGTCCGCCCGGTCTTCGCGCAACCAGCGCAGGCTCTCGCGGTGGCTACCGCTGATGGCGACACTGGAAAAGAATTGCCCGTCGCGATGCAGCGGCGCCAGGCGATGCCGCAACAGGTTCATGCCGCTGTTGGAGTCTTCGCCGTTGATCACGCCGCGACTGTCGCGCCAGTCGGACAACGTCCGCCGTGGGTCATCGGTGCGACTCAGCAGCAGGCTGCAATGGTTGCCGCCGGTGCTGTCGGGGAGTTCGTAACGCGGCCGACCAATGACCCGGACCTTGCCGCGCAACGCAGTCATCAGCGGATAACCGCAAGTCTGGGTCAGCAGCAATTGCGGCGACAACCAGAGGTCCATCAGCGACAGGCCTTCGGCATTGAGTCGGGTGACGCCCAACTGCTCGATGATCTGCGCCAGCCAGCGCTCGTTGGCCTGGAGGATCGGCTCGGGGGCGACGTACATCAATAGTTCAGCGATGTGTTGTGTCATCGAAATCTTCCCATACAACCATATTCCCCGGTGGGAGCGAGCCTGCTCGCGATAGCGGTGTTTCAGGCAACATCAATGTGAAAGGTACGCCCCCATCGCGAGCAGGCTCACTCCCACAGGGGTCAGATGTGGATCATGAAAAATCAGTGAAATGGGTGCCTCGGGCTATCGATGGCCCTCACTCCATGCTGTCGCCACAACTGTCCGTAACCCTGCAGCACAAATCCGCCGCTGCGCGCCTGCCATTGCTCACGACGTGCGCGGTAGGCCTTGGGCAAGTCGTACCAGGGCAACCCTGGCAAGTCGTGGTGCACCAGGTGCAAATTGAGGTTCAGGAACAGCCAGCGCCATGGCCAGGCGGCTTCATTGATGACCGTGCGTTGCTCGGGTTGCACATGCGGACGGTGTTCATAGTAGGAGCGAATCATGGCAATCGATAGCGCCGGGACACTGATCAGCAACAGGTAATGCCACACCGGTAGCACGCTGTAGCGCGCGATGAAGATCAGCATCAGCAACGTCAGTGCACCGTGGGTCAGCCACATGAGCCAGGCCTGTCGCTCAGCCTTTTTCAGCCGTTGCAGTTCTTCCCGCGCCAGCGTCAGCAAGGCCAGTGGCGCGCCCAGGAGAAAGCGCCCGAGCACGGTTTTGTTCAGCCAGTGCAGGCTTTGCTCAAAAAGCGAACTGCCCTGCCACCGCTCGGCCGTGAGGTAACGACTTTCCGGATCGCGACCGGGAATGGTCAAGTCTTCGTCGCGGTGATGCAGCAAATGGCTGTCGCGGTAAAGGGTGTAGGGATACCAGACGGCGAACGGCGCATAGCCGAGGACTTTATTGAGCAATGGCCAACGGGTCGGATGCCCGTGCAGCAATTCGTGCTGCACCGACAACCACAGCACCACCAGCGGAATCAGCAGCAATGTGCTGCACCACACCCCCAACCGTTCACTCGCCAAGACAAGGCTGAACCAGCCGCCATACACGCCGATCAGCAACAGCCAGGTCGGCCACTCGGTGCGAGCGGTCAGGCGCTGACGCAGGGTTTCGATTTCTTCTCGATGGGCAGTATCGAAGTAATGGGACATGGCGTTGCTCAGATCGGGGACCAGTCCCCTTCTGTGCAATGGCGTCGGGAAATCTTGCAGATTATTTTGAAAATCGTTCCCATGCTCTGCGTGGGAATGCCTCTAGAGACGCTCTGCGTCCAGTGACGCGGAGCGTCAAGGGCTGCGCTCCCACGCAAAAAGCGTGGGAACGATCAACGCGGAATCAATGGCCGAACACATCCACCTTCTTGGCCTTCTTGTCCGCGCGCTTTTCATCGGCGGTTTTCGCCGGTTTCTTCTTTGCTGCTTTTTTTGAATCCATGCCTTTGGCCATGATACGTACTCCACTCATACGGGATGTGAGATCAGGTATACACCTATCGCTGCGCTCGTGTTCTTTTATAATCGCCCGCTTTGCGCACCGACAGTCCACGACCATGCCCAACACCCAGTACACCTTGCTCGAGGAGCCTATGTGGCCCTTGATGAACAAATTTTATCGCGCCCACCAATCGTCGATGAAAGCCGTGCGCGACGCTCAACTGTGGGTCGCAAGACGCGACGGGATCATTGGCGCGCTGTGTTTGCGGCCGGTGTCGGAGGGGCATTGGCTGACGGGGCTGTTCGTCGATCCGGCGTGTCGCGGACAAGGGATCGCTGGCGCTTTGATGGCCGAGGCGGTCAAGGATATCGAAGGCCCGGTGTGGCTTTTTTGTCATCCTGATTTGCGCGGTTTTTATGAGCGTCATGGGTTCACCTTCGACCCAGTGTTGCCCTATTCGATGGCCGAACGTTTGAGCCGTTATGCGCGCAGTAAACCGATGATTGCCATGGGTATGGAACTGGCCAGATAACGCTCTAAAGCCATATGAAGATCAAATGTGGGAGTGAGCTTGCTCGCGAAGGGGTCAGAACAGTCGACATTGATATCGACTGACAGGCCGCCATCGCGAGCAAGCTCGCTCCCACAGTAGCTTGAGGTGTTTTCGAATCAGTCGTCTGCGTTAGGATCGAGGTCCGGAAACATCACTTCGGTAAACCCGAACTTGCTGAAATCACTGATGCGCGACGGGTACAGCCGACCGATCAGGTGATCGCATTCATGCTGCACCACCCGCGCATGGAATCCCTCGGCGATCCGCACAATCGGCTGGCCCTTGGGGTCAAAACCTTCGTAGCGAATCTGCTGATAACGATCCACCGCGCCGCGCAGGCCAGGCACTGACAGGCAACCTTCGAAGCCCTCTTCCATCACGGGGCTCAACGGTGTGATCAGCGGATTGATCAGGATGGTCTGCGGCACCGCGTCAGCGTCCGGGTAGCGTTCGCTGTGCTCGAACCCGAAGATCACCAGTTGCAGGTCGACGCCGATCTGCGGTGCGGCCAGGCCGACGCCGCCGACGCTTTCCATGGTCTGGAACATGTCGTCGATCAGTTGCCACAGCTCGGGGCTGTCGAACATTTCGGCCGGGACCCGCGGGGCAATGCGCAGCAGGCGTTCATCGCCCATTTTCAGGATTTCACGGATCATTTTATGACTTCATCAGGTTTGGGCTGGAGCGAGTGATCCCGAGCCAGTCCCGAAACGTGTTGTTTGGGTTCGTGATCGAGTTCGCCGGGGACTTTTTCGCCATCATTTTTGCCCTCGGTCGACATATGTTCGATCACTGCATTCATCTCCGCACCCAGCAACAGCACCGCCGCAGAAATGTAGAAGTACAGCAACAGCACGATGATCGCGCCGATACTGCCATACATGGCGTTGTAGTTGGCGAACTCCTTGACGTACAAACCAAAACCCACGGAGGCGCAGATCCACACCACCACCGCCAGCACCGAGCCCGGGGTGATAAAGCGGAACTCCTGTTTGACGTCAGGCATGACGTAATAGATCAGCGCCACCGCCACCATCAGCAGAACCACGACCACCGGCCAGCGTACGATGGTCCAGAGCGTCACGATGAAGTCTTCGAGACCGACTTGCGAAGCGATCCAGCCCATCACTTGCGGCCCGAGCACCATCAACGCGGCGGCGATCAGCAGCATGCCGGCGATGCCGACCGTGTAGATAATCGACAGCGGGATACGCTTCCACGCGGGCCGGCCTTCGACCACGTCATAGGCAGCGTTCATCGCGCTCATCATCAACCGCACACCGGCCGACGCCGTCCACAGCGCAATCACGATACCAATCGACAGCAAACCACCCTTGGACTGCTGCAACTGGTCGATGACCGGGTTCACCTGTTCCAGCGCCTGGGGCGGCAGGACCAGTTCCGATTGCAGGCGCAGCCAGGAAAAGAAGTCAGGCAAATGCAGGAAACCGATCAGGGCGATCAGAAAGAGGATGAAGGGAAACAGCGAGAACAGCATCTGATAGGCGAGCGCCGAGGCATAGGTCGACATCTCGTCGTCGATGAACTCAGTGACCGTGCGCACCATGACACGGTGCAGGCGCAGGCCTTTCATATGAGGGAAAAACATTAGCGTCTCCTTTCGCCGCAATATGGGTTGAAGTCGTGGCGACTCAGGGGCCGTTTTCTACATCAAATTAGCTTACTTGGCGTCTTTGAAACAATTTCCTTGTGCAAGTTCAGGGTGACACAAAAACGGCCATCCTTGGATGGCCGTTCGTGTTGCTCATCAAAGGCTGGATCAAGCCTCGTCGACGCTCTTTTTGATGGCGTCCTTGGCTTTACCGACCGCTTGCTGGGCCTCGCCTTTCTTTTCCTGAATCTTGCCTTCGACTTGCAGCTTGGTGTTGTCGGTCGCTTTGCCGACACCTTGCTTGACGTTGCCGACGGCTTCGTTGGCCATGCCTTTTACTTTATCGCCAGTGCTGCTCATGGTGTTTCTCCTGTGAACAATTCAATGAGAAAAGTCGTTACATAAGGATTGACCGGAGGCTTTTGCACGGAGTTTCATTTATTTTCGATCGTACATTTCATCGTTCAGCGCAGGTTAGGCTTTATGTTTGTCGACCAACCCCCGAGAATGCGCAACGTATTCAGGCCATGGCGCTGAAGATCCAATCCCGTAGGAATGTTATGAAACTCGATAAAAAGCAGGCCATTGCCCGCAGAAACCAGGAACTTGGTGGTGCTGTGCTTGGCGTCAACAACTGCCATTTCACTGAATTGAACCGCAATCGCAACATCTGGTGGTTCGATATCCCGGTCGCGCGGCTGGCCATTGGTCAGTACGAATGGGTTCACCTGCTGATGCACACGCCAGACACCGACGAACTGCTGCACCTGAAAGTGCCGACGGTGTTCCTTCGCGAAAAGCTTGAAGGCCTGGTGGTGCGCAATGAAGGCAAGCGCAAAGCCGCTTTGAGCCTGGAACTGAGCGCCGACAAGGACTCGTTCCTGCAAGACATGCGTCCGGCGGGCACCAACGTCAATTTCGCACCGTTCCGCCTGTAATTAAATCGTTCCCACGCTCTGCGTCGGAACGATCAGTCAGGCAATAAAAAGCCCCGCATCTGCGGGGCTTTTTTATTTTACGCGGCGCCGACTTTCTTCACGCCCAGCTTTTTCAGCTCTTCGTCGCGCAACTCGCGGCGCAGGATCTTGCCGACGTTGGTCGTCGGCAGCGCATCGCGGAACTCCACGGAACGCGGGACCTTATAGCCGGTCACGTTCGCACGCATGTGCTCCATCACCTGTTCCTTGGTCAATGTCACGCCTGGCTTGGCGACGACGAAAATCTTGATCGCCTCGCCCGACTTCTCGTCCGGCACACCGATGGCCGCGCATTGCAGCACGCCCGGCAGAGTCGCCAGCACATCTTCGAGCTCGTTCGGGTAAACGTTGAAACCGGAGACCAGGATCATGTCTTTCTTGCGATCGACGATGCGCATGTAGCCGTCAGGCTGGATCAGCGCGATGTCACCCGTCTTCAGCCAGCCTTCGCTGTCGAGGATTTCGTCGGTGGCGTCCTGACGTTGCCAGTAGCCTTTCATGACCTGCGGACCTTTCACGCACAGCTCGCCGATTTCGCCCATCGCCTGTTCAACGCCGGCATCATTGATGACTTTGCACAGGGTCGACGGCACCGGAATACCGATGGTGCCAATCTGGATGTGCTGGATCGGGTTGACCGTGGCCACCGGGCTGGTTTCGGTCATGCCGTAACCTTCGCAGATGCCGCAACCGGTGACCGCTTTCCAGCGCTCGGCCGCAGCCAGTTGCAGGGCCATGCCGCCGGACAGGGTGATTTTCAGTGCAGAGAAGTCCAGCTTGCGGAAGCCTTCGTTGTTGCACAGGGCCACAAACAACGTGTTGAGGCCGACGAAACCGCTGAATTTCCACTTCGACAGTTCCTTGACCATCGCCGGCAAGTCGCGCGGGTTGCTGATCAGGATGTTGTGGTTGCCGATCAGCATCATCGCCATGCAATGAAAGGTGAAGGCATAGATGTGGTACAGCGGCAGCGGCGTGATCAGGATCTCGCAGCCTTCGTTGAGGTTGGAGCCCATCAGCGCCTTGCACTGCAACATGTTCGCCACCAGGTTGCGGTGGGTGAGCATCGCGCCCTTGGCCACGCCGGTGGTGCCGCCGGTGTATTGCAGCACGGCAACGTCGCTGCTGGCCGGGTTGGCTTCAGCCACTGGCTGGCCGTGGCCCTTGCTCAGTACATGGTTGAACTTGACGGCCTTGGGCAAGTGATATGCCGGGACCATCTTCTTCACGTACTTGATGACGCTGTTGACCAGCAGGCGCTTGAGCGGTGGCAGCAAGTCGGCCACTTCGGTCACGATCACGTGCTTGACGCCGGTTTTGGGCACGACGATTTCAGCCAGGTGCGCCATGTTGGCCAGACAAACCAGGGCTTTGGCACCGGAATCTTTGAATTGGTGTTCCATTTCCCGCGCGGTGTACAGCGGGTTGGTGTTGACCACGATCAGCCCGGCGCGGATGGCACCGAACACAGCAACCGGGTACTGCAATACGTTGGGCAGTTGCACGGCGATTCGATCGCCCGGCTGCAAGTCGGTATGCTGTTGCAGGTAAGCGGCAAAAGCACCGGACAATTCATACAGCTCACCGTAGGTGATTGTCTTGCCCAGGTTGCTGAAAGCCGGCTTGTCAGCGAAGCGTTGGCAGGATCGTTTCAACACTGCCTGAATATTCGGATACTCGTCTGGATTGATTTCGGCAGCAATCCCAGCAGGGTACTTATCCTTCCAAAAGTCTTCGTTCATGGAAGCCCACTCCTCAGCAACGCGAATTCTTCACCGCATTTGATGCGATTATTATTGGTGTGTGTTTTTTATCGTGTCTTTTGTTGGTGAGTCTGGCTTTTTACTAGGCCGAGAAGTCACAAAGCGCGCCGAGAGTAGCAGCTTTGCCAAGGGTCGACTAGAGCCAAAAGCGGCCTCTACAGTCACTTTAATGACTCAAGAACAGCAAGCGGTCATTTTAGAGCAAAAATTCTATAGCGCCTTGAAAGTCCCGTAAAATGGGGCTTTAGTCCCTAAAAGCATCGCGGGCAAGCCCGCTCCCACAAGGTTCACTGCTGATCCTGTGGGAGCGGGCTTGCCCGCGATTTGCGCGAAGCGCAGCCATTCATCGATCAAGCGATATCGCGTAACTCCCGCCGCAGAATCTTGCCCACCGGCGTCATCGGCAACGACTCACGCAAGACAATGTGCTTGGGCACTTTGTACGCCGTGAAGTTTTCCTTGCAGTAGGCCTTCAGCTCTTCGAGGCTGACTCCCGATTCGCGGGCCACCACAAACAACTTCACCGCCTCCCCCGAACGCTCGTCCGGCACGCCGATCACCGCGCAGTTGGCGACCTTCGGGTGAGCCATGACCACGTCTTCGATCTCGTTCGGGTACACGTTGAAACCCGAGACGATGATCATGTCTTTCTTGCGATCGACGATGCGCACGAAACCGTCCGGGTCGATCACTGCAATGTCACCGGACTTGAACCAGCCCTCGGCATCCAGCACTTCGGCGGTGGCTTCGGGTTTGTTCCAATAACCCTTCATGACCTGCGGGCCTTTGATGCACAGCTCGCCGCGCTCGCCCAAGGCCTGCTCGACGCCGTCATCGTTGATCACTTTGAGCGTAGTGCCGGGCACTGGCAGGCCGACCGTGCCGATCCGCGACTTGTCGCCATACGGGTTGGTACACGCCACCGGCGAGGTTTCGGTCAGGCCGTAACCTTCGGTGATGCGGCAACCGGTGAGTTGTTCCCAGCGCTCAGCAGTGGCCTTGACCAATGCAGTGCCGCCGGAGTTGGTGAGTTTGAGGCTGGAGAAATCCAGGGTCTTGAAGTCTGGATGGTCCATCAGCGCAACGAACAGCGTGTTAAGCCCCAGCAGCGCCGAGAACCGCCAGTTCTTCAGCTCCTTGATGAAGGCGCCGATGTCCCGCGGATTGGTGATCAGCACGTTGTGGTTGCCGGTGACCATCATGCACATGCAGTTCGCCGTGAAAGCATAGATGTGGTACAGCGGCAGCGGCGCGATCATCACTTCCTGGCCTTCACGCAGCAGCGGCTGACCGTCGGTACCGAACTGCCCAAGACAGGCCCGCGCCTGCTGCATGTTCGCGACCAGGTTGCCGTGGCTCAGCATCGCGCCTTTGGCCAGACCCGTGGTGCCGCCTGTGTATTGCAGCACGGCAATGTCGTCGAGGCCGACTTTCAGCGGCTTGATGCCCAGGCCCCGGCCCAGACGCAACGCGCTCTTGAAAGAAATAGCCTGCGGCAATGAATACGCCGGGACCATCTTCTTGACCTTGCTCACCATCGTATTGACCAGCCAGCCCTTGGCGCCGGGCATCAGGTCGCCCATCTTCGCCTCGATCAGGTACTGGATGTCGGTGTCGGGCAGTACTTCCTCGACCTTCTTCCCGAACATGTTCAGGTACACCAGCGCCCGGGCACCGGAGTCCTTGAATTGATGGCGCATCTCCCGCGCGGTGTACAACGGGTTGGTGTTGACCACGATCAGCCCGGCACGCAAGGCGCCGAACACGGCAATCGGGTAATGCAGGACGTTGGGCATCTGCACCGCAATGCGATCCCCCGGCACCAGGTCGGTGTGGGCTTGCAGGTAGCCGGCGAACGCCAGGCTGTAGCGTTCCAGCTCGGCATAGGTCAGGGTCACGCCCATGCTGCTGAACGCGGGACGATCAGCGAATTTCTTGCAGGAACGCTCGAACACCTCAAGCACCGACTTGTAAACCCCAAGATCAATATCCAGGGGCACGCCGGCCGGGCGTTTGTCATTCCAGAAATCAGGTTGCATTGTTCTTGTCCTCTTTACCTGAACCTATCCGGGGCCGCGTTTCTGTCCTTGTTCAAAAACAAAAAGCGAAAGGCGGAGCTCCACGGACACTAGCAGCTATGGCGAATCAGGCAAATACGACAGAACCGTCATTGATCATGTGAATCTTCCAGCCGTGGCGTGGCCTGATCAGACGGCAAGCGCGGGATGCGCTATACAATGCAGCGACGCCCATGCCATGCAGCCCCATGCAAAGGAATCGCCATGATCCACGACACTTTCTGGTTGACCGCGAGTGACCGCAGCCGCCTCTTCGTCAACCAATGGCTGCCCGCCGCGCCTCTGAAAGCGGTGATTCTGCTGGCGCATGGCATGGCCGAGCACAGTGGACGCTACGCCCGTCTGGCGGAAAAATTCTGCGCTCAGGGTTATGGCGTCTACGCGCCGGACCTGCGCGGACATGGCAAAACTGCCGAAAACGGGACGCTCGGCCATTTCGCCGATGACGACGGCTGGTGCAAAGTCGTCGGCGACCTGGCCAGCCTCAACCAGCACATCGGCCAGCAGCACCCCGGCGTGCCGATCGTGCTGCTCGGTCACAGCATGGGCAGCTACATCGCCCAGGCTTATTTGCTGCACCACAGCGCCAGCCTGCATGGTGCGGTGCTCAGCGGCTCGAATTTCCAACCGGTGGCGCTGTATCGCGTGGCCCGCCAGATTGCCCGGCTCGAACGTTTGCGCCAAGGTCCGAAGGGTCGTAGCGCGCTGATCGAGTGGCTGTCGTTCGGCTCGTTCAACAAGAAATTCAAACCGGCGCGCACGCGTTTCGACTGGCTCAGCCGCGATCCGGCGCAGGTCGACCTGTACGCCAACGACCCGCTTTGCGGCTTTCGCTGCACCAATCAACTGTGGATCGATTTGCTCGGCGGCTTGCAGCAAATCAGCAAAGCGTCCAATCTCGCGCAGATCGATCCGGGCCTGCCGTTGCTGGTGATTGGTGGTGAATGTGATCCGGTCAGCGAAGGCAAACGTCTGAAAGACTTGGCCCACGCACTTCGCGAGGCTGGCAGCCGCAATCTGCAACTGACTATTTACCCTCAGGCCAGGCATGAATTGTTCAACGAGAGCAACAGCGATGAAGTGATCAACGACGTGTTGAACTGGATTGCGCAGACGCTGAGCCACCGCCGGCCGCCCAGATCGGAATAGTTTTTTTGTGAATTTATTTATTCGTGACAGGAATTGAAACAGATGACCCAGGTTACCAACACCCCTTACGAAGCCCTCGAAGTCGGCCAGACCGCCAGCTACAGCAAGACGGTCGAAGAGCGCGACATTCAGTTGTTCGCCGCCATGTCCGGCGATCACAATCCAGTGCACCTGGACGCCGAATTCGCCGCTGGCACCATGTTCAAGGAGCGCATCGCTCACGGCATGTTCAGTGGCGCGTTGATCAGCGCCGCCGTTGCCTGTGAATTGCCTGGGCCGGGGACGATTTACATCGGCCAGCAGATGAGCTTTCAGAAGCCGGTGAAGATCGGCGACACCTTGACGGTGCGTCTGGAAATCCTGGAAAAAATGCCGAAATTTCGTGTACGAATTGCCACTCGCGTGTTTAACCAGCGTGACGAATTAGTCGTCGATGGCGAGGCCGAGATCTTGGCGCCGCGCAAGCAGCAGACCGTGACCTTGCCGACCTTGCCGGCCATCAGCATCGGCTAAAGCGCCTGATCGTTCCCACGTCGAACCGTCCGCGTGGGAACGATCAGTGGTTACCTTCCTGCACCTGCACGCTCGCCGTCATCCCTGAACTCAAATTCATTTCCGGCGGCAGGTTGTCGATCTTGATCCGCACCGGAATCCGCTGCGCCAGCCTCACCCAGTTAAACGTCGGTTCCACCTCCGCCAACAACTGCCCGTCCGGCGTGGTGTTGCGGTCGGTGATCCCGCGACTGATGCTTTCCACGTGCCCGTCCAAGGCCTCCCCCGCGCTCATCAACCAGACCTTCACCGGATCGCCGACATGAATCCGTGGCAGCTTGGTTTCCTCGAAATAGGCCTGCACATAAAAGGTCGAATCATCGATCAAGGCCATCACCGATTGCCCGGCATTCACATAATTGCCTTCGGCCAGGCGCAGGTTGGTGATGTGCCCATTGCGCGGCGCATGGACCTGGCTGCGAGCCAGATTGAGTTCGGCGACTTTGGCCTCAGCCTGAGCCTCGCGCAGTTCGCCACGGGCGATGCCGGCATTGATCTGAGCGTTCTCGCGCAACTCGGCACTGATCGCTTGTGGTCCAAGACTCGCGCGGCGGCTAGCTTCGCGCTCGCGCAGATTGAGCTGCTGCTGGCGCGTCTGCACCACCGCCTGGGCTTTCTCCAGCGCCGCTTCGAAACGGTCGCGGTCGATGCTCAACAACAGATCGCCGGCCTTGACCTGCTGGTTATCGAACGCCTTGAGTTCACGCACCCATCCCGACACATCCGGGGCGATGACCACCACGTCGGCGCGGATCCGCGCATCCCGGGTCCAGGGCGTGAGCATGTAGTACTGCCACAAATGGAAACCGGCGAATATCGCCACCGCCACCAGGCACAGGGTTACCGCGACACGTACGGGGGTACGCATGTTCAACTCCTTATAAAGGTCCGAGGACGACGGTGATCAAGGTCAATACACAGACGTACAAGGCGCAATCGAATAGCGCTTCGTGCCAGATCCAGCGGCCCACCGGGGTCAGGCGCAACAGCATGCGCAAGGCCCCGGTGACCAGCAGCGCCAGCAATACATAAATCAGAAACGGACTGAGCAGCACCCCGCCCACCGACCACTCACGCAAGCCCATGGCTTTGCTCCTGTTGGCGGCACCAGGCGCGCCAGCTGCTTTGCAATTGCAGCACCGCGCCCTGCGCCAGTTTCACCGCGTCGCTGGGCGGCAACGCGTACAAAGTTTTCAAAAACTCTTCGCTCGGTTGTTCCAGCGCATCCGCGCAGTCGCCTGCGGGGCCTTGTGCCAGGACTTTTTCCAGCCGCTCGAGATAACGCTGCTGAGGCGCGCTGACCGGCACCTGCGCCACGGCCAGGCTCAAACGCAGATGGAGCAATTCATCGCCGATGTCCAAGCCAAGCAGACCATCGTCCCAGCGACTGCGCGCCGGTTCCGGCAACTCTGGATAATGCCGAGCCAGTTGCAGCAAGCGATCGGCCATGCGTCCGCCGAACCAGCTTTCGGCACCGCGCAGATTGCGCCGGGTCAGTCGGACCAAATCGTCGAGCGTCGCCGCCAACAAACGGCGCCCATGCCAGGTCGGGTTACGCAGGATCAGCAAATGAAACGCCAGCACCGCCGCGCCGACACCGACCACCATCGCCTGGGCGCTGTTGAAGAACGTGGCGACGTCGAACTTCATCGCATTCAGCGGCGACACCAAGACGATGAAGTGCAAGCAGAACGAGGTGGCCGTGGCGCCAATCTGTGGCTTGGCCATGCCCAGCGCACCGAGAAACAATGGCACGCCCATGCCCAGGCAGAGCAACGCAAACCCGCTCCATTGCGGCAGCAGAATCTGCCCGACGAAAAACGCCGCCGGTATCGCCAGAAAAATCCCGCGCATAAAGCTCATGCCGATCTGCGCGCCATTCTCACGACTGGCAAACAGGCTGCACACCACGCAGGTCAGTACCAGCGCACCCGCCGCAGCAGGCCAGGCGGTGGCGAGCCAGAAACACGAGACCACCAGAAATGCCAAGGCACTGCGTGCACCGAAAACCAAGGCCAATGACAGGTCGCGGTGTGGCGTCAGGGTGCGCGGCGGATCGACCGTTTCACGGCCCTCCTCCACCGCCCTCAATGCCGTCGTCGCGGCCATGGCGGTGTCGAGCAGCAGGGTGAAACGGGCCAGGCAATAACTCTGCGCGGAACTGATCCGCGGGTCATGGCAGGCGTCGAGCAACCTTGGCCGTAATGCTTGTAGCGTCGCGGTATCGGCGCTGTCGAGCGCGTCTTGAACCTCGGTCATCCAGGGGCGCAGTTGCTCGGCTTCGGGTGCGTCCAGTTGCTTCCATTGCCGACGCACCGAACGGGCGATGCGCAGCAACATCAACAATTTTTGACTCAAGCCACTGATCGCCCGTGCGCGCTGCCGACCCAGTCCACCTTCAAACCAGGCATGTTCGCGCTGGGCATCGACGGCGACAATGCGCCCGAGAATTTCCAGCAGGCCTTTGCGCGCCTGGGCGTCGCCGGCCAAGGTCGCACGCGCCGCATTCATCCCGCTGCGCCACGCCGCTCGCGCCTGATCCGCCAGTTGCCGTTCGACCCGCATCGGCCAGAGCAACGCACTGGCCGCCGTGGCGCAAAGAATGCCCAGACAGATTTCCGTGCAACGCGCCACCGCCTGGTCGAACACCGTCAACGGATGCGCAATGGCCGGCAGCGCGATGATCGCCACCGTGTAACCGGCCAGTACAAATGAATAGGACCAGGCACTGCGCAACAACGTCGAACTCGCTGTACAGAGCCCGAGCCACAACGCCAATGCCAGCAGAAAAAGCCACGGCGTCTGAGCAAACACGCTCATGAACACCACCGACATGATCGTCCCGATCAGCGTTCCCAACAGTCGCGCCAGTCCCTTTTGCACCACCATCCCGGACAATGGCTGGGCGACGATAAACGCCGTCATCAGCGCCCAGGCCGGTTGTTCCAGGCCCCATCGCAACGCCAGCCACAGCGCCAGACCGCCACCGAGCAGGGTTTTGATTGCGAATTGAAGGGCGCGGCGGTCAGGCGCAAACAAAGCCTGCAAAGTGATAGGCACGTAAAGCACTCTTGGAAGGACGATTTAACGATAGTCGGTTCAGTTGAGCCATGACTCATACACTTGAAAAACAAATTATTAGCTAGCTATCTATAGCCCGTCCAGCACTAATTCCAAGGCACAAAAAAACGCCAGACTGGCTGGCGTTTTTGACAGGCTACGAACGCTTAAGAGCGTGCGCGAGCCTGGTTACGCAGGGCTTTTACCTGATCGTGATTGCGTTGCACGCCGTGGTACTGACGTTCAACCAAGTCACGAATGCCCACCAGGTTGTGTTTGTTGATTTTTTCCATGGCTTCTTTGTAAGCCTTCAGCGCATGGTCTTCACCACGCTCGGCTTCGTTCAACACGGCCTCTTCATCTTTGCCGGTGAACATCGCTTTCACGTCAACCCAACGACGGTGCAAGTCGCCGCTGACGCTGGTGGAAGTTTCTGGATCGCCACCCATCGAACGCACGGCGCTTTGCAGCTCCGCCGCAGCGGTCGCGCAATCAGTCGAGCGTTGCACGAACAGGGTTTTGAGTTCAGGGTGCTTGATATCTTCAGCGCATGTCTTGAACCCTTCCTGACCGTCTTTGCTGGTTTCGATCAGGTCGTTGAGTACAGAGATCGCTTCTTTATTCATGTCGGTCATTTTCAATTCCTCGCGGGTTGATGAAAGATGTAATAGCTATTGCACCCTGCATGCCAGCTTCGAACTGAAGATATATTCTTTATTTTTCAATTAGTTAGATTTAACGAAAAAATCTGTATCCGCTTTTTTTGCATGATCTGTCAATTGGCCTGCATGCAGAATGCCTGTATTTTCCAGCTCGAATGAACCCAGACGACCGATGATGAACCCAGAGAAACTCGAACTGCTGATCACCCGCGAAATGCCCTTCGGCAAGTACAAGGGCAGAATCATTGCCGATCTTCCCGGCCAATACTTGAACTGGTTTGCCAGGGAAGGATTTCCCCATGGCGAACTGGGCGGCTTGTTGGCCCTGATGCAGGAAATTGATCACAACGGACTGGCCGAACTGCTCGAACCGTTGCGCGCCAAACACGGCAAACCTGCTCCGCGCCACTGACTGATCGTGTAAAACCGGACCGAATAGCCCATGCCCGATAACACTCGCCGCGCCCGTGATGAACAATTCTGGAAGACCTTTGCCGACCGCTATGCGGTCGAACCCGGGCCCATCAACCTGGAAAACGGCTACTTCGGCCGAATGTCGCGCACCGTGGTCGAGGAATACCAGCGCAACATCGAGCTGATCAACCGTGGCAACTCGGTGTATGTGCGTCAGCGTTTCGAACAAAGCGAAAGCCTTCTGATCCTCGAACAGCTTGCCGGACTGCTTGGGGTTCGCGCCGACACCGTTGCCCTCACCCGCAGCGCCTCGGACGGCTTGCAGTCATTGATCCGCAACTACAACCGCCTGCAGCCGGGCGATCAAGTGCTGATCTGCGACCTGGAATACGACACGGTCAAAGGCGCAATGCGCTGGCTCGCCAGGCATCGTGGTGTGGAAGTGATCGAAATCGACCACCAACACCCCGCCAGTTTCGACAGCTTGCTGAGCACTTATCGCGACGCTTTCGAGCGATATCCAAAGCTCAAATTGATGGCCCTGACCCACGTCACCCACCGCACCGGACTGGTCATGCCCGTTCAGGCCATTGCCGCTGCAGCCAAGGAACGGGGCATTGACGTGATCCTCGACGGTGCGCACGCCTTGGGTCAGCTTGAATTCAATCTGGATGAGCTGGGCATTTCGTTTGCAGGCTTCAACCTGCACAAATGGATCGGCGCGCCCCTGACGCTGGGCTTTATCTACATTGCCCCCGAGCGCCTGGCGGACATTGATCCGGACATGGGCGAGATGCATTTCCCGGTCACCGATATTCGCGCCCGCACGCCCTACAGCACGCCGAACATCCCGGCGTTGCTGACCCTGCCACTGGTGTTCGAGGAGCACCTGGCCATGGGCGGCGCCGCGGCCAAGAGTGCACGGCTCAACTACCTGCGCAACCTGTGGGTCAATGCGGTCAGGTCACTGCCGGGAATTGATGTCATGACCCCGGACGACCCACGCCTGTATTGCGCAATCACCTCGATGCGGTTTACCCGCCATGCCGATCAACAGGCGATGGTCGAGCGCCTGCTCAACGACTACAACCTGTTCACCGTTGTCCGCAGCGGCGCCGCGAGCGGGCCGTGCATCCGCATTACGCCGGGGCTCACGAACACTGCTGCCGAGATGAATTTACTGGCGCGGGCGCTGAGCGAACTGCGCTGACCTCATACCGTGTACTTGTCGAAGTCCTCCGGTTTGATGTGTGTCGAGGCGGCGAACGTGTCGATGCCGATGGTCATGTGGCCAAAATAGCCATCCTCGTTTGAATCTCGACCGAGGGTGTGAACGGTCAACGTCGACGCTTCGCCGCCCTGGTGTTGATAGTGAAAGTCTTGATCGTTGGTCAGCGGTGAAGCGGATCGACCGCCGTATTCGCGGGCGTTGAGCACCGAACGTGAGGCGACCTCGGGAAAGTAGAGCTGACCGACCCAGGCGACGTGCCGTTCTTGCAGAAAGTTGTTGCCGGAGGTTATTCGGACGGCGACATGAATGTGCACGGCTCGGCCGGCGTAGAACCCCGGATAGATCGAGGTAAAACGCACGATGCCTTTCTTGTCAGTGAATTGCCCGCCACGCAGGTAGGTGTCGTCGTCAGTGCGCAGGATCGAGCCGATGTCCCCGTCGTCGACTTCCTTGTCCGGATTGATCTTGCTCCAGCCCGAATACGCTCCGCGCGCATTGCAATGCCAGATATCGACCAAGGCTCCGGTCACCGGCTGGCCGGTCATGGCATCGACGATTGCCAGTCGAAGCACCAACGGAATGCCGTCAGCGCTTTCACTGATGTTGCGCCTGATCAGTTGGGGATTGCGAAAATACGGACCGGCAATTTGCTCGGGAGACAGCAGGTAGACCGGGTGTGAAGGTGCAACTGAAGTGTTGTCGTCCATGACGTTCTCTCTTCCATAAGATGAACGCAGGTTAACGCTGGTTAAGCGGTGAGATGCGGTAACTATGTATCGCCTGATGTCCCTGTGGGAGCGTGGCTTGCCCGCGATTCAGACACCACGGTCCGACAGACATACCGCGTCATCGTTCATCGCGGGCAAGCCACGCTCCCACACGTTTTTTTTGCGGGCAAAAAAAAACGGTGCACCGACCAAGCGCACCGTAAAGCCGTAGAACACACAACGAGGTGTCAGGTAAAAGCCGATCAGTCCAGCAGCGCCAGGGCCTCGGCGGTGCATTCCTGAATGCGGGCCCAGTCGCCGTTCTTGATCCACTCCGGATCAAGCATCCAGCTACCGCCCACGCACATCACGTTTTTCAACGCCATGTAGCTCTTGATGTTGGCCGGGCTGACGCCGCCAGTCGGGCAGAATTTCACTTCACCGAACGGGCCGCCGAGTGCCTTGATGGCCGCAACGCCACCGCTGACTTCCGCCGGGAACAGCTTGAAGCGGCGATAACCCAGGCTATAGCCTTCCATGATGCCGGAGGCGTTGCTGATGCCTGGCAACAGCGGAATCGGGCTGTCGACGCTGGCTTCAAGCAGGTCACGGGTGATGCCCGGCGTGACGATGAATTGCGAACCCGCCGCTTCGGCAGCGGCGAGCATGGTGCGATCCAGCACCGTACCGGCACCGGTCACCAGCTCCGGACGCTGCTCGCGCAGGATCTGGATGGCCTTGAGGCCGAACTGCGAACGCAGTGTCACTTCCAGGGCCGTCAGGCCACCGGCCGCGAGGGCGTCGGCCAGTGGCAGGACGTCCTGTTCGCGAGCGATGGTAATCACCGGCAGAATCCGCGCCTTGGCGCAGAGGCTGTCGATCAGGGCAACTTTGTCCGCCATGGAAACGGTCGGGGATGTGTTTGTCATAGCGGCTGATCCTTGGCTCATGGGCACCAGTAAATCTCTAACGTAGGTTGCAGAAACGCGCGAATCGGCATGGCGGCGACATCGTCACCGGCCAATGCGGCACTCAGGGTGGTCAGTTTGGACTGACCGGAAATCGATAGAACGGTGGTTTTGGCCGAGGCCAATAGCGCACGACTCATGGTCAGGCGCTGATGCGGCACGGTAGGCGCCAGCATGGGGTAGCAACGACGTGTACCGTCGACTTTCAAGGCGTCGGCCAGGTTCGGGCTGTTCGGGAACAGCGACGCGGTGTGACCGTCATCGCCCATGCCGAGGATCAGCACGTCGATTGGGGGCAACTCGGCGAGCAAACGGTCAGCCTGCTCGGCCGCCAGCTCAAGGTTCGCGGTCGCGCTGTACAGGCTCAGAAACTGCGCCTTGGCCGCCGGGCCTTGCAGCAGATAGCGCTTGAGCAGACCGGCATTGCTGTCGGCGTGTTCGACCGGCACCCAACGCTCGTCGGCCAGGGTCACCACGACCTTGGACCAGTCCAGCGTCTGCTTGGCCAGGTGCTGGAAGAACGCCACCGGGCTGCGACCGCCAGAAACCACCAGGGTCGCCGTGCCGCGTGCATCGATGGCCTCGCTCAGTTGCTTGGCCACATTCAGCGCCAGGCCCTCAGCCAACAGCACCGGGCTCTTGAACTCATGGGCGCTGACACCCTGAGGCAGTTTCAAATTAGATATCGCCATACCACGACCTCCCATCCCGCGTGATCAGAGCAATGGAGCTCATCGGTCCCCAGGACCCGGCCGCGTACGGCTTGGGCGCATCACCGGATTTTTTCCACCCGGCGATCAACTGGTCACACCATTTCCACGCGGCTTCAATTTCATCTTTACGGACAAACAGGTTCTGATTGCCGCGCATCACTTCCAGCAGTAACCGTTCGTAGGCATCGGGGATCCGCGCGCTACGCCAGGTGTCGGAAAAATTCAGCTGCAACGGGCCGCTACGCAGCTGCATGCCCTTGTCCAGGCCTTGTTCTTTGGTCATCACGCGCAAGGAAATGCCTTCGTCCGGTTGCAGGCGGATAATCAGTTTGTTGCTGATTTGCAGGCGCTGCTCGGGGGCGAAGATGTAGTGCGACGGTTCCTTGAAGTGGATGACGATTTGCGACAGTTTCTGCGGCATGCGCTTGCCGGTACGCAGGTAGAACGGCACGCCGGCCCAACGCCAGTTGCGAATATCAGCGCGCAGGGCGACGAAGGTTTCAGTGTCGCTCTGGGTGTTCGAATTCGGCTCTTCCAGGTAACCCGGCACCGGTTTGCCTTCGCTGTAGCCAGCGATGTACTGGCCGCGCACTACTTGCGTGGTCAGGCCTTCCGGGCTGATCGGCGCCAGCGCCTTGAGCACTTTGACTTTCTCGTCACGGATGCTGTCGGCGGACAGGTCGGCCGGCGGGTCCATGGCGATCAGGCACAGCAGCTGGAGCAAGTGGTTCTGGATCATGTCCCGCAGCTGGCCGGCCTTGTCGAAATAGCCCCAACGGCCTTCGATCCCGACCTTCTCGGCCACGGTGATTTCCACGTGGGAGATGTAGTTCTGGTTCCACTGGGTTTCGAACAGGCTGTTGGCGAATCGCAGCGCGATCAGGTTCTGGACGGTCTCTTTGCCCAGGTAGTGGTCGATGCGGTAAGTACGATTTTCCGGGAAGAACTGCGCCACGGCATCGTTGACCTTGCGCGAGGATTCCAGGTCCGAACCGATTGGTTTTTCCAGCACTACACGGGTGTTTTCGGCCAGGCCAACCTTCGACAGGTTCTCGCAGATTGCGCCGTAAACAGCTGCCGGGGTGGCGAAGTAGGCAATCACGCGTTGAGCGCTGCCCGCCATTTCAGCCAGGGCGACGTAATCGTCGGCCTTGAGGAAGTCCACATGCAGGTAGCTCAAGCGAGCCAGGAAGCGTTCGACCACAGCTTCGTCCAGCTCTTTGGCACCGACGTAACGGCGCAGCTCCGAGGTGATGAACGCCAGGTGCTCCTGCTCGCTGCCAGGCTCACGGGCCAGCGCGATAATGCGCGTATCCTCGTGCAACAGGCCTGCGCCATCGAGTTGATAAAGGGCAGGAAACAGCTTGCGCAGGGCCAGATCGCCGAGGGCGCCGAACAAGGCAAAGGTGCACGGTTCAACCGTAATCGAAGGCATGATGTTTGTTCTTTTATCAAGTTAAGCTACAAATACCTTTTTTCAAGGCATCACTCAAGGGAAAATGTAGTAATAACCACAACATTTTCGCAAAATACAGATTCCGAGTGGTGGTCGGTCGGAGCCATCAGTAGGATAGGCCACCGTTACGGGCCCGATCAAAGTCCCAATTTGCATAGCCAGGGCCCTTATTTGCACTGCTCTCTTGTTTGCGAGCTAAGGAAACATCTATGGACCGCGTGCGAAATTTACTGGAACAGATCCAGAATCGCCTTGAAGACCTGAACAAGGCAGAACGCAAAGTCGCCGAAGTCATCCTGCTCAACCCAGAGCAGGCCACCCGGTTCAGCATCGCCGCCCTCGCCCAGGCCTCAAAGGTCAGCGAGCCGACGGTCAACCGTTTCTGCCGTTCGTTCGGCGTCAGCGGCTACCCGGAGCTCAAGCTTCAATTAGCCCAGAGCCTGGCCAGTGGCGCAGCGTATGTCAGCCGCGCGGTCGAGGCCGATGACAATCCCGAGGCGTACACCAAGAAAATTTTCGGCAGCGCCATCGCTTCGCTGGACAGTGCGTTGCAGGCACTGGACCCGAACCTGATCAGCCGCGCCGTCGACCTGTTGATCCAGGCCCGGCAGATCCATTTCTTCGGCCTCGGCGCCTCGGCCCCGGTGGCGCTCGATGCGCAGCACAAGTTCTTCCGCTTCAACCTGGCCGTCACCGCCCACGCCGACGTACTGATGCAGCGCATGATTGCGTCGGTGGCACACACCGGCGAGTTGTTCGTGATCATCTCCTACACCGGCCGCACTCGCGAACTGGTGGAAGTGGCGCGTATCGCCCGGGAGAACGGCGCTTCGGTGCTGGGGTTGACCGCCGAAGGTTCGCCATTGGCCAAGGCCAGTACCTTGAGCCTGAACATTCCGTTGCCCGAAGACACTGACATCTATATGCCGATGACCTCGCGGATCATTCAGCTGACGGTGCTGGATGTCTTGGCGACCGGCATGACCTTGCGCCGGGGCGTGGATTTCCAGCCGCATTTGCGCAAGATCAAAGAGAGCCTGAATGCCAGCCGGTATCCGATCGGGGATGAGTTCAACTGAGCCCACGCCGATCGTTCCCACGCTCCGCGTGGGAATGCAGCCCGTGACGCTCCGCGTCACTGGACGCGGAGCGTCCCTTGAGGCATTCCCACGCAGAGCGTGGGGACGATCATTACGCCCCTACCCGCGCCTGCAAACTCAAATGCGCCCTCTGCCCCGGCGCCAGGCTGAGACTATCCGTCCCTCCGCTCGCGGCTTCAACACACACAAACTCGGAAATCTCGTTCCAGCTCACTCCCAGCAACGGGCGCGTGCCCGGGTGCCAAACCACCGTGTCCGCATGATCGCCGGTGTCGATGCACAACTCGCGCTGCCAGGCATGGTCCTTGATGTGCAATTCGCCGTCATGCTGAAACACCCGCTGACAGCCACCCTCGACCCGCAATTCACCTTCCTGCTGGCAAACCTGGCGATTCAATTGATCATATCCCTGTGCGCCATCGAGTCCAGACAGCGCTACCTCACCCACGTCGCCAATACGCCAGTAAGCGTGCAACGCCTGACTCAACTGGCACGGCAAGCTGTCCTGATGCTCGGTGCTCAGGCGTAAATCCATTCGTTCGCCAAGGTGTGCGTGCAAGTCCACTTGCCAGTCGCATAGCTGAAGTTGCCAATGCAGGTGCACGCCATCGTCGTCATGGCGGCTGTCGAGCAGCTTCCAGTCGATCAACCGTGCCCAGCCATGGGAAGGCCACGCGTTTTCGCTTGGATGACGGCCATACCACGGCCAGCACACCGGCACGCCACCACGAATTGCACCCACCTGCGGCCACTTCGCCGCGCACCAGAGCCAGGGTTTCTGGCCTGTGGGCTGGAAGTGCAGCAACTGCGCGCCCTGACGACTGAACACCGCCTGACACAGCGGATGGTCGATCACCAGCACGTCGCGCTTCTGATAGCGCTCCCACGCAAACACCGGTCGTTCGCGCAAGGATTTGAAGAAGCGTTGTAGCGGATGCTCATGCATGTGCCACGGTCCTGAAAAACATCTGTTACCAGGGCGTGCGCGGCCCCCAAAAAAAAGCGGACAGCCAAGGCTGTCCGCAAAAATGCGCACATAGAGAGGAGCTTATCGCAACAGCGTTAGAACACCGACTGAATTTTCAGGCCGGCGACCAGCGCGTTATCGACTTCGTCGACACCACCTGGGTGAGTGACGTATTGCAGGTTGGGACGCACAGTCAGCCAGTTGGTCACGTGGAAGCCGTAGTTGATTTCGTAGTTGTACTCGGTGCTACGCAGCGGCGAGAACAACGGATCGTTGTAGTCGGAGACACCGTTGCTGGCGTTGACCAACTCAGCGTTTTTCTTCACGTCATCGTTGACATGGATACGGGCGAAACCAATCCCGACGTCGTCTTTTGGACGTGCGTCGAATGGGCCCTTGTACACAAACATCAGCGACTGGTAGTTGTCGACGACGTTGGTGTCCTTGTCGTGGAACGTGGCGTTTGCCGCAACGTTCAGACCACGGGAAGCGTCGCCATTGTGGGTGGTGAGTTGCTGCTGCACGACACCCCAGTAGCCGTGCTTGCTGTCGTGAACGCGGTAGCTGTTACCGGTGGTCGCTGCGTCATTGCCGTTGGCGTCTTTGAGAACGTCATTGGCGTCAGCCGTGCTCTTGTAGTAACCCACGCGGTATTCGCCCGGCAGGCCGTTGACCTTCGGCGACCAGACCAACTCCACTGGCAACACGGTGCCCTGGGTACCGCTGCCGCTGAGCTTGAAGCCGTTACCGTGCTCCAGCTGCGTCGGGTTCTGGTTGTAGGCACCGATCTGCGCATACAACTCAGGCGTGATGTTGTACTTCACACGCAACGCCGCCTGGCTGATTGGCCAGTTGTACCAGATGTTGGTGGCCCAGTTGCCCACCTGGGAACCGCAGAACGCCAGGTTCTGGAACTCGCACGGGAAGGTGTTGAAGTCTTCGCCTTCGCCGAAGTAACCGGCCTTGACGTCCAGCTTGCCGTCGAGGAACTGGTGTTGAACCCACAGTTGAGTCAGGCGGACCATGTGACCACGGCCGTAGACTTCCTGAGAGGAACTCAAGGTCCCGGCACGCGGGTCACCGACGCGGTCGTTGGAGATGTTCTGACCGTTACGGTTGGTGAGTTGGATCTTGGCCTGGGTGTTATCCCAGCCCCACAGCTTTTGCAGGTCCAGCGCCACGCCCAGACCAAACTGGTCAGCGTAACGGGCAGTCTTGTCGTCGTTGTAGCCGCCATGGAGGTTGCCGCCGACTTCACCGACGTAGTCGGCCTTGATGTCGATACCTTGTTCAATCAGCTTGGTCCGCTCGCCACCCCAATCACCGGTCATCCACTTGGAATCGGCGCTGAACGCGTCAGCCGCATGCACACTACCGGCCATCATCATTGCCGCAACAGCTGACAATTGGCAGATAAGCTGAGCGTTGTTCTTCTTCTTCATCCCTACATCCTCGTTTTATTGTTATTAACTGTTTTTATTTAACGCGGTTACATCTTTTGCGCAGAGCGACAGGCCGCTCCGCGCATATCCCCCTGTAGGAGTGAGCCTGCTCGCGATAGCGGTGTGTCAGTCAACATCAATGTTGAATGAAAGTTCGCAATCGCGAGCAGGCTCACTCCTACAATTGATCTCTAGCGGCCTTTGAACTGAGCGACATTGGCGCTGTGGCTCTCGGCTTTTGGTTGACCGGCCACGCCCAGGCGCTCCCCCGTCTTGGCATCGAACAACAGCACTTTCGATGGATCGAATTGCAGCGTCAGGGTCTCGCCCACAGCCGGTGCAACGTCCGGCGCCAGACGGCAGCAGACTTTGGTTTCATTGAGATTGACGAACACCAGGGTGTCGGGACCGGTTGGCTCGGTGACCTGGACTTCGGCGCGAATGGTCGGCAAACCATTGGCCTCGCTACCTGCCAGCACGATCTGTTCCGGGCGCAAGCCGAGGATCACTTCTCGATCCTCCAGACCGGCGTCCTGCATGCCCATTGGCAATTCGCAACGGGCCTGGCCGCTGTCGAGCAGCGCCAGCAGACGACCGTCCTTGCGCTGCAAACGCAGCGGGATGAAGTTCATCGGCGGCGAACCGATGAAGCTCGCCACGAACAGGTTGGCCGGGTTGTTGTAGATGTCTTTCGGCGTGCCGAACTGCTGGATGATCCCGTCCTTCATCACCGCCACCTTGTCGCCCAGGGTCATCGCTTCGATCTGGTCGTGGGTCACGTAGACCGTGGTGGTTTTCAGGCGCTGGTGCATCAGTTTCATTTCGGTGCGCATCTCGACGCGCAGCTTGGCGTCGAGGTTGGACAGCGGTTCGTCGAACAGATAGATCTTCGGCCGACGCGCCAAGGCACGGCCCATCGCCACGCGCTGTTGCTGACCACCGGAGAGCTGGCCCGGTTTACGGTTGAGCAAGTGTTCGATCTGCAGCAGCTTGGACACCCGCGCCACTTCCGCTTCGATGTCGGCGGCGGGCATTTTGCGGATCTTCAAGCCAAAGGCGATGTTCTCGCGCACGCTCATGGTCGGGTACAGCGCGTAGGACTGGAACACCATGGCGATGTCGCGGTCTTTGGGGCTCATGCCGCTGACGTCCTGGTCACCGATCATGATCGCGCCGCCAGTGATGGTTTCCAGGCCGGCGATGCAATTCATCAGGGTCGATTTACCGCAACCCGAAGGTCCGACCAGGATCAGGAACTCACCGTCCTTGATCGACAGTTCGATGTTCTTGAGGGTGTCCGGCAGGCCAGGGCCATAGGTCTTGTTTACATTGCGAAGTTCGAGCGTTGCCATGATTACCCCTTGACTGCGCCGGCCGTCAGCCCGCGCACGAAATACTTGCCTGCGACCACATAGACCAGCAGGGTCGGCAGCCCGGCGATCATCGCCGCCGCCATATCAACGTTGTATTCCTTGGCCCCGGTACTGGTATTGACCAAGTTGTTCAACGCCACCGTAATGGGTTGCGAGTCACCACTGGAGAACACCACGCCGAACAGGAAGTCGTTCCAGATCTGGGTGAACTGCCAGATCAGGCAGACCATGATGATCGGGGTGGACATCGGCAGGATGATCAAGCGGAAGATGGTGAAGAAGCCTGCGCCATCGAGCCGCGCCGCCTTCACCAGCGCATCGGGCACGCTGACGTAGTAGTTGCGGAAGAACAGCGTGGTAAACGCCAGGCCATACACCACGTGCACGAACACCAGGCCCGTGGTCGTGCTGGCCAGGCCCATCTTGCCGAGGGTGAACGAGGCCGGCAGCAGCACGGTCTGGAACGGCAGGAAGCAACCGAACAACAGCAGGCCGAAGAACAATTGCGAGCCGCGAAAGCGCCACATCGACAGCACATAGCCGTTCAGCGCGCCGATGGCGGTGGAGATCAGCACCGCCGGAACGGTGATCTTGATCGAGTTCCAGAAATACCCGTCAACCGTGCCCCAGGCCTTGACCCAGCCGATGCCGCTGACCACGGTCGGCCAGCTCAGCAGGTTGCCGGAGTTGATGTCTTCGGGCGTCTTGAAACTGGTCAACAGCATGACCACCAGCGGTATCAGGTACAGAAATACAGCAAGGATCAGCACGCCATAGATCGCGATGCGACTCAGGCTGATGGAAGGTTTGGCAGCGAAACTAGTCATGACGCTTGGTCCTCAGCTCGGAGTACAGGTAAGGCACGATGATTGCGAGAATCGCACCGAGCATCAGAATCGCACTGGCCGAGCCCATGCCCATCTGGCCGCGACTGAAGGTGAAGGAATACATGAACATCGCAGGCAGGTCGGACGAATAACCCGGGCCACCGGCCGTCATTGCCGCCACCAGGTCGAAACTCTTGATCGCGATGTGGGCCAGGATCATCACTGCGCTGAAGAACACCGGGCGCAGGCTCGGCAACACCACTTTGAGGTAAATGCGCGGCATGCTCGCGCCATCGATCTGGGCGGCACGGATGATCGATTGATCAACGCCTCGCAGACCGGCGAGGAACATCGCCATGATAAAGCCCGAGGCTTGCCAGACCGCCGCGATCACCAGGCAATACACAACGCGATCCGGGTCGATCAGCCAGTCCAGGCGAAAGCCTTCCCAGCCCCAGTCACGCAGCAATTTGTCCAGGCCCATGCCCGGGTTGAGCAGCCATTTCCAGGCCGTACCGGTGACGATCATCGAGAGCGCCATCGGGTACAGGTAAATGGTGCGAATGAAACCTTCGCGACGAATTCGCTGATCAAGGAACACCGCCAGCAGCACACCGATCACCAAGGTGATACCGATGAACATGCCGCCGAAAAGCGCCAGGTTCTTGCTCGCTACCCACCAACGATCGTTGTCGAACAGCCGTTGGTATTGCGCCAGGCCTGCCCACTTGTAAGTCGGCAGGAAGGTCGACGTGGTGAACGAGAGGACGAAGGTCCACAGGATATAGCCATAGAACCCCACCAAAACGATGAACATGCTGGGCGCCAGCACCAGTTTGGGGAGCCAGCGCTGCAATGCATCGAACGGCGAGGCCTTGCTGAACACAGCAACAGAACTCATGGGGAAATCCAGTACGAGAGAAAATTTACGTTGAAAATGCTTCCCCTTGCAGGAGTGAGACTGCTCGCGATAGTTGAGTGTCAGACTCTGGATGTATCAACTGATACACCGCCATCGCGAGCAGGCTCGCTCCTACAGGGGCCAAGCATTACTTGGCCGCTTTGATCGCCGTGCCGAGTTGCTTGGCGGCAGTGGCTGGATCGGCTTTCGGGTCGTTGATGAAGTTGGTCACGACATCAAAGAACGCGCCTTGTACCGCCAGCGTGGTCGCCATGTTGTGCGCCATGCTCGGCTGCAAGCCGCCGGACTTGGCGTCCGCCAGGAAGTCCTTGGCAGCGGTCTGGGCGCAGGAGTCGAAACCGTACTTGCCCATGTCGCTCAGCATGTCGTTTCGAACCGGGATCGAGCCTTTGTTGATGCTGAAGACTTTCTGGAAGTTCTCACCCAGCACGATCTTGGCAATGTCCTGCTGAGCGGCAGCGGTGCCCTTGTCTTTCTGCTTGAACACGGCAAGGGAGTCGATGTTGTAGGTGAAGGCCTTGTCGGTGCCCGGGAAGGCTACGCACTCGTAGTCTTTGCCGGCGACTTTCTTGGCCGCTGTCCACTCGCTCTTGGCCCAGTCACCCATGATCTGCATGCCGGCCTTGCCGTTGATGACCTTGGCCGCTTCCAGGTTCCAGTCCTGGCCTTTGCCGTCGGCGTCCATGTAGGTCGCGACTTTCTTCAGCTCGGTCAGCGCCTTGACCATCTCAGGACCGGTCAGTGCAGCGTTGTCGAGGTCGACCAGGGCTTTCTTGTAGCCGTCGACACCCATGACCGAAAGAACCACCGCTTCGAACACGGTGCTGTCCTGCCAAGGCTGGCCGCCGTGGGCAAGCGCAATGAAGCCTGCAGCCTTGAGCTTGTCACCGGCCGCGTAGAATTCCTGAAGGGTGGTTGGCGCTTTTTCGATGCCGGCTTTCTTGAAGACTTCCGGGTTGATCCACAACCAGTTGACGCGGTGAATGTTCACCGGCACGGCCACGTAATCACCGTCGTACTTCACGGTATCGGAGACCTTCTTGTCGAGCAGGCTGTCCCATTTTTCTGTTTTGGCAGCGTCTTTCAAAACGTCGGTGTCGAGCAGACCGGTAGACGCCCATTCCTGAATGTCCGGACCTTTGATCTGCGCGACACCCGGCGGGTTACCGGCAACGGCGCGGCTTTTCAATACGGTCATGGCCGTAGCACCGCCACCACCGGCGACAGCACCGTCCTTCCAGGTGAATCCGTCTTTTTCGACTTGGGCCTTGAGGACATCGACAGCAGCTTTTTCACCACCGGACGTCCACCAGTGAACGACTTCTACCGAACCTTTGGAATCGGCGGCAAGCGTACTCAGCGGGAATGCAGACAGAGGAAGCAGTGAAGCGAGAGAAATGACAGTAGCGAGGCGAGAAATCGCATTCATCTAGTAGTACCTTTCTTGTTGTTATGCATGCAAGTCTGGTGCTTGCGCTGCATAGGATTTTAAACAGGAGTCATCCCTTCGCAGGTAACGAAGGGACGTTGGAATGTCACCGCATGGTTACACAGGAGCGCTCTGGGACACCTGCCCCAAGGCCGTGGCCATGCTCGGTGCCAACGGCAGGCGCGGGATCAAAACGGCTTGCCAGGCGTGATACAAATCCGGTTTCCCACCCCAGATATCGGCGCTTGGGCGGTTTTGCGGGTCCAGCTCATGGTGCCAACTGCCACCTTCGCGGTCGATGAAATGACTGTCACAGAATTCCCAGAACAGTCGGTACCAGGCTTCGTATTGTTCATCGCCGGTGCGTTTGAGCAGCGCACTGGCAGCGGCGCTGGCCTCGCAATGGGTCCAGTGCAGGCGATGGCTCACCACGGCGCGATTGTTCCAGTCCAGCGTGTAGACAATCCCGGGCAGCCCATCGACATTCCAGCCGTGACGGCAGTTGTTATCGAAGAGTTTTTGCGCGTCCGTCGCCAGCCAGCCCGGCGTGAGCATCCCGGCCTGGACCCGTGCGGCCTCGAGGTGCAGTAACAGCCGCGCCCACTCGAAACCGTGACCCGGGGTGGTGCCGTAGGGGCGAAAACCGTCGGCCGGGTTGTCGTGGTTGTAGTCACGCAGCGGTTGCCAGTTGCGGTCGAAATGCTCGACCACAAGGTAATCGTTGGCCGCGGCGTGACCGTGGATCACCCGCTCGACGATCCGTTGCGCACGGACCAGCCAGCGGTTGTCGTCGGTGACATCGGCCAGTGCGAGGAAGGCCTCGGTGGTGTGCATGTTGCTGTTGGCGCCGCGGTAGGCCTCTTCCTCGCTCCAGTCGCGGTTGAAGGATTCGCGCATCGCGCCCTCCACCTCGCTCCAGAAATGCGTGTCGATGATGTTGATCGCATCATCGAGCAAGGCCTGCGCGCCGGGCCGCCGGGCGACCACCGCCGAACTCGCGGCCAAGGCGACAAAGGCGTGCAGGTAGGCGGCCTTGCCGGTGTTGTCGTGAAGAGGATGGGCGCTGGCGAACCAGCCGCCGTGCTCGGCATCTTTCAACGGACCGCTGAGGGCCTGGACGCCATGGTCCACCAGTTCGGCAAACCCCGGCAGCCCCTGGATATGCGCCATGGCGAAGCTGTGGGTCATGCGTGCGGTGTTCATGGTTTCGGCTTGCGCGTTGGCCGGGAGGCGGCCCTTGTCATCGAGGTTGCCAAAGCCTTCGGGGAGCTTTGAAACCTTGGCAAACGCCAGCAGGCGCAGGCCTTCGGCGGCCAGCCAGTGTTGATGGGCGGGTGCGTTCAGCCAACTGCTGAAAGCCGGTTGGAAGGTGTCCATGGGGTGCCTTTTTTGTTGTTATGACTGAGGGGCAGTCTAAACAACGGCGGATGGCGGGCTTGTAACGAAGGGGGCGAGTTATGTCACCGGACCGTGACATTTGCCTTGAGGAATAGGTTGAAGCTTGCTCGCGATGAACGATGACGCGGTCTAACTAATCAACACTGCGCGGCAACTGCAACGTCACCCGCAACCCGCCCTCACGCAGATTCTGCAGGCTGACCTCCCCACCATGACTGTGGGCAATATTGCGCGCGATCCCCAATCCCAGGCCATACCCCTGCTGCTGCCCGGCCAGGCGGAAGTGCGGTTCGAACACCTGCTCCAGCCGCTGCTCCGGCACACCCGGCCCTTCGTCGTCGACGTGCAGGATGAACGCGCTTTCATCGTCATCGATGTGCAGGTGCGCGTTTTGCCCATACTTCAACGCGTTGTCGATCAGGTTGCCGATGCAACGCTTGAGCGCCAGCGGTTTCCCCGGATAAGCCGCCACCGCCCGCCCCTGCTGGGTCACGCGACCATTGCCATTGGGTGCCAGGTACGGCTCCACCAGGCAATCCAGCACGTGATTGAGGTCCACCGGTTCGATATTTTCGTGGATGTCGGTGTCTTTCACGCATTGCAGCGCGCCTTTGACCAGCAGCTCCAGCTCATCCAGATCGCGACCGAACTTGGCTTGCAGCTTTTCGTCTTCAAGCAACTCCACGCGCAACCGCAAACGGGTGATGGGCGTGCGCAAGTCGTGGGAGATCGCGCTGAACAATTGGCTGCGCTCAGTCAGATAACGGCTGATGCGTTCGCGCATGGCATTGAAGGCACGCCCCACTTCGACCACTTCACTGCCGCCGCCCTCAGCCACCGGCTCGACTTCGGCGCCCAGGGACATGTCCCGCGCCGCCCGCGCCAGGCGCTTGAGAGGCCGGCTTTGCCAATGCACCAACAGGCCGATGAACAACAGCAGGAAGCCACTGGTGAGGACAATGAACCACACCTGTTGCGCCGGCAGGCCCTGCTCTTCAAGACTGGTGTAGGGCTCGGGCAACAAGGACGCGATGTACAGCCATTCCCCCGGCGCCATCTGGATCTGCGTGACCAGCACCGGCGGGTTGATCGGCTCCAGAGTCAACGCGTAGTGCGCCCAGGAGCGTGGCAACTCATCGAGTTTCAGCCCGCTATTGAAGATCCGCAGGTCGGCGGGACTGACGAAGGTCACCGAGATATCCGTGTCGTGGCCCAGGGACTCGCGCAACACTTCGTCCACCGCTTTGAGCACCGCCGCTTTACGCGGAGTGATCGGCAGCACTTCCATGCCCAAGGGTTTGTCATTGAGGGTTACCACGAACCGGGTGCCGCCCATGCTGCGCAACTGGTCGAGCACCAACGGACGAAACGCCACCGGCAGTGAGCGAAAGTAACTGACGCTGGCGGTCATCGAATGGGCCAAGCTGCGGGCGCTGGTGACCAAGCCTTCGAGCTGGGTGGCGCGCAGTTGCGAAACCCAGATCACGCTCGACAACGTCTGCGCGAACAACACCGCCAACAGGGTCAGCAGCAGCATGCGCCCAAGCAGCGAACGCGGCACGGGCACCCGGGCCGCGAGCTTGCGGAAAAACTCAGTGACCATTGCTGGCAACCACATTGGCGGCCAGTTGGTAGCCGCTGCCGCGTACGGTACGAATCAGCCTTGGTGGTTTTTCGGTGTCGCGCAGGCGTTGACGCAGACGGCTGACGGCCATGTCGACAATGCGATCCAGCGGCATCAGATCACGGCCACGTGTGGCATTGCCGATGGTGTCGCGATCAAGGATTTGCTGAGGGTGATCGAGGAACAGTTTCAGTAACGCAAAGTCAGCGCCGGAGAGAATCACTTCTTCACCGTCGGTGTGGAACAGTCGATGGCTGACCATGTCCAGGCGCCAGTCGTCGAAGGCCAGCACCTCGCTGCCGGAGCGCTCCTGACCGAATTGCGCACGGCGCAGCAAGGCCTTGATCCGCGCCTGCAATTCACGAGGACTGAAGGGTTTGCCCAGGTAGTCGTCGGCACCCAGCTCCAGGCCGATGACGCGGTCGGCCTCGTCGGAACTGGCCGTGAGCATGATGATCGGCACCTGAGCCTGACGCGGGTGTTGGCGGATCCAGCGACACAAGCTGAAACCGTCTTCGTCCGGCAGCATCACGTCAAGGATCACCAGATCGCTCGGGGCCTCGTTCATGGCTTGGCGAAAGCCTGCGCCATCGGGCGTGGTGCGGACCTGGAAACCGGCGCGGGTCAGGTAGGTGTCCAGCAACTCGCGTATCTCTTGATCGTCATCGACCAACAAAATCGACTTGTTGACTGAGCTCACGGGGCGGCGTCCTTGTTGTTTGAATTGTGCGGATTATGCCTGATCGTTGCCTGATCGTTCCCGCGCTCTGCGTGGGAATGCCTCAAGGGACGCTCCGCGTCCAGTGACGCGGAGCGTCACGGGCTGCATTCCCACGCAGAGCGTGGGAACGATCACTACTGTGCTTGATCGAGCGCCACACCCGCGCCCATCAGGCCGGAATACGGCGCCGTCACCAGCCACACCGGAATACCTTTGAAGTAATCGCTCATGCAACCCTTGTCGGCGAAGCACCGGGCGAAACCGCTTTCGACAAAGAAATCGGCAAACCGTGGAATCACCCCGCCGACGATGTACACACCGCCGCGCGCCCCTGTGGTCAGCACGTTGTTGCCGGCCACGCGACCGAGCCAGCAGCAGAATTGCTCCAGCACTTCCAGCGCCACCGGATCACCCGCCAACCCGGCAGCGGTGATCGCTTCCGGTGTTTCGAGCACCGGCGTATGACCGTCCACCGCACAGATCGCCCGATAAACCCGTGGCAAGCCGCTGCCGCTCAACGCAGTTTCAGCGCTGACATGACCTATCTCATTGAAGATGTGCTGCCACAGCTGAGTTTCCCGCGGGCTGCTCAGGGGCAAATCAACGTGACCGCCCTCGCCCGGCAATGCCGCAAAGCGACCTTCACCGAGGTCGAGCAAGGTGCCGACCCCCAAACCAGTTCCCGGACCGATCACCACGGCAGGGCGCAGCGGCTCCGGCGTGCCTTCGCACACCACGCGAAACTCGCCGGGCTGCAAACGGGTCATGCCCAGGGCCATCGCCGAGAAATCGTTGACCAGCAGCAGTTGATCGACCTGCAAAGTCTTGCAGAAACCCTTGCGGCTCAGGCGCCAGTGATTGTTGGTGAACTTGAATTCATCACCGCTCACCGGACCGGCGACCGACAGGCACACCGAACCAATGTCGCCCGGCTTAAGCCCCAAGCCGCCGAGGTAGACACCAATGGCCTCCTCAGGACTGGCGTAATCTGCCGTCGCCAGCACCTGGATCGATTCCAGTTGCTGGTGTTTCCACAACGCGAAACGTGCGTTGGTCCCACCGATGTCACCGACCAAAGCCAGTTTCAATTAAGCGTCTCCAGGGCAGAAGTAAAGGCGCTGGCGCCCTGCTCTGCGGAGCTGAAAGCCATGCGCATGAAACCAAACAGCTCGCGGCCGGTGCCGATGTTGTTGCCCAACAGGCCCTTGGCCGGCGTGCGCGCTGCGAATTCTTCGGCGTCCACCTTAAGCTCCAGGGTGCCTTTGACGCCATCGACGCGGATGATATCGCCCTCTTGCACCCGCGCAAGAGCGCCGCCCACATAGGCTTCAGGACTGACGTGAATCGCCGCCGGGATTTTTCCCGATGCGCCGGACATGCGCCCGTCGGTCACAAGTGCCACTTTGAAGCCGCGATCCTGCAGCACGCCGAGGAACGGCGTCATCTTGTGCAGCTCCGGCATGCCATTGGAGCGCGGGCCCTGGAAGCGCATCACGGCAACGAAATCCTTCTCCAGCAAACCGGCCTTGAACGCATCGGCCAGGTCCTGCTGATCCTGGAACACCATGGCCGGCGCTTCGACGATCTGGTTCTCCAGCGCGACGGCCGAAACTTTCATCACACCACGACCGAGATTGCCTTCCATCACCCGCAGGCCGCCTTCTGGCGAGAACGCACGAGCCACGGGACGCAGGATGCTTTCGTCGAGGCTTTCGGTGATGCCTTCGCGCCAGACCAGTTCGCCGTTGTCGAGGAACGGTTCCATGGTGTAGCGGCGCAGCCCGTGGCCCAGCACGGTGTTGACGTTTTCGTGGAGCAAGCCGGCATCCAGCAGTTCGCGGATCAGGAACGACATGCCGCCCGCCGCCTGGAAGTGGTTGATGTCGGCCTTGCCGTTCGGGTAGACATGGCTCAGGGTCGGCACGACCTCGGAGAGGTCGGCCATGTCTTGCCAGGTCAGTTGAATACCGGCGGCCATGGCGATGGCCGGCATGTGCAGGGTGTGGTTGGTCGAACCGCCGGTGGCGTGCAGGGCGACGATGGAGTTGACCAGCGAGCGCTCGTCGACGATTTCGCCGATCGGCAGGTAATTGCCATTCTGTTTGGTAATGCGCGTCACCTGATGCGCCGCTTCGCGGGTCAGGGCATCGCGCAACGGCGTGTTCGGGTTGACGAAGGAAGCACCCGGCAAGTGCAGGCCCATGACTTCCATCAGCAACTGGTTGGTGTTGGCGGTGCCGTAGAACGTGCACGTGCCGGGACTGTGATAGGAATTCATTTCCGATTCCAGCAGCTCTTCGCGGCTGGCCTTGCCTTCGGCATAACGCTGGCGCACGTCGGCTTTCTGCTTGTTGGAAATGCCCGACACCATCGGTCCGCCCGGGACGAAGATCATCGGCAGGTGACCGAAACGCAGCGCGCCCATCATCAGGCCCGGCACGATCTTGTCGCAGATGCCGAGCATCAGCGCGCCATCAAACATGTTGTGGGACAACGCCACGGCGGTGGACAGCGCGATCACTTCGCGGCTCGGCAGGCTCAGTTCCATGCCCGGCTCGCCCTGGGTCACGCCATCGCACATGGCCGGAGTGCCGCCGGCGAACTGGCCGACGGAGCCGATTTCGCGCAGGGCCTTTTTGATCTGTTCAGGAAAGACTTCGTACGGCTGATGCGCCGAGAGCATGTCGTTATATGACGAAACAATCGCGATGTTCGCGGAGTTCATCATCCGCAAGCTGTTCTTGTCCTCGGTGCCGCAACCGGCGACACCGTGGGCGAAGTTGGCGCATTGCAGCTTGCCGCGCATCGGACCGTCGCTGGCCGCATCGCGAATGAGCGCAAGGTAAGCCTCGCGGGTTGCACGGCTGCGGGCGATAAGCCGTTCGGTGACCTCAAGGACGCGGGGATGCATGTGTAGAACTCCAGGCTAACGGATGTGGCGACCTGATTGTCTATGCTGAACAAGGACCGTTGTGTGTGGGATGACAGACGGTTTGCTTGATCGGTCGGACCAGTTGATTCAGGTCACTCGTTGTAGATTGAACAAAATATTGCCATTAAAAAGGCTTGTTTTCTATTTTTATGCGAATAATCTTGTAATTCCAACAACAAAACGACGGCGGCCCTGTTAAATGACTCTTCGAATCGCAATCAATGGTTTTGGCCGAATTGGCCGCAACGTCCTCCGCGCACTGTATACCCAAGGCTATCGCCAGGATCTGCAGATCGTTGCCATCAATGACTTGGGCGACAGCTCGATCAATGCCCATCTGCTCAAGTACGACACCGTTCACGGCACGTTCGACGCCGATGTCCAGCACGATCAGGAAAGCCTGACCGTCAACGGCGACCGTATTTCCGTCAGCGCCATTCGTAACCCGGCCGACTTGCCGTGGGCCGCCGAAAAAATCGATGTCGTGTTCGAATGCACCGGCCTGTTCACCGACCGGGCCAAAGCCGCCGCGCATATTACGGCCGGCGCACGCAAAGTGATCATCTCGGCACCGGCCAAAGGCGCCGACGCCACCGTGGTTTACGGGGTCAACCACGACATTCTGCGCCAATCGCACCAAATCATTTCCAACGCCTCGTGCACCACCAACTGCCTGGCGCCTGTGGCTCAGGTGCTGCACCGCGAGTTGGGCATCGAAAGCGGTCTGATGACCACGATTCACGCCTACACCAACGACCAGAACCTCACCGACGTTTACCACACCGACCCGTACCGTGCCCGTTCGGCCACCCAGAACATGATCCCGAGCAAGACCGGTGCCGCTGAAGCGGTTGGCCTGGTGCTGCCGGAACTGGCGGGCAAACTGACCGGCATGGCGGTGCGTGTTCCTGTGATCAACGTCTCGCTGGTCGACCTGACCGTGCAGCTCAAACGCGAAGCGAGCGCTGACGAAGTCAACGCGCTGCTCAAAGAAGCCAGCCAGCACTCGAAGATTCTCGGCTACAACACCCTGCCGCTGGTCTCCAGCGACTTCAACCACAACCCGCTGTCGTCGATCTTCGACGCCAACCACACCAAATCCAGCGGCAAGCTGCTCAAGGTACTGGCCTGGTACGACAACGAGTGGGGCTTCTCCAACCGTATGCTCGATAACTGCCTGGCGCTGTGCAACGCGGAGTAACCCGCCGTGAAAAAGCAGGAGCAGCAGCGATGATCGGTATCAGCTTCACGCAAAAGACCATGGCGGCGCGCAAGCGTATCGCCCTGGTCGCCCATGACCATTGCAAGGTGTTTTTGCTGGACTGGGCCGAGCGGCAGAAAGACAGGCTCGCGCAACACGAACTGGTCGCCACCGGCACCACCGGGTTGTTATTGCAGCAACGCCTGGATCTGCCGGTGGAAAGCATGATCAGTGGCCCCTTGGGCGGCGATCAGCAGCTTGGCGCGCGCATCGCCGAACAGCGGGTCGACATGTTGGTGTTTTTCTGGGACCCGTTCGAACCGCAGCCACACGACCCGGACATCAAGGCGTTATTACGGGTCGCGGCGGTCTGGAACATTCCGGTGGCCTGCAACGAATGCAGCGCCGATTACCTGCTCAGCAGCCCGATGATGGATCAGGCGCACCAGCACCGCATCCCCGATTACGCGACCTATCTGCTGGGTCGCGCATAACCCGTCACCCATCAATCATTGTCCATTCGAGCGGATGACAAGCCGTTGTCATACGTTCGAATCAATGGCTGCCGCCAGCAGATTCACTTGTTACAACTCTGCATAATCTCCTGATTTTTTTGCCATTTTCAGGGCATTTTCCTGCGCAAACGTTCAACCATGACCGCTCGTCGGAGCCACCATCATGCATCCTCGCCGCACGCCGATGAGCATTGAATGGCGCTGAATGGATTTGGCGATCGGGTCGACTTCGACCCATAGCCAACACCTCATCCATTTGCGAGTTCGCCCTATGTTCGACTCACTCTCCATCCGCCTGAAAATTGTCCTGCTGTCCGGTCTGTGCCTGCTGGGTGTGATCACGCTGATCGTCAGCATGAACTTCTACCAGACCAATCAGAACGATGAACTGGTCAGCGCCTCCAGCAGCAAGATGCTGACGGACAGCGTGCAGAATCTGCTGCAGTCCAAAGCGGCCGAGCAAGCGGTGCGAGTACAGAAGACGTTCGGCGAAAACCTGCTGGTGGTGACAGCCCTCGCCGACCAGATCAAAGACATGCGCAACATGGCCGCCAAGCGTTCGATTGAAGCCGGCGCCCTGCGAGAAGAACTGAACCAGAGCCTGAAAACCGCCTTCGAGCGCAACAGCAAGGTGCTGGGAATCTGGCTGGCGTTCGAGCCCAACGGGCTGGACGGCAAGGACAGCGAGTTCGCCAACGATGCCGCCCGCCAGTCCAACGAAGTCGGACGTTTCGCCAGTTACTGGAGCCGTGCCGGCGGGACCGGGCTGAACACGATCATGGTCGAAGACGACATGACCAAAACCACTTTGAGCCTCAGCGGCACGCCCTACAACAGCTGGTACACCTGCCCTCGCGACAGCAAGCGCACCTGCCTGCTCGACCCGTATGCGGACACGGTCGGCGGCAAGGAAATGCTGATGACTACGATTTCCGTGCCGCTGTTGGTGGACGGCAAATCCATCGGTGTGGTCGGTGTGGACATTGCTCTGGACGCGCTGCAAGCCGCCGCAATCGATTCCCAGCGTGAGCTGTTCAACGGCGCCGGGCACATGCTGATTGTTTCCGGCAGCGGCGTGCTCGCCGGTTACAGCACCGACGCGAGCAAGGTTGGCAAAAACATCGGCGAAACCCTGGGCGCAGACGGCAAGGAGATCCTGCAACTGCTCAATGGCGGCACGCCGAAGATCCTAGAACAGGGCGACCTGATCCGCGCGGTGTACCCGGTCAGCCCGATCAACGATTCCAAGGCCTGGGGCGTGGTCATCGACCTGCCCAAACAGGTGCTGCTGGCCGACTCGGTGAAGCTGCAACAAGTACTCGATGATGCCCAGCAAAGCGGCACGATCCAAGCGGTGCTGGTGGCTATTGTTGCCGGGCTGATTGGCCTGTTGTTGATCTGGCTCACCGCGTCCGGCGTGACCCGCCCGATCAACAGCGTCGCCGAAATGCTCAAGGCGATTGCCAGCGGCGACGGTGACCTGACCCAACGCCTGCACTACACCAAGAAAGACGAACTGGGCGAGCTGGTGAGCTGGTTCAATCGCTTCCTCGACAAGCTGCAACCGACCATCGCACAGATCAAACAAAGCATCACCGACGCCCGTGGCACCGCCGACCAGTCTTCGGAAATCGCTCGCCAGACCAGCGAAGGCATGCAGGTGCAGTTCCGCGAAATCGACCAGGTCGCCACCGCGTCGAACGAAATGAGCGCCACGGCCCACGACGTCGCCAACAGTGCGTCGAACGCGGCCAATGCCGCCAAAGGCGCTGATCAATCGGCCCGCGATGGCATGTCGATCATCGAGCGCAGCACCCGCGACATCAATCAACTGGCCGACGAAGTCAGCAAAGCCGTGACCGAAGTCGAAGCGCTGGCAGTCAACAGCGAACAGATCGGTTCGGTGCTGGAAGTGATCCGCAGCATCGCTGAACAAACCAACTTGCTGGCCCTTAACGCGGCCATTGAAGCGGCCCGTGCCGGTGAGAGCGGTCGTGGTTTTGCGGTGGTGGCCGATGAAGTGCGCAACCTGGCCAAACGGACCCAGGATTCAGTGGAAGAGATTCGCATCGTCATCGAGCGCATCCAGTCCGGCACTCGCGGCGTGGTCGCCACTATGCACTCGAGCCAGACCCAGGCCCACAGCAACGCCGGGCAGATTCAACAAGCGGTCCAGGCCTTGAGCAAAATCAGTGACGCGGTCACCGTGATCAGCGACATGAACCTGCAAATCGCCAGCGCCGCCGAACAGCAAAGCGCCGTGGCCGAAGAGGTCAACCGCAACGTCTCGGCCATCCGCACCGTCACCGAAACCCTGACGGGCCAAGCCACTCAATCGGCGCAGATCAGCAGCCAGCTCAACTCCCTGACCACCCAGCAGATGAAATTGATGGACCAGTTCCGGGTTTAAAGTTGCACCGCCAATCCCCTGTGGGAGCGAGCTTGCTCGCGATAGCGGACTGACAGTCACCTTGGATATTGACTGAAAAACGGCTATCGCGAGCAAGCTCGCTCCCACACGGGGATTTCATCTGGTCTACGCAATTTTTTGATCTATGCTCGGGCTCTCGTTCCGGAGGGCCTTCAATGACTGGTTTACTCACGTCCATTCAAGCCGCACTCGGCTTGCCCCACACGCCGATTCCATTCACGTCGAGCGGCGCCCTGCCCTCGGCGTTTGCCGTCACTGACCTGGCGTGCGCCAGCATTGCCGTAGCCGGCCAGGCGGTCAGTGAACTACTGCAACAACACACCGGCCGTTTACCCCCACTTGAAGTCGACCGCCGCCTGGCGTCTTTCTGGTTTGCAACCTCGATCCGCCCTGTTGGCTGGAGCGTTCCACCGATGTGGGACCCGGTGGCCGGTGACTACGCGACCCGGGACGGCTGGATCCGCTTGCACACCAATGCACCGCATCATCGTGCCGCCGCCGAACGGGTGCTCGGTGCTTGTGCCGACCGCGCCGCGATGGCGAGCCAGGTCGCGCAATGGGCGAAAACCGATCTGGAGCAGGCGGTGGTCGACGCCGGTGGCTGCGCCGCCGAAATGCGCACCTGGGCGCAATGGCAGGCACATCCCCAAGGTTTGGCAGTGAACGCCGAACCGCTGATTCAGTTCAATGCCAGCAACAGCCAAGCTGCAAAACCGTGGCAGGGTTCGGTGGCGCAACCGCTGGCGGGCATCAAGGTGCTGGACCTGACCCGCGTACTGGCCGGCCCCATCGCCAGCCGTTTTCTCGCCGGTCTCGGTGCCGATGTCTTGCGCATCGACCCACCGAACTGGAACGAACCGGGCGTGGTGCCCGAAGTCACGCTGGGCAAACGCTGCGCGCGCCTGGACCTGCACGAGGCAAGCGATCGAGCCGTGTTCGACAGCCTGCTCAAGGACGCCGATATCTTGCTCCACGGCTACCGCGCCGATGCATTGGAACGGTTGGGCTACGGTGTCGCCGAGCGACAACGACTGGCTCCGGGGCTGATTGATGTCTGCCTCAACGCCTACGGCTGGAGCGGTCCGTGGCAGAACCGTCGCGGGTTCGACAGTCTGGTGCAGATGAGCAGCGGGATCGCTGAAGCGGGCATGCGATGGAAGACCGCAGACAAGCCAACACCGTTACCGGTGCAGGCGCTGGATCATGCGACGGGGTATTTTATGGCGGCAGCGGCGATTACGTTGTTGGGTCGTGGCGGGTCGGCCAGATTGTCATTGGCGCGCACCGCAAAACTGTTGATTGAAAATGGCCCGGGCACAAATGAAGCATTACGGGCAGAGGATGAAAACGATCAAGGCCTGCTGATCGAGCAGACACCCTGGGGGCCGGCGCATCGGCTTCATGTGCCACTGAAAATCACCGGGACACCGCTGCAGTGGGCGCTTCCAGCGACTGAATTGGGCTCCCATCTTGCGAAGTGGTGGTGACGGTCGAATCGCCTTCGCGAGCGAGCCCGCTTCCGCTCTTGACCGAGTTCTGCTGAAGGAATGCGATCAAATGTGGGAGTGAGCCTGCTCGCGATGGGGCCAGAACACGCAGCGCACACATCGGATCAGCTCAATCGGCCCGACTCAACGATGTCCAAAGCAGCTGCGCCGCATACCCGCGACAGGGGCGCCATGCGTCGGCCCGCGCCAACAATGCCCGAGCCGTCACCGGTTCACCTTCAAGCGCCGCCAGCGCCTTGATCAACCCCACATCGCTACCGGGAAATGCGTCCATGTCCCGCAATTGCCGCAAGGCGATGTACTGCGCCGTCCAGTCGCCGATACCGTGCAGCGCCAGTAACCGCGCCACTGCGCCCTCTCGTCCCGGCTCAAACAAACAAGGATCATCGAGCAAAGCCTGGGCCACGCCAGACAAGGTCCGGCCACGACTCCTCGGCATGCCCAACGTCGCGAGATCCGCTTGCGCCAACACAGCGGCCTCAGGGAAACCATGGGTTACGCCGGGTAAACAAGAGGTCAACGGCGGCCCATACCGACTCACCAGTTTCCCCGCCAATTTGATCGCCGCGCCCACGGTTATCTGCTGCCCCAGCACCGCACGCATCGCCAACTCCAGCCCATCCCAGGCCCCCGGCACCCGCAGCCCCGGATGCGCGGCAATCAAGCGCTGCATCAATGGATCACCCGTCAATTGCCGATGAAGCGCTGGCAGGTCCGCATCCAGATCAAACATCCGCCGCAGCCGCGCAACGATCTGCGGCACGGCCGCCGGATCGGGAAAGTCCAGTGTCACCTCAAGCGCATCGCCCGCCACGGGCAGGATCGAAAACGTACCGTGATTACCACTCAAGCCGATGCTGCGTGAGTAAACGCCATCGGCCACCGTTTCCATCCCGGCCACCGCCCGCGCCGATAAAAAGCCGAGCATCGCCGACCAGTCATAAGGCGTTTGATACGCCAGCAACAACCTCACAACGACAACAGCCCGCTGTACAACCCGTACGCCGCCAGCCCCGCGCCGATGCTCACGCAGGTAAAAATCCCCTTTTCGACGTGGGTGAACAATGGCTCACCCTGCTCATGCTTGGCCTTGGCGAACAGAATCACCCCCGGCGCGTACAGCAGCGCCGACAGCAGCAAGTACTTCACCCCGCCCGCATACAGCAGCCACATCGCGTAACACAGCGCGATGCCACCGACCATCAGGTCCTTGGTCCGTTCGCCCGAGGCGTGCTCGTACGTTTCGCCGCGCCCACTCAACAGCACCGCATACGCCGCCGACCACAAGTACGGCACCAGAATCATCGACGACGCGAGGTAGATCAGGCTGGTGTACGTCCCGGCCGAAAACAGCGTGATCAGCAGGAAAATCTGAATCATCACGTTGGTCAGCCACAGCGCATTGACCGGCACGTGGTTGGCGTTTTCCTTCTTCAGGAAGGCTGGCATGGTCTGGTCTTTAGCCGTGGCAAAGAGGATCTCTGCGCACAGCAGCGCCCAGGACAGCAACGCACCGAGCAGCGAAATCGCCAGGCCAATGCTGATCAGTAAAGCGCCCCAGGGGCCGACGATGTGTTCCAGCACCGCCGCCAGCGACGGGTTCTGCAGGGTGGCCAATTCGGGCTGGCTCATGATCCCCAACGACAACACATTCACCAGCACCAACAGCGCCAACACACCGATAAAACCGATGACCGTCGCCCGGCCCACGTCCGAACGTTTCTGCGCGCGGGCCGAATACACACTGGCGCCTTCAATGCCGATGAAAACAAACACGGTCACCAGCATCATGCTGCGCACCTGTTCCATCACACCGCCGAAATGGGGGTTGCTGCGGCCCCAGATGTCACGGGTGAAGATGTCTGCCTTGAACGCCACGGCGGCAATCACGATGAACATGATCAGCGGCACGATCTTGGCCACGGTGGTCAATTGGTTGATGAACGTCGCTTCCTTGATCCCGCGCATCACCAGAAAATGCACCGCCCACAGCAGCCCCGAGGCGCAGCCGATGGCGACTGGCGTGTTGCCGTGGCCGAACACTGGAAAGAAGTAACCGAGGGTGCTGAACAACAGAACGAAGTAACCGACGTTGCCTAGCCAGGCGCTGATCCAGTATCCCCAGGCCGATGAAAACCCCATGTAATCGCCGAAACCGGCCTTGGCGTAGGCGTACACCCCGGAGTCCAGTTCAGGTTTGCGATTGGCCAGGGTCTGGAACACGAAGGCCAGCGCCAACATGCCCACGGCGGTGATTGCCCAACCGATCAATATGGCCCCGGCATCGGCGCGCGCCGCCATGTTTTGCGGCAAGGAAAAAATCCCGCCGCCAATCATCGACCCCACCACCAAAGCGATCAGCGCGTTCAAGCCAAGCTTTTGCATCGGTTGCGACATTCCTGCGTCTCCATTTCCTATCGCGACCATCGCCACGCGAACGTCACATAAATCGGTTTTAACTAAATAGCTGAAGCGTAATTACGTTTATCCATTAACGCCAACCCTGAGTTTTATTTATAGCCAATCGCACTATGCCAGCATCTTTAAATAGCGCAGGCGTGACCAGATCCTAATAAATCAATACCACTCGACATTCAGGGACCCACACTTGCCAAAACAGGAAAACGGACTAGCGTCTAAATCTCAAGGGCTATGCTTTATTTATTAAACGTTGGTCAGGAACCTCTGGAACGGGCTTCTCAGACAACAGACTTATGCTCGCAAAGTTTGCGTAAGTCATTAATCAGCAATGAAATCCGAGCATTACTTGATCTAAGTCAGATGATTGAATAGCCCATCAAATTAAACTGGTCCTCTTCTTCTCCTGCACTGGAGTCATACAATGTCTGAATCCCCCGGAAAACTGAAACTCGGCGCACTCGTTGCGTTGGTTGTCGGCTCAATGATTGGCGGCGGGATTTTCTCTTTGCCGCAAAACATGGCCGCCAGTGCCGACGTCGGTGCCGTGCTCATCGGCTGGGCCATTACGGCGGTCGGCATGCTGACCCTGGCCTTCGTCTTCCAGACGCTGGCCAACCGCAAACCTGATCTGGATGCAGGGGTTTACGCTTACGCCAAAGCCGGATTCGGCGACTACATGGGTTTCTCTTCCGCCTGGGGATACTGGATCAGCGCCTGGCTGGGCAACGTCGGTTACTTCGTTCTGTTGTTCAGTACCCTTGGTTACTTCTTTCCGATCTTCGGCGAAGGCAACACCGTCGCGGCCGTGATCGGCGCTTCAGTGTTGCTCTGGGGTGTGCATTTCCTGGTACTGCAGGGCATCAAGGAAGCGGCGTTCATCAACCTGGTGACCACCGTCGCCAAAGTCGTGCCGCTGGGGCTGTTTATCCTGATCGCGATTTTCGCGTTCAAACTGGACATTTTCACGGCTGACATCTGGGGCCTGAAAAACCCGGACCTGGGCAGCGTGATGAACCAGGTACGCAAAATGATGCTCGTCACCGTATGGGTGTTCATCGGCATCGAAGGTGCAAGCATCTTCTCGGCCCGGGCGGAAAAACGCACCGATGTGGGTAAAGCCACCGTGATCGGGTTCATCACCGTGCTGCTGTTTCTGGTGCTGGTGAACGTGCTGTCGCTGGGCATCATGACCCAACCGGAACTGGCCAAACTGCAGAACCCGTCGATGGCGGCGGTGCTGGAACACGTGGTCGGTCCGTGGGGCGCGGTGCTGATCAGCGTTGGTCTGGTGATCTCGTTGCTCGGGGCACTGCTGTCGTGGGTGCTGCTGTGTGCCGAAATCATGTTCGCCGCGGCCAAGGACCACACCATGCCGGCGTTCCTGCGCAAGGAAAACGCCAAGCAAGTGCCGGTCAATGCGCTGTGGCTCACCAACGCGATGGTGCAGTTGTTCCTGATCATCACGCTGTTCTCGGCCAGCACTTACCTGTCGCTGATCTACCTCGCGACCTCAATGATTCTGGTGCCGTACCTGTGGTCGGCGGCTTACGCCTTTCTGCTGGCGGTGCGCGGCGAGACGTATGAAAACGCTGCGGGCGAACGCAACAAGGACCTGTTCATCGGCGCCGTCGCACTGATCTACGCGATCTGGCTGATCTATGCCGGCGGCGTCAAATACCTGCTGCTCTCCGCCCTGCTCTATGCGCCCGGCGCGATCCTGTTCGCCAAGGCCAAGCTTGAAGTCAACAAACCGGTTTTCACCAACGTCGAGAAGCTGATTTTTGCAGCTGTCGTCGTGGGCGCCCTGGTGGCGGCCTACGGGCTGTATGACGGCTTCCTGACTCTGTAAGCCCCTCGGTGTAAACGAGGGAATGATCTGTCATCTGGAGGACCACTGTAATGACCACGGAAAAAGTTAAGTACGGCGTACATTCCGAAGCCGGAAAACTGCGTAAAGTCATGGTTTGCTCCCCCGGTCTGGCCCACCAGCGGCTGACCCCGAACAACTGCGACGAGTTACTGTTTGATGATGTGTTGTGGGTCGCACAGGCCAAACGCGACCATTTCGACTTCGTCACCAAGATGCGCGAGCGCAATGTCGAAGTGCTGGAAATGCACAACCTGCTGACCGACATCGTTGCCATCCCCGAAGCACTCGACTGGATTCTGGAACGCAAGATCACCGGCAACTCGGTGGGCCTTGGCCTGGTTAACGAAACCGGTTCCTGGCTGCGCAGCCTGGAGCCGAGGAAAATCGCCGAGTTCCTGATTGGCGGCGTTTCCGCCGACGACTTGCCGGACAGCTTTGGCGGTAAAACCATCCAGATGTTCCGCGATTTCCTGGGTCACTCCAGCTTCATTCTGCCGCCGCTGCCCAACACGCAATTCACCCGCGACACCACCTGCTGGATCTACGGTGGCGTCACCCTGAACCCGATGTACTGGCCAGCACGTCGGCAGGAAACCCTGCTGACCACCGCCATCTACAAATTCCACCCGCAGTTCACCAACGCCGACTTCCAGATCTGGTACGGCGACCCGGACCAGGACCACGGCAGCGCCACCCTTGAAGGCGGCGATGTGATGCCGATCGGCAACGGTGTGGTGTTGATCGGCATGGGCGAGCGCTCGTCCCGTCAGGCCATCGGCCAACTGGCGGTCAACCTGTTCAAGAACAAAGCCGTCGAGAAAGTCATCGTCGCCGGCCTGCCAAAATCCCGCGCGGCCATGCACCTGGACACCGTGTTCAGCTTCTGCGACCGCGACCTGGTGACGATCTTCCCGGAAGTGGTGAACCAGATCGTCGCCTTCACCCTGCGTCCTGACGAAAGCAAACCAGGCGGCATCGACATCCGTCGCGAAGAAACCAACTTCCTCGACACCGTGGCCAAGGCCCTCAACCTCAAAGCCCTGCGCGTGGTGGAAACCGGCGGCAACAGCTTCGCCGCCGAGCGCGAGCAATGGGATGACGGCAACAACGTGGTGGCCGTGGAGCCTGGCGTGGTGATCGGTTATGACCGCAACACCTACACCAACACCCTGCTGCGCAAGGCCGGCGTGGAAGTCATCACCATCAGTGCCGGCGAACTCGGACGCGGACGTGGCGGCGGCCACTGCATGACCTGCCCGATCATTCGCGACCCTATCGACTATTAATTTTCATGCCCTGCTTCACGCTCATAAAGGGTGAAGCAGGCGGATAACCGAAACCCAAGGAGATCCATCATGGCTTTCAACATGCGCAACCGCAGCCTGCTCTCGCTGATGCACCACACGACGCGTGAGCTCAATTACCTGCTGGACCTTTCCCGCGACCTCAAGCGTGCCAAGTACACCGGGACCGAGCGTCCGCACCTGCAAGGCAAAAACATCGCGCTGATCTTCGAAAAAACCTCGACCCGCACCCGTTGCGCCTTCGAAGTGGCGGCCCATGACCAAGGCGCCCACGTCACCTACATCGACCCGGTGTCGTCGCAGATCGGCCACAAGGAAAGCATGAAAGACACAGCCCGCGTGCTGGGGCGGATGTTCGATGCCATCGAGTACCGTGGCTTCGAACAGGAAATCGTCGAAGAGCTGGCCAAGTTCGCCGGCGTGCCGGTGTTCAACGGCCTGACCGCTGAATTCCACCCGACGCAGATGATCGCCGACACCCTGACCATGCGTGAACACAGCGACAAGCCGCTGCATGACATCAGCTATGCCTACCTGGGCGACGCACGCTACAACATGGGTAATTCACTGCTGATGATCGGCGCCAAACTCGGTATGGACGTGCGCATCGCCGCACCGAAAGCCTTGTGGCCGCACGCTGATTTCATTGCCCAGTGCAAAGCCTTCGCCGAAGACAGTGGCGCACGCATCACCATCACCGAAGACCCGAAAGCAGCGGTCAAGGGCGTGGACTTCATCCACACCGACATCTGGGTGTCGATGGGTGAGCCCGTCGAAGCGTGGGACGAGCGCATCGAGCAATTGCTGCCGTACCAGGTCAATGCCGCCATGATGAAGGCCTCGGGCAATCCACGCGTGAAGTTCATGCACTGCCTGCCGGCGTTCCACAACAGCGAAACCAAGGTCGGCAAAGACATCGCCGCGCGGTATCCGCACCTGGCCAACGGCGTCGAGGTGACTGAAGAAGTCTTCGAATCGCCGGCCAACATCGCCTTCGAGCAAGCGGAAAACCGCATGCACACCATCAAGGCGATCCTGGTGTCGGCGTTGGCGGATATCTAAGGACCGACGCGGCTCCTCCTGAGGGAATACGGCCCCTGTGGGAGCGAGCTTGCTCGCGATGGCGGTGTGACAGGCAACATTGATGTCGACTGATACTCCGCCATCGCGAGCAAGCTCGCTCCCACAATATGCCGCCCCACAGGTGACCAAGTCGTCCGCAACGTCTCTGTTTAGAAGGATTGCATTATGCGTATCGTCGTTGCTCTGGGCGGTAACGCCCTGCTCCGCCGGGGTGAACCCATGACCGCGGACAACCAGCGCGCCAACATCCGGATCGCCACCGAACAAATCGCCAAGATCCATGCCGGCAATGAACTGGTGATCGCCCACGGTAATGGTCCGCAGGTCGGGCTGCTGTCGCTGCAAGCCGCTGCCTACACCTCGGTTTCCCCTTACCCGCTGGACGTGCTCGGTGCTGAAACCGAAGGCATGATCGGCTATATCATCGAACAGGAACTGGGCAACCTGCTGGACTTCGAAGTGCCGTTCGCAACCCTGCTGACCCAGGTCGAAGTCGACGCCAACGACCCGGCGTTCCAGAAACCGAGCAAACCCATCGGCCCGGTCTACACCAAGGCCGAAGCAGAAAAACTTGCCGCCGAAAAAGGCTGGGCGATTGCCCCGGACGGCGACAAATTCCGTCGCGTGGTGGCCAGCCCGAGACCCAAGCGCATCTTCGAAATCCGCCCGATCAAGTGGCTGCTGGAAAAAGGCAGCATCGTGATCTGTGCCGGCGGTGGCGGCATCCCGACGATGTACGGCCCCCACGGCAAACTGCAAGGCGTGGAAGCGGTGATCGACAAGGACCTGTGTTCGGCGCTGCTGGCCGAACAGCTTGAAAGCGATCTGCTGGTGATCGCCACCGACGTCAACGCGGCCTATGTCGATTTCGGCAAACCCACGCAAAAATCCATCGTCGAGGCGCACCCGGACGAAATGGAAAAACTCGGCTTCGCCGCCGGCTCCATGGGACCGAAGGTGCAGGCAGCCTGTGAGTTTGCCCGCCATACTGGAAAAGTGGCGGTGATCGGTTCACTCTCGGACATTGAAGCGATCGTCCAGGGCAAGGCAGGTACGCGCATCAGCACGGCGAAACCTGGCATTACTTACTTGTAGGGAGAGACGTCTATGGCACAGTTTGTACCGGGTCACTTGCACATCGAGCGTCACGCGTTGGACAAGAACGATGTCAGCTACAACATTTGTCTCGACTATGAAGTCAGCAAGAACCCCAAAGGGGTCAAAGGCATCCAGTTCACGATGCATGGCAGCATTCAGGGCAAGGACATGAAAGAGACCTTCTTCCTGCCCAAGGAGGAGGCCTACAACTTTGCCAACAACGTGACGAAGATCGCCGAGCAGTACGGCATTCCAAAGTCACACAGCCAGATCGGCTCGGTCCACAAGCATTACGATCTGATGTTTGAAGACATCCGGGTGCAACTGGACATGAAATCCGGCGACCCGGTGAACATCGAACACTTCGAATAACCCTGTTCCCCAGGATGAACGCTGTACCTGTGGGAGCGAGCTTGCTCGCGATAGCGGACTGACAGTCACCATAACTGTCGACTGATACACCGCCATCGCGAGCAAGCTCGCTCCCACAGGGTGTTGGTGTCATCCCGAAGTCCTGCACGGGATTTCACCATTGGTCCGCCCCAAGGCATACTTGCCACCCTCCGCACTCCAGAACCAAAAACCGCCCCATGCGTATCCACGTCAGCTTCATCGACCGCGTCGGCATTACCCAGGAAGTCCTGGCCCTGCTCGGTGGGCGCAATCTCAATCTGGATGCGGTGGAGATGGTGCCGCCGAACGTCTACATCGACGCCCCGACCTTGAGTCCGGAGGTGCTCGACGAACTGCGCGACGCCCTGCTCAGCGTGCGCGGCGTGCAAACGATGACGGTGGTCGACATCCTTCCCGGTCAGCGTCGGCACTTGCAGCTCGATGCGTTGCTCGCCGCCATGACCGACCCGGTACTGGCGCTGGACAGCGCTGGCAAGGTATTGCTGGCCAACCCGGCGTTGATCGCCTTGTATGGTCGCGAACCGGCCGGTGAAAGCGTCGCCGACCTGTTTGCCGATCCGGCGTTGCTCGATGCGCTGCTGGAAAATGGCTTTCGCCTGCCGCTGCGCGAGATCACCGTCAACGGCCAGACTCTGTTGCTGGACGCCACGCCGATCACCGACGCTGGCGCCCTGTTGACTTTGTACCAACCCAACCGCATCGGCGAACGCCTGTCCGCGCTGCACCATGATCACGCCGAAGGTTTCGACGCGCTGTTGGGCGAATCCCCGGCGATTCGTACGCTCAAGGCGCGCGCCCAGCGAGTGGCGGCACTCGATGCACCGCTGTTGATCCAGGGCGAAACCGGCACCGGCAAAGAGCTGGTGGCGCGGGCCTGCCACGCCATCAGCGCTCGGCACAGCTCGCCGTTCCTGGCGCTGAACTGCGCGGCGTTGCCGGAGAACCTCGCCGAAAGCGAGCTGTTCGGCTATGCCCCTGGCGCCTTCACCGGTGCGCAACGGGGCGGCAAACCGGGGCTGATGGAACTGGCCAACCAGGGCACGGTGTTTCTCGATGAGATCGGCGAGATGTCGCCGTACTTGCAGGCGAAGTTACTGCGCTTCCTCAACGACGGCAGCTTCCGTCGAGTGGGCGGTGACCGGGAAGTAAAGGTCAACGTGCGGATCCTCAGCGCGACCCATCGCGACCTGGAAAAAATGGTCAGCGAGGGCTCGTTCCGCGAAGACCTGTTCTATCGCCTCAACGTCCTCAACGTTGAAGTCCCGCCGCTGCGCGAACGCGGCCAGGACATCCTGCTGCTGGCACGCTATTTCATGCAGCAGGCCTGCGCGCAAATCCAGCGCCCGGTCTGCCGCCTGGCGCCAGGCACTTATCCGGCACTGCTGGGCAACCGCTGGCCGGGCAACGTGCGGCAATTGCAGAACGTCATCTTCCGCGCCGCGGCGATTTGCGAAAGCAGCCTGGTGGACATCGGCGACCTCGATATCGCTGGCACCTCCGTGGCGCGCCAGAGCGACAGCGATGTCGACAGCCTTGAGCAAGCCATGGAAGAGTTCGAAAAAACCCTGCTGGAAAAACTCTACGTCAGCTACCCCTCGACCCGGCAACTGGCCAGTCGCCTGCAGACGTCCCACACCGCGATTGCCCATCGGTTGCGCAAGTACGGGATTCCCAACAAGCCGTAGGGCTGAAAATACAATCTCCCTGACGACACAAAATCACTGTGGGAGCGAGCTTGCTCGCGATGGCGGTAGACCAGTCGCTATCAATGTTGGCTGTTCCGCCGTCATCGCGAGCAAGCTCGCTCCCACAGGTTTTGCGCTGACCTCAAAATTATGCTCAAAAACGACCTCCATCTGTACTGAAAGCGCTACAGCGGAACGATATCGATACACCCTCCCCTGATCACCGCTGCGCAAGGCTTTGATCCCACTACGCTTTTTTCTTTGCTTCCAACTGTAGCGATTTCGCTACAGCTATTTAATTCGCACGCACCCAATTTATTCCCAAAGCACTGATTCATAAGGGTTTAACCACATTGGCCGCGATCTTGCTTAGTAGCCATCCATAAAGAAGGGCTTTTGCCCAAGCATTCCATCGCGTCCACCAGACGAGTCTGGCCCCCTTAGGAGTTTCCATGAGCGAATTGCGTTTTACTGAAGATCACGAATGGCTGCGCACTGAAGCTGACGGCAGCGTCACAGTCGGCATCACCGCTTTCGCGCAGAACGCCTTGGGCGATGTGGTTTTCGTACAACTGCCTGAGCTGCAGTCCTACGACAAAGGCGCTGAAGCCGCCACCGTGGAATCGGTAAAAGCCGCCAGCGGCGTGTACATGCCACTCGACGGTGAAGTGCTGGAAGTGAACCCGGCGCTCGACAGCAGCCCTGAACTGGTCAACGAAGATCCGCTGGGCGAAGGCTGGTTCTTCCGCTTCAAGCCAACCGACGCCTCGGCTGTCGCCAACTTGCTGGATCAGGACGCCTACGACCGCCTGATCAAAGCCAACGCCGAAGCCTGAGGAGCGCTGACATGACTCAAGTAAACCTTTCGACCGCCAACGAATTCATCGCCCGTCACATCGGTCCACGCGCCGGCGACGAGCAAGCCATGCTCAACAGCCTCGGTTTCGACTCCCTGGAAGCCCTGAGCGCCAGCGTCATCCCCGACAGCATCAAAGGCACCAGCGTGCTCGGCCTCGAAGACGGCCTGAGCGAAGCCGATGCCCTGGCCTTGATCAAGTCCATCGCCGGCAAGAACCAGCTGTTCAAGACCTTCATCGGCCAGGGTTACTACGGCACGCACACGCCGTCGCCGATCCTGCGCAACCTGCTGGAAAATCCGGCCTGGTACACCGCCTACACCCCGTACCAGCCAGAAATTTCCCAGGGCCGTCTCGAAGCGCTGCTGAACTTCCAGACCCTGATCAGCGACCTGACCGGCCTGCCGATCGCCAACGCATCCTTGCTCGACGAAGCCACCGCCGCCGCTGAAGCGATGACCTTCTGCAAACGCCTGAGCAAGAACAAGGGCAGCCACGCCTTCTTCGCTTCCGTGCATTGCCACCCGCAGACCCTCGACGTGCTGCGCACCCGTGCCGAGCCGCTGGGCATCGACGTGGTGGTCGGCGACGAGCGTGAACTGACCGACGTGACGCCATTCTTCGGCGCGCTGCTGCAATACCCGGCGAGCAACGGTGACGTCTTCGATTACCGCGAACTGACCGAACGCTTCCACGCCGCCAACGCGCTGGTCGCCGTCGCGGCGGACCTGCTGGCCCTGACCGTGCTCACGCCGCCGGGCGAGTTCGGCGCCGACGTGGCCATCGGCAGTGCGCAACGTTTCGGCGTGCCGCTGGGCTTCGGTGGTCCGCACGCCGCGTACTTCTCCACCAAGGATGCGTTCAAGCGCGACATGCCGGGCCGTCTGGTCGGTGTCTCCGTGGACCGTTTCGGCAAGCCGGCCCTGCGCCTGGCGATGCAGACCCGCGAGCAACACATCCGCCGCGAGAAAGCCACGTCGAACATCTGTACCGCGCAAGTGCTGTTGGCCAACATCGCCAGCATGTACGCCGTGTACCACGGCCCGAAAGGCCTGACGCAGATCGCCAATCGCGTGCATCACCTGACCGCGATTCTGGCCCAGGGCCTGAAAGCCATCGGCCTGAACGTCGAGCAGGAAAGCTTCTTCGACACGCTGACTCTGAACACTGGCGCCAACACCGCCAAGCTGCACGACAAGGCTCGCACCCAGCAGATCAACCTGCGCGTGGTCGATGCCGAGCGTCTGGGCTTGTCCCTCGACGAAACCACCTCGCAAGCCGACGTGGAAACCCTGTGGGCCCTGCTGGCCGACGGCAAAGCGCTACCGGACTTCGCGGCATTGGCCACAAGCGTTCAAAGCACTATTCCAGCCGCGCTGGTCCGCCAATCGCCGATCCTCAGCCACCCGGTGTTCAACCGTTATCACTCGGAAACCGAGTTGATGCGCTACCTGCGCAAGCTCGCCGACAAGGACCTGGCGCTGGATCGCACCATGATCCCGCTGGGTTCGTGCACCATGAAACTCAACGCCGCCAGCGAAATGATCCCGGTGACCTGGGCCGAATTCGGTGCCCTGCACCCATTCGCCCCGGCCGAGCAAAGCGCCGGCTACCAGCAACTGACCGACGAACTGGAAGCGATGCTCTGCGCCGCCACCGGTTACGACGCGATCTCGCTGCAACCGAACGCCGGTTCTCAAGGTGAATACGCCGGCCTGCTGGCGATTCGTGCCTATCACCAGAGCCGTGGCGAAGACCGTCGCGACATCTGCCTGATCCCGTCTTCGGCTCACGGCACCAACCCGGCGACCGCCAACATGGCTGGTATGCGTGTGGTGGTGACCGCGTGCGACGCGCGTGGCAACGTCGACATCGAAGACCTGCGCGCCAAGGCCATCGAGCACCGCGAGCATC
>NZ_JARVSN010000011.1:0-222681 GCF_030209165.1 Pseudomonas sp. fls2-241-R2A-110 | reverse complement strand
CCGGAAGTGGGGCGAATTATAGACTTCCAGAATCTGCCGTCAACACCTATTTTCATAATTCTGTCATATCGGTGCAAACAGCCCCAGAAACGCAAAGGCCGGCCCCTGGGGCCGGCCTTTTTCCCTTTCTACTTACAAGCTAGGGAATGCGAATTGCGATGCTTCATGGCTCGCCCGCTGCGGCCAGCGCTGGGTAATAGCCTTGCGACGGGTATAGAAACGCACGCCATCGGGACCGTACGCATGCAGATCGCCGAACAGCGAACGCTTCCAGCCACCAAAGCTGTGATAAGCCACCGGCACCGGCAATGGCACGTTGACGCCAACCATACCGACTTCGATCTCGTCACAGAACAACCGCGCCGCTTCACCGTCACGGGTGAAGATGCAGGTGCCGTTGCCATACTCGTGATCGTTGATCAGTTGCATGGCCTCTTCCAGGCTATTGACCCGAACGACACACAGCACGGGTCCGAAGATCTCTTCTTTATAGATACGCATCTCTGGCGTGACGTTATCGAACAGGCAGCCGCCCAGGAAGAAACCATCTTCATGGCCGGTTACGCTCAAGCCACGGCCATCGACCACCAACGAAGCTCCGGCCGAGACGCCGTCTTCTATATAGCCACTCACTTTGTCACGAGCCTGAGCGGAAACCAGCGGGCCCATGTCCAGACCACAGGAGGTACCGGCACCGATCTTCAGCGCCTTGATCTGCGGCGTCAGTTTGGCCACCAATGCATCTGCCACTTGGTCGCCAACACACACGGCCACCGAGATCGCCATGCAACGCTCGCCGCAGGAACCATACGCAGCGCCCATCAGAGCACTGACGGCATTATCCAGATCCGCATCCGGCATCAGCACCGCATGGTTCTTCGCGCCGCCCAGTGCCTGGACGCGTTTGCCGCGCTTGGTGCCTTCGGCATAGATGTACTCGGCAATCGGCGTCGAACCCACGAAGCTCAGCGCTTTGACTTCCGGCGCTTCGATCAGCGCGTCAACCGCAGCCTTATCGCCGTGCACCACACTCAGCACACCTTTAGGCAGACCGGCTTCCAGCAACAATTGAGCGATCAGCAATGTCGAGCTTGGATCACGCTCGGACGGTTTGAGGATGAAGCAGTTACCGCAGACGATCGCCAGCGGATACATCCACAGTGGCACCATCGCCGGGAAGTTGAACGGAGTGATACCGGCAACCACACCCAGTGGCTGGAAATCCGACCAGGCATCAATGTTCGGCCCGACGTTGCGGCTGTACTCACCCTTGAGGATTTCCGGCGCTGCGCAAGCGAACTCGACGTTCTCGATACCGCGTTTCAGTTCACCGGCAGCGTCTTCCAGAGTCTTGCCGTGCTCTTCGCTGATCAATTGGGCGATACGTGCTTCGTTCTGCTCCAGCAATTGCTTGAAGCGGAACATTACCTGCGCACGCTTGGCCGGTGGCGTATTGCGCCACGCCGGGAACGCAGCTTTGGCCGAGTCGATGGCTTTCTGAATGGTTTCACGGCTAGCCAACGGCAGCTTGTGGATGGCCTGGCCAGTAGACGGGTTGAACACGTCGGCCGTGCGACCGTCTTCGGTTACCAGTTCGCCATTGATCAAATGCGGGATAAGGCTCATGCAGGGCTCCTGAAAAGTTGTCCACAGACGCCCGTCGAGGGCGTCTGCTGTTTTGTACTTATATAGAGGGGAAAATCAGTCGATCTTGTTCAGCACTTCGCCGACCGCGTCGAACAGACGATCCAGGTCTTGCGGCTTGCTGTTGAAGGTTGGGCCGAACTGCAGGGTGTCGCCGCCGAAGCGCACGTAGAACCCGGCTTTCCAAAGCGCCATGCCGGCTTCGAACGGACGCACGATGGCATCGCCATCACGCGGTGCGATCTGGATCGCGCCGGCCAGGCCGTAGTTACGAATGTCGATGATGTTCTTCGAGCCCTTGAGACCGTGCAGCGCATTTTCGAAATGCGGTGCGACTTCGGCCACGCTCTGCACCAGGTTTTCCTTTTGCAGCAGATCGAGGGCTGCCAGGCCAGCGGCGCAAGCCACCGGGTGTGCGGAATAGGTGTAGCCGTGCGGGAATTCGACTGCGTACTCAGGCGTCGCCTGATTCATGAAGGTCTGGTAGATCTCGGAGCTGGCAATCACCGCGCCCATCGGGATCGCGCCGTTGGTGACTTGTTTGGCGATGCACATCAGGTCCGGCGTCACGCCGAAGCTGTCTGCGCCGAACATCGAACCGGTACGGCCGAAACCGGTGATCACTTCGTCGAACACCAGCAGGATGTTGTGCTGATCGCAGATCTCGCGCAGACGCTTGAGGTAACCCTGTGGCGGAACCAGCACGCCAGCGGACCCGGCCATTGGCTCGACGAATACAGCAGCGATGTTCGAAGCGTCGTGCAGTTCGATCAGCTTGAGCAGTTCATCCGCCAGGGCGATGCCGCCCTCTGTCGGCATGCCACGGGAGTAGGCATTACTCGCCAGCAAGGTGTGCGGCAGGTGATCGACGTCCATCATCGCCTGGCCAAACATTTTGCGGTTGCCGTTGACGCCGCCGAGGCTGGTGCCGGCGATGTTCACGCCGTGGTAACCACGGGCACGGCCGATCATTTTGGTCTTGGTCGCTTGGCCTTTCAGACGCCAGTAGGCGCGGACCATCTTCACCGCAGTGTCGGCGCACTCGGAACCCGAGTCGGTGAAGAACACGTGGTTGAGATTGCCCGGCGTCAGGTCTGTGATTTTTTCAGCCAGCTGGAACGACAGCGGGTGACCGTACTGGAAGCCCGGCGAGTAATCGAGGGTGCCCAGTTGCTTGGCGACCGCTTCCTGAATTTCCTTGCGGGTGTGCCCGGCGCCGCAGGTCCACAGACCGGACAGCGAATCGTAGACTTTGCGGCCTTTGTCGTCCGTCAGCCAGCTGCCTTCAGCCGCCACGATCAGTCGCGGATCACGCTGGAAATTGCGGTTGGCGGTGTAGGGCATCCAGTGAGCATCGAGCTTGAGCTGGCTGGCCAGGGAAGTCGGGGCATTTTCAGGCAAGTTCATGGGCAAAACCTCGCAGGGCGATAAGCGGCGTGGAGATGAAAAGCGTTCTTGCAGCTAAATTGCCACGGAGATAAAGTCTGTGAAATCCAACTCTTCTAACGTTCAGTCTGGTCGCTACTAAACTTTGAGTCATTAACGCATGAGCACTCGCCGTCCCGATCCACTGGCCCAAGTCAGCGACTTTGATATCCGACTGCTGCGCATCTTCCGCAGCGTGGTGGAATGCGGTGGCTTTTCAGCGGCGGAATCGGTGCTGGGCATTGGCCGCTCAGCCATCAGCCAGCAAATGAGCGATCTGGAACAACGCCTCGGCCTGCGCCTGTGTCAACGCGGGCGCGCCGGGTTTTCCCTGACCGAAGAAGGTCGCGAGGTGTACCAATCGGCGTTGCAGCTATTAAGTGCGCTGGAAAGTTTCCGCACCGAGGTCAACGGCCTGCACCAGCATCTGCGCGGCGAGTTGACCATTGGCCTGACCGATAACCTGGTCACCCTCCCCCACATGCGGATCACCCACGCGCTGGCGCAATTGAAGGAACGCGGGCCGGACGTGCAGATTCAGATCCGCATGATCGCGCCCAACGAAGTCGAACAAGGCGTGCTCGACGGCCGCTTGCATGTCGGTGTCGTGCCGCAGGCCAGCGCGCTGTCGGGCCTGGAATATCAGCCGCTCTACAGCGAACGCTCGCTGCTGTATTGCGCGGTCGGGCACCCATTGTTTTACGTTGATGACAAACAACTGGACGACGAGCGCCTCAACAGCCAGGACGCCATCGCCCCGACGTTCCGCTTGCCGGCCGAGATTCAGGCGCATTACCAGGCACTCAATTGCACCGCCAGTGCCTCGGACCGCGAAGGCATGGCCTTCCTGATTCTGACCGGACGCTACATCGGTTACCTGCCGGATCATTACGCGAGCCTTTGGGTGCAACAAGGTCGATTGCGTGCCCTTAAACCCAAGGCACGCTTTTATGACTTGAGCCTCGCATCGGTCACTCGCAAGGGCCGGCGCCCCCATCTGGTGCTGGAAAGCTTTTTGGAGAGTCTGGCGGCAACACGCTAGGGCTTTTATTGCCTCGGGACTTGTCTGGAGCCTGTGGGTGCGCTATCAACGCACTGGTTGCACCCACTCAACAGTCTGGAAGTGCCTATGACCTTTGAAGTCCCCGCTCACGGCGGCAAACCTGCCAGCCGCATTCGTCAGAAGAACGAAGAGACCATCATCAAAGCCGCCGAAGACGAGTTCGCCCGTCACGGGTTCAAAGGCACCAGCATGAACACCATCGCCTTGAATGCCGGGTTGCCCAAGGCAAACCTGCATTACTACTTCACCAACAAGCTTGGTTTGTACGTCGCGGTGTTGAGCAACATTCTTCAGTTGTGGGACAGCACCTTCAACACCCTCACCGCCCAGGACGATCCAGCGCAAGCGCTGACTCGTTACATCCGCGCCAAAATGGAATTCTCGCGCCGCCAGCCACAAGCCTCGCGCATTTTTGCGATGGAAGTAATCAGCGGTGGCGAGTGCCTGACCGAGTATTTCAACCAGGATTATCGCGACTGGTTCCAGGGCCGGGCCGCGGTGTTCCAGGCGTGGATCGACGCAGGAAAGATGGACCCGGTCGATCCGGTCAACCTGATCTTCCTGTTGTGGGGCAGCACCCAGCATTACGCAGACTTCGCCACCCAGATCTGCCGTGTCAGCGGCCGTACCAAGCTGACCAAGCAAGACATGGAAGACGCCGGCAACAACCTGATCCGCATCGTCCTCAAGGGCTGCGGCCTGACGCCAACCATTTAAGACACTTATGCCTTCTACCCTCAGCGGCTTTTGCGAGTTTCGCGAAGAGATTCGCAAAAGCCGCTTCATCACCTTCGCCGCGCCGATCTCCAGCCCCGCTGAGGCTCAGGCGTTCATCGAGCAGCACAGCGATCTGAATGCCTCGCACAATTGCTGGGCCTGGAAACTGGGCGACCAATATCGCAGCAACGACGATGGCGAACCCGGTGGCACCGCCGGCCGGCCGATTCTGGCGGCGATCGAGGCGCAGGATTGCGATCAGGTCGCGGTGCTGGTGATCCGCTGGTACGGCGGCATTCAACTGGGCACCGGCGGCCTCGCCCGGGCGTACGGCGGTGGCGCGAACAAGTGCCTGCAAGCTGCGGCGAAGGTTGAGTTGATCAGTCGAGTGCCCGTCAGCTGTGCCTGCGCCTTTGGCGAGTTGGCCCTGGTGAAACTGCGGGTCGCAGAATCGGGCGGTCTGGTGGTGGAAGAAACGTTCACCGCCAACGGCGTGGAACTGCAACTGGCAATCGGTAGGGAACGCATCGACCTCTTGCAAACCCAACTCGCGGATTTGAGTCGCGGACGCATTCTGTTGCAGCACTGATCGCACCAACTCCGTTCACCATCCTTTCATCGAGTCGATGTATTTGCCCACATCTGCTGTGCACCCGGCTGTGGATAACCTGAGCACATTCTGCTGTAACCCTTCTGTCATGCGGCTTTGCGGTGTTTGCTCACTTTTCGTCCAATTTGCCACCAACAAGACAAATTTAACGAAAAAACAAATAGTTAGAGTGGTTTATCACCTTTAGAGATAGCCGCGCAGTGCTTATGCCCGTGCTTTCGGCTTGCGCACAAATACTGTGGAGCAACCTGTGGATAACCCGTTCATGGCTGGCGCAGCCCCCTATCTGGCATAGCTTACGGCGTGTTGCTCGTTTTTTGATCAAAGTGCCTGGGCAAAATCAGAGCCTGATCAAACACTTTGCCCTCAAGTGGTGCCGAGCCGGGATCGAAATATGGCGAGGCCCCGCCGGCAAAGCCGTTACCGACGTGGATTTTCAGTTTTCCTGACTCAATGGCCAGGAAATTGCTTTATCCACAGGTATAACGCCCATCGAACCGAGCCCGTCATGCCCAACCCCGTGCCGCCCCCTGATCAAATCCCCCGTCTGCAATTGTGCAAAATCAGCAAACGTTACCCCGGATGCCTGGCCAACGACGCCATCGACCTGAGCATCGCCCCCGGTGAAATCCATGCACTGCTGGGCGAAAACGGCGCGGGGAAAAGCACATTGATGAAGATCATCTACGGCGTCACCCATGCCGATTCCGGGGAGATGATCTGGCAAGGTCAGCGTGTGAACATGCGCAATCCGGCACAGGCTCGCGGGCTGGGGATCGGCATGGTGTTCCAGCATTTTTCATTGTTCGAAACCCTCAGTGTGGCGCAGAACATTGCCTTGGCGATGGGCGCGGCGGCCGGCACGCCGAAACAGCTGGAGCCAAGAATTCGTGAGGTTTCCCGGCGCTACGGCATGGCGCTGGAGCCGGAGCGACTTGTCCACAGCCTGTCGATCGGCGAACGGCAGCGAGTCGAAATCGTCCGTTGCCTGATGCAGGACATCCGCCTGTTGATTTTCGATGAGCCAACCTCGGTGCTGACACCACAAGAGGCCGATGAACTGTTCATTACCCTGCGCCGACTGGCGGCCGAGGGCTGCAGCATTCTGTTTATCAGCCACAAGCTCGGCGAAGTTCGTGCCTTGTGTCACAGCGCCACGGTGCTGCGCGGCGGACGGGTGGCCGGCCATTGCGTGCCTTCGCAGTGCTCGGATCAGCAACTGGCGAAACTGATGGTCGGCGAGGCTGCCGCGCTGATCACCGAGTATCCGAAGGTGACGGGCGGCGAGGCATTTTTGAACGTGAACGGATTGTCCTGGCACAACCCGGACCCGTTTGGCTGCTCCCTGAAAGGCATTGACCTGCAAGTGCGCAGCGGTGAAATCGTCGGCATCGCCGGTGTGGCAGGCAATGGTCAGGATGAATTGCTGGCCTTGCTCAGCGGTGAAGAACGGCTGACCCGCAATGACCACGCGACGATCCGTTTCGACGGACAACCGGTTGCCGATTTGCGGCCCGATGCGCGGCGTCGGCTCGGTCTGGCATTCGTGCCTGCCGAGCGTCTGGGCCACGGTGCGGTGCCCGATTTGAGCCTGGCCGACAACGCCCTGCTGAGCGCATTTGGGCAAGGGCTGGTCAGCCACGGGTTGATCCAGCGCAGCAAGGTCGAAGCTCTGGCGCGAGAGATCATCCGGCGTTTCGCGGTGAAAGCACCCGATAGCCAGACACCCGCGCGCAGCCTGTCTGGCGGCAATTTGCAGAAGTTCATCCTTGGCCGGGAAATCCTCCAGCAACCCAAATTGCTGGTGGCCGCGCACCCGACCTGGGGCGTGGACGTCGGCGCCGCCGCCACCATTCACCGAGCCTTGATTGCCTTGCGCGATGCTGGCGCGGCGATTCTGGTGATCTCCGAAGACCTCGACGAACTGTTCCAGATCAGCGACCGCCTCGGCGCCCTGTGCAGCGGACATCTGTCGCCACTCAGAGCCACGCTCGACACACGCCTGATCGATGTCGGCGGCTGGATGGCCGGCCAGTTCGACGCCCCTCAATCCCTCGCACCCGCTGCGGTTTAACGGAGTTTTACATGCTGCTTTCTCTCGAACCCCGTGGCCAGCAATCGCGCCTGATGCTGTGGTGCTCGCCGTTGCTGGCGGCAGTCCTGACCTTGGGCTGCGGCTCGCTGCTGTTTATTGCGCTGGGACACGATCCATTGTTGACGCTGCACACCCTGCTGATTGCGCCGATCAGCGACCTGTATGGCGTCTCTGAGTTGCTCGTCAAAGCGTTGCCGATTCTGCTCTGCGCCCTGGGCCTGGCGGTGGCGTATCAAGCACGGATCTGGAACATCGGCGCCGAAGGCCAACTGCTGCTGGGAGCGCTAGCTGGCAGTGCGTTGGCGGTGAACATTATCGACATGCAAAGTCGCTGGGCGCTGGTGCTGATCCTGTTCGTTGGCACCCTGGCCGGCGCGGCGTGGGCCGGTCTGACGGCGTGGTTGCGCACGCGATTCAATGCCAATGAAATCCTCACCAGCATCATGCTCAATTACATCGCCTTGAACCTTTTGCTGTTCTGCGTGCATGGGCCGCTGAAAGATCCTGCCGGCTTCAACTTTCCAGAGTCGGCGATGTTTGGCGATGCCAGTCGTCTGCCGCTGTTGATCGAGGACGGCCGGGTTCACGCCGGGGTGTATTTCGCGCTCCTTGCATTGGTGGCGGTGTGGGTGTTGCTGCAGAAGAGCTTTGTCGGGTTCCAGATCAAAGTGCTAGGGCTGGACAAGCGTGCGGCAGGTTTCGTCGGCTTTCGCGAGAAGCGCCTGATCTGGTTGGCACTGCTGATCAGTGGCGGGTTGGCGGGGTTGGCCGGGGTGTGCGAAGTCACCGGCCCCATCGGTCAACTGGTGCCGCAAGTCTCGCCCGGTTACGGCTATGCGGCGATCACTGTGGCGTTTCTCGGACGGCTCAATCCCATCGGCATTGTTTTTTCCAGCCTGTTGATGGCGCTGCTGTACATCGGCGGCGAGAGCGCGCAGATGAGCATGAACCTGCCACAAGCGATCACGCAGTTGTTCCAGGGGATGATGCTGTTTTTCCTGCTTGCCAGTGACGTGCTGATTCTCTACCGACCCCGTTTGAACCTGCGCTGGTCCCGCCGTGCGCACACCAATGCCGTGCAGGCAGGAGCGCTGTGATGGATATCGATCTGCTGAGCAATATTTTCTACGCCATGGTTCGTTGTGGTACGCCGTTGCTGTTGGTGGCCCTTGGAGAGTTGATCTGCGAGAAGAGCGGCGTCCTCAACCTCGGCCAGGAAGGCATGATGCTGTTTGGCGCAGTGATCGGTTTTATCGTCGCGCTGAACAGCGGCAACCTGTGGCTCGGTGTATTGCTGGCCATGCTCGCGGGGATGCTGTTGTCGTCGCTGTTTGCGCTGGTGGCGCTGGTGTTCAACGCCAACCAAGTGGCCACCGGGTTGGCGTTGACGATCTTCGGCGTCGGTCTGTCGACCTTTGTCGGCGCGGCGTGGGTCGGTAAACCGCTGGCCGGTTTTGAGCCGGTGGCGATTCCTTATTTGAGTGACATTCCGCTGATCGGACGAATGCTGTTTGCCCAGGATCTGCTGGTGTACCTGTCGTTCGCGCTGTTTGCTCTGGTGGCCTGGGTGATTGTGAAAAGCCGCGTCGGATTGATCATTCAAGCTGTCGGGGAAAACCCGGATGCGGCCAGCGCGATGGGCTTGCCGGTGTTGGGTGTGCGCACGCTGGCGGTGCTGTTCGGCGGCGCGATGGCCGGTTTGGCCGGGGCGTATTTGTCCCTGGCGTATACGCCGATGTGGGCGGAGAACATGAGTGCCGGTCGCGGCTGGATTGCCCTGGCCCTGGTGGTATTTGCCAGTTGGCGGGTGTGGCGGTTGCTGCTGGGGGCGTATCTGTTCGGACTCGCCAGCATCCTGCATTTGGTGGCGCAGGGATTGGGGCTGGCGATTCCGTCGAGCCTGCTGGCGATGCTGCCTTATGTCGCGACCATTGTGGTGTTGGTGCTGCTGTCGCGGGATGCGCTGCGTACGCGGTTGTATGCGCCGGTGTCGTTGGGGCAGCCGTGGCAGGCCGGGCATTAGCGGCTGCCTGCACTGGCCCCATCGCGAGCAGGCTCACTCCCACATTAGAACGCATTCCCCTGTGGGAGCGAGCTTGCTCGCGATGACGCCCGCACTGGCAACACTTGAGCTAAGCCCCACGCCAATTCCAAGACCAGGAAAATCACCAGCAAATAACTGGCGCCGTGAACCAAGGCATAGAGCATCCAAGCCGCAAACAGGAACCGCCCCACCGCGTCGTACCGACCAAAAATCTGCTGCGGATCGCGGATGCGCAGCACCGCCCAGATACACACAATCGAGCCAAACAGATTGGCCATCAGCATGTGCATCGGCTCGAACGCCGGCAATTCACCGGGCAGGTTGATAGCCTGACTCAAACTCGACAACACTCCATGCAATGCGGTGAAGCTCCACGGCGTGGCAAACGCCGCCGTCACGATCAAGTCATACCAGGCGCTACCCCGCACCAACCGGCGATATTGCGTTGAAGTCCACATCCTTCTTGCTCCATAAAATCAGGGAGCAAAAAGGCTAAAGCCTGGAGTATGCTCCAAGGTCAACCCCCTCTCGAGACGTCATGATGCGCATCGGTGAATTAGCCCAGGCCTGCGCCGTCAGTCGCGACACGCTGCGCTTTTACGAGCAACGCGGGTTGATCGCGGCACAACGCACGGCCAACGGATATCGCGACTACCCGGCGGACATGGTGCAACTGGTGCTGTATATCAAGACGGCTCAACGGCTGGGGTTTACCCTCGGCGAGATCGCTAACAGTGTCGCCGCGTTGTGGCAGTCGCCCAACCCGGACAGTGCCGTCACGCAATTGCTGCAAGACAAACTCAAACTGATTGAAACCCGAATGGACGAACTGGGCGCGCTGCGCAGTGAGTTGCAGCAACGGCTCGGTCAGCGTTGTCCATTAAATCCGTGACCCTCATTGATCAAGGAAGCCCCTCATGTCTACGGCAAAAACCGCACTCATCATTGGCGCCTCCCGTGGCCTTGGCCTCGGTCTGGTGAAAACCCTGCTGGCCGACGGCTGGCAAGTCACCGCCACCGTGCGCAATCCGCAGAATGCCGAAGCACTGCAAGCGCTGGGCAAGGTGCGGATCGAGAAACTCGATATGGATGACCAGCAGGCGGTCATCGCGCTGAGCCAACGGCTCAAGGGCGAAGTGTTTGATTTGCTGTTCGTGAATGCCGGAGTCAAAGGCCCGGACGTGCAAACACCGGGCGGTGCGACCTTGGCCGAGGTCGGCCAATTGTTCTTCACCAACGCCGTGGCACCGATCAATCTGGCACAGCGTTTTGTCGGGCAGATTCGCCCGGATACCGGCGTACTGGCCTTCATGAGTTCGGTGCTGGGCAGCGTGACCATGCCGGACGCGCCGGAGCTGGCGTTGTATAAGGCCAGCAAGGCGGCGTTGAACTCGATGACCAACAGTTTCGTGACCCAATTGGGCGAGCAGAAACTCACCGTGTTGTCGTTGCATCCGGGCTGGGTGAAGACGGATATGGGCGGTGAAGGCGCCGACATCGATGTGGAAACCAGCACCCGTGGTCTCATTGATCAGGTGAACGCATACACCGGCAAGGGCGGGCATCACTTCGTGAATTACCGGGGTGAAACCATTCCCTGGTAAACACCGCCGCCCCCTGTGGGAGCGAGCTTGCTCGCGATAGCGGTCGCACATTCAACATCGATGTCGACCATTAGTCCGCTATCGCGAGCAAGCTCGCTCCCACACTGGATCTGCGGCGCTCAATCTGAGTAAACTTCGCTCCTCGTCCCCGCGGCGACCCTGGATCAGCAGACAGGGTAATCACTGAGCTGGCTAACCTGAACCCCACTTTCAGAGGAGCCGGCCACCATGCCTGCGACCCGTACCTGGTTAAAAAATCCCCTCGCAATCTTCACTGCCAATGGCCTCGATGCCCGTGGCGGACTGGTGCTGCAAGACGGTTTGATCGTCGAAGTGCTCGCTGCCGGCCAGCAACCTAGCGCGCCTTGTGGACAGGTTTTCGATGCTCGCGAGCATGTGATCCTGCCGGGGCTGATCAACACCCATCACCACTTCTATCAAACCCTGACCCGCGCCTGGGCGCCGGTGGTCAATCAGCCATTGTTCCCGTGGCTGAAAACCCTGTACCCGGTCTGGGCGCGTCTGACCCCTGAAAAACTCGCCCTTGCCAGCAAAGTCGCGCTGGCCGAATTGCTGCTGTCTGGCTGCACCACCGCCGCCGACCACCACTACCTGTTTCCGCAAGGCCTGGAAAATGCCATCGACGTGCAAGTCGAGAGCGTCCGCGAGCTGGGCATGCGCGCCATGCTGACGCGCGGCTCCATGAGCCTGGGCGAAAAGGACGGCGGCCTGCCACCGCAGCAAACCGTGCAGGAAGGCGAAGTGATTCTCGCCGACAGTCAGCGCCTGATCGCCGAATACCACGAGCGTGGCGATGGCGCGCAAATCCAGATCGCTCTGGCGCCGTGCTCGCCGTTTTCGGTGACCCCGGAAATCATGTCCGCCAGCGCCGAGCTGGCCAATAAACTCGACGTTCGCCTGCACACTCACCTGGCCGAAACCCTCGACGAAGAAGACTTTTGCCTGCAACGCTTCGGCCTGCGCACCGTGGATTACCTGGACAGCGTCGGCTGGCTCGGCCCGCGCACCTGGCTGGCTCATGGTATCCACTTCAACCCGGACGAAATCGCCCGCCTCGGCGCGGCCGGCACTGGCATCTGCCATTGCCCGAGCTCGAACATGCGCCTGGCCTCTGGCATTTGCCCAACACTGGACCTGACCGCTGCTGGCGCGTTGCTGGGTCTTGGGGTGGACGGCTCGGCGTCCAACGATGCCTCGAACATGATGCTCGAAACCCGTCAGGCGCTTTATATTCAGCGGCTGCGTTACGGCGCGGAAAAGATCACTCCGGAACGGGTTCTGGGCTGGGCGACCAAGGGCTCGGCGAGTTTGCTCGGGCGCACGGATATCGGCGAACTGGCGGTGGGCAAGCAGGCGGATCTGGCGTTGTTCAAGCTTGACGAGCTGCGCTTCTCCGGCAGTCATGATCCGGTGTCGGCGTTGCTGCTGTGCGGTGCGGATCGCGCGGATCGGGTGATGGTGGGTGGCAAGTGGCGGGTGATTGACGGGCAGGTTGAGGGGCTGGATCTTAAAGGTCTGATCGCCGATCACAGCCAGGCTGCCCGGCAGCTGATCGCCGGCACCTGACACAACATCCATCAAAAACTGTGGGAGCGAGCCTGCTCGCGATAGCGGTGTGCCAGACACTATCAAGGTCGGCTGACACTCCGTCATCGCGAGCAGGCTCGCTCCCACAGGGATTTGTGGTGATTTCAGAGGCCCAACAGCGACAACATGATGAATGTTGCAAACAGCACAAAGTGAGTCATCCCTTCGATGGCATTGGTTTCGCCATCGTTGAGGTTGATCGCGCTGACGATCAAGGTGAGGAAGATCATCACCGTCTGCACCGGGGTCATTGCCATCTGGAACGGCTGACCGGTGTAGAGCGCCATGGCTTCCATCACCGGCACCGTCAGGATCACCGTCGACAGCGACGCCCCCATGGCAATGTTGACCACCGACTGCATGCGGTTGGCCAATGCCGCTCGCAACGCGGTGAGGATTTCCGGGGCTGCCGATATCGCCGCCACCAGAATCGCCGTGATCACCGGCGGAGCGCCTGTTCCTTCCAGGCCCAGGTCGAGGGTCTTGGACATCACCTCGGCCAACGCGCCGATGACCACCACGCCGAACACCAAGGTGGCGATACTCAGCGTCAGATTGACCGGTTCAGGTGCTTCTTCCGGGAGTTTCTTGCGACGTTTTTCCGGGTAGCTGTAGCTGAAGAAATAACTGTGTGGCCCCACCTGCATGCGCAGGAACAGGGCATAGAGCACGATCATTGCACCGATGGTGAACGCCGAATACACCTTCCAGTTGGCTTCGGGAATGAACTCCGGCACCACCATCGAGACGCCCATGGCGGTGAGGATCATCACGCTGTAACTGCGGGCCGAATCGTCGTTGTAAGACTGCTCGCCGTGCTTGATCCCGCCCATCAACGCGGCAAGGCCGAGGATGCCGTTGATGTCGAGCATGACCGCCGAATAAATCGTGTCACGCACCAGGGTCGATGAGGCTTCGTTGCTCATCATGATCGCCAGGATCACCACCTCTACCAGCACCGCAGCCAGTGTCAGGATCATCGTGCCGTAGGGGTCACCGACTTTCTCGGCAAGCAGTTCGGCGTGATGGGCCACGCGCATGGAGGCGGCGACGATGAAACCGATCAGGACCAGGCCGGCAGCGAGTGCAACCGGCTGGCCACTGTGCAACATCCAGTGTTCCAGTGGATAAGCAGCGACGGCAGCGAGCAGCGCCAGCAGGAGAAACTTTTCTTGCTTGAAGAGTGTGAGCATTGCGGGCCTTTTTGCCGATGCAGCGAAAGCAGAGTGATGAGCTACTGACTGCGGTGGAGCGCTAACGTTTCGTTACACCTTAGCGCACCAGTGGATGGCAGCCGTTTCAGGCGATGCACTTTTATTGTCCGCACCGGCCACATCGCGAGCAGGCTCGCTCCCACAGGAATCTCGCCGCTTCCTGTGGGAGTGAGCCTGCTCGCGATAGCCGTTACGCGGTCGCAAGCCATTTTGTTGTCCTGTTGGTCAGCAACTTGCATTGCCCCCGCCAACCTCACAACAACATGGAGTTCCATTCATGCACAAACGTCCGTTGAAGAAGCTGCTTGGCGCCGTTGTCGCGGCCATCGGTCTGAGCGCCAGCCTGACCGCCAGTGCCGCCGACCCGCTGAAAGTCGGCTTCGTCTACATCGGCCCGATCGGTGACCACGGCTGGACGTATCAGCATGAACAGGGACGCAAGTTGCTGGCCGAAAAGTTCGGCAATCAGATCACCACCAACTACGTCGAGAACGTCGCCGAGGGTGCGGACGCCGAGCGGGTGATCCGCAACATGGCCAAGGACAACTACGACCTGATCTTCACCACCTCTTTCGGCTACATGAACCCGACCCTGAAAGTGGCGAAGCAATTTCCCAAGGTGACCTTCGAACACGCCACCGGCTACAAGCAGGACAAGAACCTAGGCACCTATCTGGCTCGCACGTACGAAGGTCGCTACGTCAGCGGTTTCCTCGCGGCAAAAATGACCAGGACCAAGAAGATCGGCTACGTCGCCTCGTTCCCGATCCCTGAAGTCATCCGTGACATCAACGCCATTCAACTGGCTTTGAACAAATACAACCCGGGCACCGAGATCAAAGTGGTGTGGGTCAACTCATGGTTCGACCCCGGCAAGGAAGCCGACGCCGCCAACGCGCTGATCGACCAAGGCGTGGACGTGGTGTTCCAGCACACTGACAGCCCGGCACCGATCCAGGCCGCTGAACGTCGCGGCGTGTATGCCGTTGGCTATGCTTCGGACATGGCGCACTTCGGACCCAAAGCGGTGCTGACCTCGATCGTCAACGACTGGGGGCCGCATTACATTCAGGCGACCCAAAGCGTGCTCGACCACATGTGGAAGTCGCAGGATTACTGGGGCGGGTTGCAGGAAGGCACGGTTGAACTGCCGATCAGCGACCTGGTGCCGGCACCGGTGAAAGCCGAGGCAGAACAGCTCATCGCCGACATCAAGAGCGGTGCGCTGCGTCCGTTCACGGGACCGATCAAGGATCAGGCCGGCGCTGTGAAGATCGCGGCGGGTGCGACGGCCAGCAATGCGGAACTGGCGTCGATGAACTACTACGTTGAAGGCATGAAGGCGGACATTCCCAAGTAATCCACTCCAGCCACAACACTGTACCTGTGGGAGCGAGCTTGCTCGCGATGGGGCCGTCACATTCAATATCCAAGTTGACTGAAAGTCCGCTATCGCGAGCAAGCTCGCTCCCACAGGGGTACTGCGGTGTTTTTCAGACTGCGTATTCCTCAGGACAATTGCATGAATCGTCTTCCCATCATCGACATCGCCCCGCTCTACAGCGATGACCAAACCGCCTGGCAAGCCATCGCGACTCAAATCGACCACGCCTGTCGAGAATGGGGCTTCTTCTACATCAAGGGCCACCCGATCAGCCCGTCGCGCATCGACGCGGTACTCGACCACGCCCAACGCTTCTTCGCCCTGCCCACCGACGAAAAGCTCAAGATCGACATCACCCAGACCCGTCACCATCGCGGCTATGGCGCCATCGCCACCGAACAGCTGGACCCGAGCAAGCCCAGCGACCTGAAAGAAACCTTCGACATGGGCCTGCACCTTGCGGCGGATCATCCGGATGTCCTCGCCGAAAAACCCTTGCGCGGTCCCAACCGTCATCCGTCGTTGCCGGGTTGGGCAGCTTTGATGGAGCGACATTACGTCGACATGCAGGCGCTTGCCCAAACCCTGTTGCGGGCGATGACGATGGCGCTGAACATCGAGCGCGACTTTTTCGACACGCGCTTCAAAGAACCCGTCAGCGTGCTGCGGATGATTCATTACCCGCCGCGCCACACCGCCAGTTGCGAAGAACAACAAGGTGCAGGTGCCCATACCGATTACGGTTGCATCACCCTGCTTTACCAGGACGCCGCCGGTGGACTGCAGGTGCGCAACGTCAAAGGCGAATGGATCGACGCACCACCCATCGAGGGCACGTTCGTGGTCAATCTCGGCGACATGATGGCGCGCTGGAGCAACGACCGTTACCTGTCGACGCCGCACCGGGTGATCAGCCCGTTGGGTGTCGATCGATACTCGATGCCGTTCTTCGCCGAGCCTCACCCCGATACGCCGATTGAATGCCTGCCCGGTTGTCAGGATGAAGGGCAGCCGGCGAAGTACCCGGCCACCACCTGCGCCGAATTCCTGCTCTCGCGTTTTGCCGACACCTACGCTTATCGACGGGAACAGGACGCGGTGTGAACCGCCTGGTCAGGTTTTGCTAATTGTTTCCACGAGCATCTGTAGAATGCTCGTCATCTGCACCTGATGAGAAAAGACTATGTACGACTGGCTGAACGCCCTGCCCAAGGCAGAACTGCACTTGCACCTGGAGGGTTCGCTGGAGCCCGAGTTGCTGTTCGCCCTGGCCGAACGCAACAAGATCGCCCTGCCGTGGAGCGATGTCGACACCCTGCGCAAGGCGTACGCCTTCAACAACCTGCAAGAGTTTCTCGACCTGTATTACCAGGGCGCCGATGTCTTGCGCACGTCGCAGGATTTCTACGACCTGACCTGGGCGTACCTGTTGCGCTGCAAGGCGCAGAACGTGATTCACACCGAACCGTTCTTCGACCCACAGACCCACACCGACCGTGGCGTGCCCTTCGAAGTGGTGCTCAACGGCATCGCTGCCGCACTCAAGGATGGCGAGCAGCAACTGGGCATCACCAGCGGTTTGATCCTGAGCTTCCTGCGTCACTTGAGCGAAGACGAAGCACAGAAAACCCTCGACCAGGCGCTGCCGTTCCGCGATACATTTGTGGCCGTTGGTCTGGACAGTTCGGAAATGGGTCACCCGCCGAGCAAGTTTCAGCGCGTGTTCGATCGTGCCCGCCACGAAGGTTTCCTGACCGTCGCCCACGCCGGTGAAGAAGGCCCGCCGGAGTACATCTGGGAAGCGCTCGACCTGCTGAAAATCCAGCGCATCGATCATGGCGTGCGCGCCATCGAAGATGAGCGTCTGATGCAACGGATCATCGACGAGCAGATCCCGCTGACCGTGTGCCCGTTGTCGAACACCAAGCTCCGCGTGTTCGATCACATGTCCCAGCACAACATTCTGGACATGCTTGAGCGTGGCGTGAAAGTCACGGTGAACTCCGATGACCCTGCGTACTTCGGCGGGTACGTGACCGAGAACTTCCATGCGCTCTACACCGATTTGGGCATGACCCAGGATCAGGCCAAGCGATTGGCGCAAAACAGCCTGGATGCACGGTTGGTAAAACCATAAACCACACCGCATAACCCATGTGGGAGCGAGCCTGCTCGCGATGACAGTGTGTCAGTCAACCTCTACATCAACTGACAGACCGCCATCGCGAGCAGGCTCGCTCCCACAGTTAGATAGGCGTTGCTTCGGTCAGTTCTTCAAGCGTCTTGCCCCGCGTCTCCATCCCGAACACCCAAACCACCCCCGCCGCAATCGCAAAGCACATCGCCCCCAACGCGAACACGCCGCCCTGCCCGGTGATCGGAAACACCAGCCCGGTCACCAGCGGCCCAAGTAACGAACCCACGCGACCAATCGCCGACGCAAATCCCGATCCCGTCGCCCTGGCCGACGTCGGGTACAACTCAGGCGTGTAGGTGTAGAGCACCGCCCACATGCCGAACAGAAAGAACTGCATCAACAGGCCCGAGGTAATCAACAAGCCGACATTGCCGCCAAAAACTGCGCTCTGACCGTAAAGAAACGCCATCACCCCGCCGCCAAGGAGGGTCACCACGCACACCGGTTTACGCCCCCAACGTTCCACCAGCCACGCTGCCATCAGAAAGCCTGGAATCCCGCCCAGGGAAATCAACACCGTGTAATACACCGATTGCGTCACGGCAAAACCCGACTGCTGCAGCAATGCGCTGAGCCAGGACGTCAGGCCATAAAACCCCAGCAAGGCAAAGAACCACACGCTCCAGATCATCATCGTGCGCTGGCGATACAGCGGCGACCAGATCTGGCGCAAGGCGGAAAAGAAGTTGCCCGGCGTACTGGCCACGCGTGGCAGGCGAATCGGCTCCGGTAAGTCCGAACGCCCCAGCGATGCCCGGACTCGCTGCTCAATTCCCAGCAACACTTTATCGGCCGCCTCATGCCGCCCGGCCTGTTCCAGCCAGCGCGGTGACTCGGGGATAAAAAAGCGGATCGCCAGAACGAACACTGCCGGCACCGCTAAAACGAGAAAGATGTCCCGCCAGCCAACCACCGGCAACAGGAAATACGACAACACCCCGGCCGCGACGAACCCCAGCGGCCAGAACCCGTCCATCAACGCAATGTAACGCCCACGCCCCTTGGCCGGAATCAACTCCGAGAGCATCGACTGCGCGATGGGAAACTCCATGCCCATGCCAATCCCCAACAGGATACGGAACAAGGTCAGCGTTTCGATGTTCTGCGCCGTCGAGCACAAGTAACTGGCGATACCCCACAACACGATGCTCCACTGGAACACCGGTTTTCGGCCAAAGCGGTCGGCCAGCATGCCGGACAGCGAGGCGCCGAGCACCATACCGAAGAAGCTCGAACTGGCCAGTAACCCGGCTTGCGCCGAGCTCAAGCCGAACTCGGTTTTAATCGAGCCAAGCAGGAAGGTCATCATCGCCAGGTCCATGGAGTCGAAGAAAAACGCCAACGCGATGATGATGAAAATGATGCGGTGGTAACCGCTGATGGGCAGCCGTTCCAGTCGTTCTGCCGCGCTGAAGCCTCGTGAGTCCATGCCACATTCCCCCAATCCGAAAATCCCCGAATTCGAGTGTGCGCGATAGACCCTTGGGGTGATGGCTGAATGCGACCTGTCCACAACTGCTAACGACGCCCGAGCTCATTGGCACCAGACGTCGGGCATAAAAGGCTCTAAAGCGCAGCTTCCAGCTCGGTCTGCTTGGCGAAACGATGGATTTCGCGCTGCCCCGTGGCGGTGATCTGCAATGCCCGCGAATCGCCGGGCAGACTCAACCAGCCCGATTGCATGAACAGCTGCAACAGCGCCGCGCCGAGCGCACCGCCCATGTGCGGGCGTCTTTCGCTCCAGTCGGGACACGCGCAGGCGACTCGGCTGTTGCGATGGGCCAGCGCCTGGATAAACACACCGCGTGCGGCCAGTTGCGTGGACCCCTTGTGCGTGATCATGACGCGCTGTTCGAACTGCTCGATCCAGCCAGCATCGAGCAGGCGTTGATAAAGATCGGCGGCCAGCGTGCCGCCCAGATGGTCGTCGCACAATCTGGCGCGCAATAGTGATGACGGGGCAGCCTGAGATTTGGCGACGGGGTTGGCGCGCTTGAAAACGTCCGGCACCTCCCGTGGCGTACTGGCCAGCGTTGCGCTGGCCAAGGCCTCGATGGCCGCGCCCACTTCAGGTGCGGCCAGGCGGAAAAAGCGTTTGCGCCCACGGACTTCGACTTTCAACAGACCTCCGGCGGACAAACGCCCAAGGTGTGCACTGGCCGAAGACGGTGACAGGCCGGCCAGCAAAGCCAGCTCTTCGGATTGGCGCGCCGTGCCGTCCATCAAAGCCCACATCATTGCGCTGCGCTTTGGGTCAGCCAGCAACGTGGCAATCTGGCTGATGCAAGGTGCATGTTCCATGTATTCACTCCCTGTTGAATCGTTTCGTCTGCTGCTCAGAGACATCTTGACCAGTAATGTGTCGTCGGCCAAGACGCAAAAAATCGCCGTCAGCCGGACAAAGCTCCACTCACCCATGCCACGGCTTTGCAGGCTGGGCGAAGGTCGATGATTGAGCGTGAGGCTGTCGCCATCGCGAGATCGACCGTGCGTACACGAGGCGGGCGCTAGTATAAGCGGGTTATCCGACGGTTCCTGCCTTCGGGAAAGCGCGGGTGGTGATAGTTCCTGACAGAAATTTCGCTATTTGCCTGCGACTAATGATCGATGCTCGGAATACCCGGAAATTGACTGCCCAGATGAGCGCATCGGCTGGCAAGCATTTCGCGCAAAAGGTTCACAGGCTTACTCAATTGTGCGCGATGGGCGCACAGCAGATTCAGCGGTGCGCGTTCGCAGAGGAGCTCCGGCATCAGCACTTTCAAGCGACCGGCGAGCACATCGGCGGCGACATCGAGCCAGGACTTGTAGGCGATGCCTGCGCCTGCAATTGCCCACAGCCGAACGACATCAGCATCGTCGCTGAAGCGATCACCGCTGACCGTCAGGCCGACCTCGCGTTTGCCGTCGTGGAAACTCCAGTGGTCATGGACCCGGCTGCCGAGCATGAACAACAAACAATTATGCTGGGCCAATTGCTCCAGGTGTCGCGGTTCGCCATGCCTGGCCAGATAACCCGGAGCGGCACACAGCACTCGGCGGTTTTGCGCTGCGATGGGCAATGCCACCAGACTTGAGTCTTCCGGCTCGCCGTAGCGCAGGGCGATATCGACCGGTTGGCGGAACAAGTCGGCGATGCGATCACCCAACAACAGGCGCACGGTCAACCTGGGATGCTCGCGCTGGAACTCGTCGAGCCACGGCAGCAACAAGTTGCGGCCAAAATCCGATGGTGCCGACAACTGCAAAACCCCGCTGACCTGGTCCTGACCGCTGGCTAGCAAGCGTCGCCCTTCATCCAGATTGCTCAGGGCCGCACGGGCGTACTCCAGAAAACCCTCGCCTTCGGCGGTCAACCGCAAGCTGCGCGTTGAGCGGGCAAGCAAGCGTGCGCCCAATTGTTGTTCGATACGCTTCAACGCCGCGCTGGCCACCGCCGCGGACATGTCCATCACCCGCGCCGCCGCCGACAGACTGCCCAGGTCAGCGGCACGCACGAACAACTGCAAATCATCGAAACGCAGCATTTTCAGCCTTGATTATCAAAAAAAAATTGAAAGAGACTGCTCTTTTAGCGGGTTTTATCTTGCAGAGAAATAGCCAATCATCTGTCCCATCGAAATCATCCCGCTCCCGGAGCCCGACCATGTCCCAGCCTTTTACCGCCATTGCCACCCTCATTGCCAAAGCCGGCCAGCAGGACGCCCTTGAACAGCACCTGCGTGCACTGCTGGAACCGACCCGCGCCGAGGCCGGTTGTGGCCAATACGATCTGCATCAGGACCTGGCCAATCCCCTGGCCTTCTACATGATTGAACACTGGAGCAGCGACGAAGCCCTGCAAGCCCACGACGACAGCGCACACATCCAGAACTTCCGCGCCAAGGCCGGCGAGTTTCTTGAGCACTTCGAACTCAAGCGCCTGCGCACCGTGGCTTGATCCCCTCTTTTATTACTGTTCAGGAGCCCTGCATGAAAGCCATCGCCTATTACGCCTCGTTGCCGATCAGCGACACGAACGCCCTGCAAGACATCGAGCTTGCAGCACCGGTTGCCGGACCACGTGATCTGCTGGTCGAAGTCAAAGCCATCTCGGTCAACCCGGTCGACACCAAGGTCCGTCAGAACGTCCAGCCTGAAGACGGCGCCGCGAAAGTGCTGGGCTGGGACGTGGCCGGCGTGGTCAAGGCCGTCGGCAGCGATGTCACGCTGTTCAAGGCTGGCGACAACGTGTTTTACGCCGGTTCCATCGCCCGCGCCGGCGGCAACAGCGAACTGCACGTGGTGGACGAGCGAATCGTCGGCCATATGCCCAAGTCCCTCGGTTTCGCCGAAGCCGCCGCGCTGCCGCTGACCGCCATCACCGCGTGGGAATTGCTCTTCGAACGCCTGCAAGTGCGCGAAGGTAAAACCGATGAAGGCCAGAGCCTGCTGATCGTCGGTGCGGCGGGCGGTGTCGGGTCGATCCTGACGCAACTGGCCAGCCAGCTCACCGGGCTGAAAGTCATCGGCACCGCTTCCCGTGCGCAAACCCAGAGCTGGGTGCGCGAGCTGGGTGCCGATCTGGTGATCGATCACAGCAAGCCGCTGAGCGAAGAATTGAAACGCGCTGGCGTGGACCAAGTGACCCATGTCGCCAGCCTGACCCAGACCGATCAGCATCTGGATCAATTGGTCGAGACACTGGCGCCTCAGGGCAAACTGGCGCTGATCGATGATCCGAAGGCGCTGGACGTGACCAAACTCAAGCGCAAGAGCCTGTCGTTGCATTGGGAGTTCATGTACACCCGCTCTCTGTTCGAAACCGCCGACATGATCGAGCAACACAAACTGCTCAACCGGGTGGCCGAGCTGATCGACGCCGGAACACTGAAGACCACGGTCGGCGAGCATTTCGGCACGATCAACGCCGCCAACCTGCGTCGCGCCCATGAGCTGCTGGAGAGCGGCAAAGCCAAGGGCAAGATTGTGCTCGAAGGGTTCTGAAACACACTGACACAAGTGTCGTCCTGAAAAGACGACACCGTCAGTCCGAGAGTTGACCTCCGTCATAATAGTGATCGTATTCAGGTCTACAATCGTCTCCTCTGTGGTGCAATTTTTACGCAACATCTTTTACGAGAGGAGAGATCAGCAATGAAGATCCTGATAAAAGAAGTGGCAAAATCCCAGTGGCAGGTCCGTCTGGACCAACACGCCGTGACCTTTCGCAGCGAAGCCGAAGCACTCGCCTTCACCCGCACCCTCGAAGCGCGCCTGCTCGCGCCTCATCAGATTCCCGACCGCCAGCAACGCGCCGTTGGCTGAGGCCTCCCTCAGACCTGGGCTTGCGCCAGTGCCCGGGCATTTTGCAAGCGCCGGGTGAGCATCGCCGCGCTCACCACCAGAATTCCGCACAGGCTGATGACCATCGCCATCGGCACGGCGCTGCCATCGTGCAAGACACCGACCAACGCTGCCGCACCGGCGGCGACGCTGAATTGCAGGCAACCGAGCATCGCCGATGCACTGCCGGCACGGGCGCCCTGGCCGCTCATGGCGCAGGCCGAGGCGTTCGGGAGGATGCAACCGAGGCTGGCGATACAGATAAACAATGGGATCAGCAACGGCCATAACTGCTCGGTGTGCAGTGCACTGACGGCGAGCAATGTCAGGCCCGCGCCCAGGTAGATCCATACCGTCCGCGCCAACAGGAAGGCAGGACCACGTTTGGCCAGCAGCCGTGCATTGACCTGCGCGACCAGGATGAAACCCGCCGCGTTGGTGCCGAACAGCCAGCCGAAATGTTCGGCCGGTACGCCATAGAGCTTGATGAAGACGAACGGTGAACCGGCGATGTAGGCAAACATCCCGGCGATGGCGATACCGCCGGTCAGGGCGTGGCCCAGGTACACCGGATCCGACAATAGCCGACCGTACTGACGCAGCGCCCCCGACAACGGTTGGCGCGGGACATGGGCCGGCAGACTTTCCGGCAAACCGATTGCCACGGCCAAGCCTGCCAGGGCGCTGAAACCGGTCAGCACCAGGAAGATAGACTGCCAGCCGGTAGTATTGACCAACAGCCCGCCCAGCATCGGCGCGAGAATTGGCGCCAGCCCCATCACCAGCATCAGTTGAGAGAAGACCTTCGCCGAACCCACCGCATCGCATTTGTCGCTGACCACTGCGCGGGAGATCACCATCCCCGCACAACCGCCGAGGGCCTGTATGAACCGCGCACCGATCAGCCATTCCAGATTCGGCGCGAAGGCACAGGCCAGGGAAGCGGCGGTGAACAAGCCGACGCCTGTCAGCAGAGGAAGGCGTCGTCCGAAGCGATCCGCGACCGGGCCGTAGGCCAGTTGCCCGATGGACAAACCAAGGAAATAGGCGGCCAACGTCAGCTGGACATGTTTCTCATCGGTGCCAAACGCCAGCGCCATCGCCGGGAACGCCGGCAGGTAGAAATCGATCGCCAGCGGACCGAAAGCGCTCAGGGCGCCAAGAATCAAAATGGTACGGAAGTTCATCAGGCATCCAGTTGGGGTCGGCAGCCCGACAGTCTAGCCGCGCGTGGACGCCTTGAACATTCCGTTAGGTCGCTAACAATTAAAAAACCACTGGAGGGGCACAAAACCTGTGTGGGAGCGAGCCTGCTCGCTCCCACAGGGATTTGTTCTGGTCTCAGGCGAGTTTTGCCTCATAGCCTTCTTCAGTGATCGCCGCGATCACTTCTTCGGCGGTCAGGGTGCTCTCGACGCCGACTTCTTTTGCCGCCAGTTCGACCCGCACATTCGCCGTTGGATCCTTGGCTTGCAGCGCCGCAGTGATGGCTTTGACGCAGTGGCCGCAGGACATGCCTTGAACATTGAACAGTTGCATGGGATGACTCCTTGAGTGAGGTTGCGAGCAGTCTCGAGCTTGCCACCATGGCAAGGTCAAGTTCTGTAAAACGCTGCCGGGCTGGCAATCGGCGTCGCGCTCGGCCAAGCTGCGTGCATCAATGCACTCGACCTCAGGAGATTCAGCCATGCGCTGGTCAGCTCTCAGCCTGTTTGGCTTCCTCAGCCTATTTGCCGCGACGCCTTCGGTTCAAGCCTCCGGGGAGGACTACGGGGTTCTGATCATTTCCCGCGAGCGCCTGGAAGTCGCAACCGCCTGCGAGATCGGCGTGTACATTCAGGATCAACTGTCGGCGCGGCTGTTCCAGGAACAAAGTACCTCGTTCAACCTGCCGCCGGGCAATGTGTCCCTGCGCCTCAAACTGTTGCCGGGCCAGGCTCCAGGCTGCAACCCAGGAATGCTCGCACCGGGCTCGCAGAACATCACGCTCAAGGCCGGTGATGTGTTGAAGTTCCGGATCGCGATGACGCAGGAAGGGATGTACCTCAAACCCGCCGCCCTCGAATATTAATCACCACACCGTTCGTCACTGATCGTTCCCACGTCGAGGCGTCGAACCGTCCGCGTGGGAATGCCTCAACGGACGCTCTGCGTTCGGCTTTTAAATGGGACGCGGAGCGTCCCGGGCTGCATTCCCACGCAGAGCGTGGGAACGATCAATCATCTTTTGATCTGAGACATGGCGCTTGACCTTGCCAGCATGGCAAGGTTGATCCTGTAGACATCTTCTACAGGGAGCGCGACCGATGTCCGAATCCACTACGTTCGATCTGCCGATTGCCGGCATGACCTGTGCCAGCTGCGCCGGGCGTGTCGAGCGTGCCTTGAGCAAAGTCGTCGGCGCCTCCGCCGTCAGCGTCAACCTCGCCACCGAGCAGGCTCGTGTTCAAGCGCCCAGCGACAGCCTGCCGGCATTGATGGATGCGGTGCAGCGGGCTGGTTACAGCGTGCCGCAGCAGACGCTGGAATTGAGCATCGACGGCATGACCTGTGCGTCGTGCGTCGGTCGTGTCGAGCGGGCGCTGGCCAAGGTGCTGGGGGTGAAAAGCGTCAGCGTCAACCTCGCCAACGAGCGCGCCCACCTCGAACTGCTCGGACACGTCGATCCACAGACGTTGATCGGTGCCGTGACCAAGGCAGGCTATAGCGCCAGCGTCTGGGAAGTCGAACACCCGCAGACCGACAACCAGCAACAGCGCCTGCACCGCGAGCGTTGGGCATTGATCATGGCCATCGCCCTGGCCTTGCCGCTGGTGATGCCGATGCTGCTGCAACCGTTTGGCGTGCACTGGATGCTGCCGGCCTGGGTGCAATTTGCGCTGGCCACTCCGGTGCAGTTCATTTTTGGCGCGCGTTTTTATATCGCCGCCTGGAAAGCCGTGCGTGCCGGTGCCGGCAATATGGATTTGCTGGTCGCCCTCGGCACCAGCGCCGGTTATGGCTTGAGTCTTTATGAATGGGCCACCGCGGCCGGGCGCATGCCGCACCTGTATTTCGAAGCGTCGGCGGTGGTGATCGCGCTGGTGCTGCTGGGCAAATACCTGGAAAGCCGCGCCAAACGCCAGACCGCCAGCGCCATCCGCGCCCTCGAAGCGTTGCGCCCGGAGCGAGCGATTCAAGTCATCGATGGCCGCGAGCAGGATGTCGCCATCAGTGCTTTGCGCATCAATGACCTGGTGCTGGTCAAACCCGGCGAACGCTTCCCGGTGGACGGTGAAGTGGTCGAAGGCCAGAGCCACGCCGACGAAGCGCTGATCAGCGGCGAAAGCCTGCCGGTGCCCAAGCAACCCGGCGACAAGGTCACGGGGGGCGCGATCAATGGTGAAGGTCGGTTGTTGGTTCGCACCCAGGCCTTGGGCGCGGAAACCGTGCTGGCGCGGATCATCCGCCTGGTCGAGGACGCCCAGGCGGCCAAGGCGCCGATTCAAAAACTGGTGGATAAAGTCAGTCAGGTGTTTGTGCCGACGGTGTTGCTGATCGCATTGGCGACAGTGATCGGCTGGTGGTTGTACGGTGCGCCGATGGAAACCGCGCTGATCAACGCCGTCGCGGTGCTGGTCATCGCTTGCCCTTGCGCATTGGGCCTGGCCACGCCGACCGCAATCATGGCCGGTACAGGTGTGGCGGCCCGCTACGGCATTCTGATCAAGGACGCCGAAGCCCTCGAACGCGCCCATGAAGTCAGCGCCGTGGTATTCGACAAGACCGGCACGCTGACCTCTGGCACCCCTCGCATCGCTCACCTAAGCGCTATCGAAGATGACGAAGCCGCCCTGCTGCAAATGGCCGGCGCCCTGCAACGTGGCAGTGAACATCCATTGGCGAAGGCAGTTCTGGACGCCTGCGCCGAACGCGACTTGAGCGTGGCCGATGTCAGTGACAGCCAATCGCTGACCGGACGCGGCATCGCCGGCACGCTCGACGGTCGTCGCCTGGCGCTGGGCAATCGCCGGATGCTGGAAGAAAGCGGTTTGAATGCCGGCCCGTTGGCTGATTCGGCAACGGCCTGGGAAACCGAAGGCCGGACACTGTCCTGGCTGATTGAACAAAGCCCCAAACCTCGAGTGCTCGGCCTGTTCGCGTTCGGCGATACCCTCAAGCCCGGCGCCCTGCAAGCGGTGCAACAACTCAGCGCACGCCACATCAGCAGCCACTTGCTGACCGGCGATAATCGCGGCAGTGCCAAAGTGGTCGCCGAAGCCTTGGGCATCACCGATGTGCACGCCGAAGTGCTGCCGGCCGACAAAGCCGCCACGGTGGCCACACTGAAAAAAACCGGTGTGGTGGCGATGGTCGGTGACGGCATCAACGATGCGCCGGCACTGGCTGCGGCCGATATCGGCATCGCCATGGGCGGTGGCACCGACGTGGCCATGCACGCGGCCGGTATTACCTTGATGCGCGGCGATCCACGACTGGTGCCCGCGGCACTGGAAATCAGCCGCAAGACCTACGCGAAGATTCGGCAGAACCTGTTCTGGGCCTTCGTCTATAACCTGATCGGCATCCCGCTGGCCGCGTTCGGCTTCCTCAATCCGGTACTGGCCGGCGCGGCGATGGCCCTGTCGAGCGTCAGCGTGGTGAGCAATGCGTTACTGTTGAAAACCTGGAAACCCAAGGACCTGGAGGACAAGCGATGAACATCGGCCAAGCAGCCCGCCACAGTGGCCTGAGCGCAAAGATGATTCGTTATTACGAGTCCATCGGCTTGCTCAAGGCCGCCCATCGCACCGACAGCGGCTACCGTGTTTACGGCGATGAGGACCTGCACACGCTGGCGTTCATCAAGCGCTCCCGGGACCTGGGGTTTTCACTCGAGGAGGTCGGCAAACTGCTGACCCTCTGGCAGGACCGCCAACGCGCCAGTGCCGACGTGAAAGCCCTGGCCCGTCAGCACATCGACGAACTGAACCAGAAGATCCGCGAACTCGGACAGTTGCGCGACACCTTGCAGGACCTGGTCGAGCACTGTCAGGGCGACCATCGCCCCGACTGCCCGATCCTCAAGGAGCTGGCGTCGGGCTGTTGCGCCGAACCTGCCCGCGCCTGAGCGCCAGTCCCTTCACCACCAACACGGTGGTGATTGGAATGCCGTGAAACAGCAGCACCACGGCCCCCGGCGCCCACCACGCATAGAACGGCGCGGCGATCAGCATGCCGACGCCGAACCCGGTCATTTGCAAAAGCGTCAACACGCTGAAGATCGGCAGGCGCAGGTTGTCCGGCTCGCGTTGCAGACGCGACATCAAGCCAACCTCCGAAAACCCGTCCCCCAACCCCGCCGGCAACGAGAACAACAGCAAACCGTAGAGCGTCTGCTGCTGAAACATCAGGATGAAACCGCAGGACATCAGCAACACGCCGAAGAAAAATCGTCGCTCCAGATGTGCGTTGTCCGAGCCTTGCAGATGACTGGCGATTCGCGCGCCGATCAGTTTGCCGCTGGCCCAGACCGCCAGCATCAAACCCAGGGTGGTACTGGCGGATTCGGGGGTGAGCAGTTTCGAAATGATCGGAAAACCGACATTGTGCGCGGCGCTGCCCAGGGTGTCGGCCATGGTGACAGCCAGCATCGCGGCGACTACGGGTGTGCTGCGCAAACCTTGGCGCAGGGCCGACCATTCGCCGTGCTCGTCGGCGGGTTTGTGAGAAGGTCTGGAAAAGCGCAGCGGCACGATGAACATCGCGGCCAGCAAATAAGTGACCACGTTCAACGCAAACACTGTTTCAAAGCCAAACGCGGCCACCAACAACCCCGCCACCAGACTTCCGCCGACCATGGCTGCCGACGACGCCGAGGTGATCCAGGCGTTGGTCTTGAGCAGGTGCTCGCCTTCGATCAAGTGCGGCAATTGGCTGTTGAGGCCGATCGCAAACATGGAATTGCCGAAACCCAGGCCGAAAGCGATAAACGGTAATAACAAAGCCTGCTGGGTGACGGGCAGCACCAGCAGCAAACCCAGAAGTGCGGCACGCAGCAGGTCGAACGCAATCAGCGGCCAGCGCCCGGCCCAGCGGCGGTAGAACGTCGTGCCGATGAGGCTGGCGAAAATCCCTCCGCCCACGCGGCTGGCGAGAAAAATTCCCACGCTCATGGCGCTGTTGCTGAGCAGGTAGACGTAAGTGGCCAGGGCGACCATGTTGAGGAAGGCGCCGAAGTCCGAGACCAGACGGGCGCTGACGATCAGTCGGGCATTGCGGGTGGAGGTGTTCACATTCAATCCTTGAGTGTGGGAAGTGCGGAAAACTCAATACACAGCTACACCGCAAATTCAGTGTAGGAGTGAGCCTGCTCGCGATGGGGCCGTCATATTCAACATCATTGTCGCCGGACTGTCCGCTATCGCGAGCAGGCTCGCTCCCACATTAATTTTCAGTGTTTGGAGGATTCGGGGCAGGCATCTACAAAAAACCCGGCCGAAGCCGGGTTTTTCGTTAACCGATCACTGCATCCACGGCGGAGACGGTTCTTCGGCTTTGCTCGGTGGCGCGTCGTCAGCAGCGCGGATCGCTTGCTTACGCTCTTCATCCAGGCGTGCCGCCTCGATCTCGCGCATGATCCCGCCCACGTCAGCCAGCTCTTCCGGTTCGTCGAACTCGCCGGTCAACACGCTGGCCGGGTGCAAGGTGCCGGCTTCGAACAACGCCCACATTTCCTTGGCGTACTTGGTCTTTTTCAACTCCGGCGCAAACCGGCCGAAGTAGGACGCCATGTTGCCAACGTCCCGCTCCAGCATGCTGAACGCGTGGTTATTGCCCGCCGCGTCGACCGCTTGCGGCAAGTCGATGATCACGGGGCCAGTCGGGGTCAACAGCACGTTGAACTCGGACAAGTCACCGTGCACCAGACCGGTACACAGCATCAGCACGATCTGCGAGATCAGGAACGCGTGATATTCGCGCGCCTGATCCGGCTCCAACACCACGTCGTTCAGACGCGGCGCCGCATCGCCGTACTCGTCGGCCACCAGCTCCATCAGCAACACGCCTTCAAGGAAGTCGTACGGCTGAGGCACCCGGACACCCGCACCGGCCAGACGGAACAATGCCGCCACTTCGGCGTTCTGCCAGGCGTCTTCGGTTTCTTTCTTGCCGAACTTGGAGCCCTTGGCCATCGCCCGAGCCTGCCGGCTGTTGCGTACCTTGCGGCCTTCCTGATACTCGGCCGCCTGGCGGAAACTGCGTTTATTCGCCTCCTTGTAGACCTTCGCGCAACGTAGCTCGTTACCGCAGCGCACCACATAAACAGCTGCTTCTTTACCACTCATGAGTGGGCGCAGCACCTCGTCGACCAGACCGTCCTCGATCAGGGGTTCAATGCGTTTTGGAGTCTTCATCAGCTTTTATTGTGGGTCCTTTATTACCAAACACGCGAAAGTCATTCGTTATACGGCAATCCACTCGTTCGGGGGAGGGGTTGCCGACCTATGAACGTTGAGATGCACACAATGTGCCGGATTAATCGCGCCCTCCCCTTCAGTCATCATCGGCCGCAAAAGATCATAGCTGAGCTGACAATACTTGTTGGCAAAGGCTTGTGAGGGCATTTTCGACAGAAGCTGACACCTTAATTCATACCCTTCGTAGGATTTTTCTTTTTAAGCCTCAATTTCCCCCGCAATCAGCCGAAGTCCTCAGAGACAAAGTGATTTGTCCGACAATCGTGCCGACAACAAAAACGATGGCGCGCTCCAGGATCGGGGACCAAAAACGTTTACGGCTGCCAAAAATCCGCGAGTCTTCTGCACTGCGTGGGCCTACAAGAAAAATCTGGAGCGCGGATGAACATCAAACAGAAGTTGACCTGGGCGTTTGCAATCATCGCCTGCTTGCCGGTGGTGCTGGTCGCCACCCTCGTCGTGCTGAACTTGCGCAGTGAGGCCAAGGAGAATTTCGTCGACGGCAGCGGTCGTGAAATTCGTCAGGTCAGCAACGCCATGCAACTGTTCTTCGACGGCATCAGCCAGAACGTCGACTACCTGGCCAAGCAACCTCTGATCAAAAACTCCGACGACAGCCTCAAAACCTACATGGGCGCCAATGCCGAGAGCATTCCCCAGGGCGAGATGGACAAAAAAGTCTTCGGCCTCCTGCAGGACCTGGGCAACAGCCATCCATCCTATGCCTACGCCATCCTCGGCACGGCGGCGGGCGGTTATGTGTCCTGGCCGGACGATGCCAAGCTGAGCAATTACGATCCGCGCCAACGCCCCTGGTACAAGGCCGCCCAAGCCAAGCCGGGCAAACCGTTTCGCACCGAGGCCTATTATTGGGCCCAGGACGACGCAACCTACGTCAGCACCGTGCGCACCATCGACAACAAATTGGGCACCAACGGCGGTGTAGTCAGTATCGACGTGACGCTCAAGCAGCTCACCGAAATCGTCAAACAGATCAAACTCGGTGAAACCGGCTATCTGATGCTGCTGGAAAACACCGGCACCGTGCTGGTCGATCCAAAACAGCCGGAGCACAACTTCAAAGCCCTCAGCAGCCTCGGCGAAGGCTATGCGCAACTGGCCAAAGCCGGTAAAGGCCTGGTGGAAGTCGAGCTGAACGGCGAACGCTACATGGCCAACGTCTGGCCGTCGGAGCAACTGGGCTGGACCTTTATCGGCCTGATCAAACAGAACGACGTGATGAGCTCGGCCACGCAACTGACCTGGCTGATCGCAATCATTGCTGCCGTGCTGGCGGTGTTCTTCGCCATCGTCGGCGCCAGTTTCGCCAGCCTCATCGTGCGGCCGATCCGCAGCGTGGCCAGCGGCCTGGAAGGCATCGCCCAAGGTGAAGGCGACCTGACCAAGAACCTGGAAATCCGTGGCAGCGACGAAACCGCGCAACTGGCCAACTGGTTCAACCAGTTCCTGACCGCGATCCGCAACCTGATCCAGAGCATCGGTGGCGCGGCGAACAAGATTCTCGCCACTTCGAAAAGCTCGACCCAGGTCTCCAGTGACATGGCCGAAGCGGCCGGGCGCCAGCGTGAAGCGGTGGACATGGTGTCCACGGCGTTCCACGAAATGGTCGCCACGGCCAACGAAGTCGCGCGCTCTTGCAGCCAGGCAGCCGAGTCGGCAGACAGCGGCCAGCGTCAGGCTCGTGAAGGTCAGCAGCAGATCGATGCAGCCGTGACCAGCGTTGATCGCTTGAGCCAGGAAATCGAACAGTCGGCGCAGTCGATGCAGCAGTTGGAACGCGACAGCAACGACATTCAGTCGATCCTGGGGACCATTCGCTCGATTGCCGAACAGACCAACCTGCTGGCCCTGAACGCGGCCATCGAAGCGGCGCGGGCCGGTGAACAAGGTCGCGGCTTTGCGGTGGTGGCGGATGAAGTTCGCGCCCTGGCCAAGCGCACAGCCGATTCCACAGCGGAAATCGATGGGCTGCTGGGCAACCTGGCCAAACGCACCAGCCAGGTGACTCAGCAAATGCATGCGAGCCTGGAAGTGTCGCAGCAGTCGGTGAGCCGCATCGGCGAAGCCCGCAGCAGTTTCGGGCTGATTCGTGAGTCGGTGGATGTGATTCGCGACATGAACACCCAGATCGCCACGGCGGCAGAGGAACAGCATCAGGTGGCGGAAGACATCAACCGGCACATCAGCCAGATTCATGGCGATGCACAGTTGGTGGCTGAACTGGCCAACTCGGCGCGTCTGGATTCCCAGAGCCTGGCCGGCTTGTCGAATGAACTGGATGTCTTGGTTCGCCGCTTCCGGACCTGATTCCCGAGCACACTGACAGCCCCATGTGGGAGCGAGCTTGCTCGCGATGGCGGTGGCATATCCAACATCAATGTGGAATGTCACGCCCTCATCGCGAGCAAGCTCGCTCCCACAGTGGTCAGGTGGTGTTACTGTCTGAAGAGCTCCCCAGGAGTAAACCCGAACAGACTCTTGAACGCCGCAATAAACGCTGACGTCGAGTCGTACCCGCAAGACAGCGCCGCATTCGTCACGCTGTCACCCTCCTCCAGCAAACTCAATGACGACAGCAGCCGCATCCGCTGGCGCCACCCGCGAAAACTCAACCCGGTCTCGCGCTGGAACAAGCGCATCAGCGTCTTTTCCGAAGTGCCGAGGCGTTCCGCCCATTCCTGCAACGTCACGTTGCGCTCCGGGCTTTCGATCAGTTCGTTGCACAAGCCCAGCAGTCGCGGGTGCCGAGGCAACGGCAGAGAAAAACCCACTTCCGGCAAACTCGCCAACTGATCCAGCAGCACATTCACCAGCCGCGCTTCTTGGCTATCGCCTTGGGGATATTCCACTGGCAGCGCACAAAAGCTCTTGATCAACTCTCGCGCCAGCGGCGTGACTTCCAGCACCCGGCAACGCCCGTCCGCCCACTCACAATCTTCGCGGCGCACGTAGAGGCTGCGCATCTCGGCACGCATCGAAGTCACCACCTGGTGTTCCAGGTCCGCCGGAATCCAGATGCCCCACTGCGGCGGCGCAAAGAAACTGCCCTCGGCAGTGTGCACGCCAAGAACGCCACTGATGGCGTAGGAAAACTGCACCCAGTCATGGCGATGAGGCGGTGTCCAGGAACCGGCGTTCAGGCTTTCCGCCCGCGCGAACAGCGGACGCGGCAGCGCGGTGAGCGTCGGAATGGTCCGTTCGAGGGAAAGTTGTCCGTTAGTCGGCATTGATTGGCCTTATGTCGCAAGACGGCAGTCAGGGCCAACGTTAGGCTAAGTCACCATTTCTTACAAATGTATTCGGTGACTGCTATGCATGCCTTCAAACACCTCAAACGCGTGGTCACCGACTGGTTCTTGTGCGGCATGCTGATCGCCACGCTGCTGGCGTATTTCTTCCCGACCTTTGGCGCCACGGGCGGCGGCATGCACGCCGAATACGTGATCAACATCGGTGTGTTCCTGGTGTTCTTCCTTCACGGCGTCAACCTGTCCAGCGAGCAGATCCGTCACGGCCTGAAGAACTGGAAGCTGCATGTGATGGTGCAATGTTTCACCTTTGCGGTGTTTCCACTGATCTGGCTGCTGAGCGACACACTGCTGGGCTCGCACCTTCCATCACTGCTGATGCTGGGCTTCCTCTACCTCTGCGCCCTGCCCTCGACCATTTCCTCGTCCGTGGCCCTGACTGGCAGCGCAGGCGGCAACGTGCCGGCGGCGATTCTCAACGCCAGCCTGTCCAGTGTGCTGGGGATTTTCCTGACGCCGTTGCTGGTGAGCTTCGTGGTCGGCAGTGGTGCCGGCGGCATCGATTTGGGCTCGACCCTGCTCGATCTCTGCGCCATGTTGCTGTTGCCGCTGGTACTCGGCCAATTGGTGCGGCCACTGTTCGCCAAGTTTTTCGCGCGACACAAACGCTACACCAACGTCGCCGACAAACTGGTGATCCTGCTGCTGGTGTATGCGGCGTTCTGCAACTCGATGGTTTCGGGGATGTGGCAAAAGCAAGGCAACACAGTGATTCTGACGGCGCTGATCGGCAGTGCGATCCTGCTGGCGATCATCCTGTGGATGACCACCCGCACCGCCCGTGCGCTGAAATTCAGCCCGGCAGATGAGATCGCGGCGGTGTTCTGCGCCAGCAAGAAATCCCTGGCTGCCGGTGCACCGATGGCAGCGCTGATCTTCGGTGCCAACCCGGGCCTTGGCTTGATTCTGCTGCCGATCATGATCTATCACCCGTTGCAGTTGATCGTCTGCTCAGTGATGGCCGAGCGTTACGCCAACCTCAACCGTGAACGCATCGCGCAGCAAAACGCGCAACTGGTCAGCGCTCGATAATCGCCGTCACACCTTGACCACCGGCGGCGCAGATCGAGATCAAGCCTCGGCCCTTACCCGCCGCATCCAGCAGCTTCGCCAGGTTGGCAACAATGCGCCCGCCAGTCGCGGCAAACGGATGCCCCGCCGCCAGCGAACTGCCTTTGACGTTGAGTCGGCTGCGGTCGATGGAGCCCAGCGGCGCATCGAGGCCGAGGCGTGTTTTGCAAAACGCTGGATCTTCCCAGGCCTTCAACGTGCAGAGCACCTGCGCGGCGAAGGCTTCGTGGATTTCGTAATAATCGAAGTCCTGCAACGTCAGGCCATTGCGCGCCAACAAACGCGGCACTGCGTACACCGGCGCCATCAACAGCCCTTCGGCGCCATTGACGAAATCCACCGCCGCCGTCTCGCCATCGCGCAAGTAAGCGAGGATCGGCAAGCCACGTTCCTTCGCCCATTCCTCGCTGCCCAGCAGCACCAGCGATGCACCGTCGGTGAGTGGCGTGGAGTTGCCCGCCGTCAGCGTGCCCTTGGCGCTTTTCTCGAAGGCCGGTTTCAGCGCGGCGAGTTTTTCCAGGGTCAGGTCCGGGCGCAGATTGTTGTCGCGGGTCAGGCCGAGGAACGGCGTCATCAGATCGTTATGCCAGCCTTCGGTGTAGGACGCGGCCAGATTGCGATGGCTTTCCAGCGCCAGTTGATCCTGTTCTTCGCGTGGGATGTTCCAGGTCTGCGCCATCAATTCGCAGTGCTGGCCCATGGACAAACCAGTGCGCGGTTCTCCGTTGCGCGGGAACTCAGGGATCAAATCCCGGGGACGCAGTTGCAGAAAGGTTTTCAGTTTGTCGCCCGTGGTTTTGGCCCGGTTGGCTTCAAGCAACACCCGGCGCAAACCTTCACTGACGCTGATCGGCGCATCCGAAGTGGTGTCGACACCACCGGCAATCCCGCAATCGATCTGGCCCAGGGCAATCTTGTTCGCCACCAGCAACGCCGCTTCAAGCCCTGTGCCGCACGCCTGTTGGATGTCATAGGCCGGCGTGCTGGGGGACAACCGTGAGCCGAGCACGCACTCGCGCGTCAGGTTCATGTCTCGCGACAGTTTGAGCACGGCACCTGCCACCACTTCGCCGATGCGCAGGCCATGCAGGTTGTAGCGTTCGATCAGGCCTTCGAGCGCGGCGGTGAGCATCGCCTGATTGCTGGCGGTGGCGTACGGCCCGTTGGAGCGGGCGAAGGGGATACGGTTACCGCCGATAATCGCGACGCGGCGCAGCTGAGTCATGAAAAGCTCCTTGAAAAATTCTTATGTAAACACCGAACCTGTGGGAGCGGGCTTGCCCGCGATAGCGGTGTGTCAGCCGACTTAGATGCTGGATGTGTTGGCCTCTTCGCGGGCAAGCCCGCTCCCACAGTGATCTCATTTCCCACAAATCCGGTGTTCCAACTAATCTGCTGAGTTCAAGCGTAGGCCTAATCTCGTGGATCGAACGACTGATTGCCATTCGTGGTCCACACTTTGAACCCCAGCTGCCGGAGTGCGTTCCATGTCTGACCGTTATATCGACTTCGCCAATTCGTCCATCGGCCATCGTCTGGTCGGGGCCTTGGGGCTGCCGTCTCCGGTACGCCTGGAACGCTGGCAAGCAGGCCGGCTGCGGCCTGTCGAAGGAGCGCTGTTGATCGGCGGCGGCCCGTTGGCGGACAACGTCAGCGCCTTCGCCAATCGCCTGACCGATGCGATCTATGCCTACGGTGCCGAGCCGTCCCTGGCGACCGCGTGGATTCCCGGCCACGGTCCGAAAATCAAGGCAGTGGTGTTCGATGCCAGTGATGTGCTGCACACCGATCAGCTGAAACGGCTGCGCGAGTTCTTTCAACCGCTGATGAAAAACCTCGATAACAGTGCGCATCTGGTGATTCTGGGGCGTGCGCCAGAGACCTTGAGCGACCCGTTCGCCGCCAGCGCACAGCGCGCCCTGGAAGGTTTCAGCCGTTCGCTGGCCAAGGAGTTGCGCAGTGGCGGCACCTTGCAGCTGATCTATGTCGGCGAAGGGGCCGAGGATCAACTGGAAGGGCCGCTGCGGTTTTTCCTCTCGCCCAAAAGCGCGTTCGTCTCCGGCCAGGTCATCCGGTTGAAGGCCTGCGATACACAGGTGACGGACTGGACTCGCCCACTGGCCGGGCGCAAGGCGCTGATCACCGGTGCCGCGCGAGGCATTGGCGCCTCCATCGCCGAGACCCTGGCCCGTGACGGTGCCGAAGTGATCCTGCTCGACGTGCCACCGGCCAAAGCCGATCTGGATGCGCTCGCCGCACGCCTTGGCGGGCGCAGCATCACCCTAGACATTTGCGCCGAAGACGCCGCCGCGCAATTGATCGAACAACTGCCCGACGGTATCGACGTGGTGGTCCACAACGCAGGCATCACCCGCGATAAAACCCTGGCCAACATGACCCCGGAATTCTGGGATGCAGTGCTCGCGGTCAACCTCAACGCACCGCAAGTGCTGACCAAGGCGTTGCTCGACAGCGGCGCCTTGCATGACAACGGTCGGGTGATTTTGCTGGCCTCGATCAGCGGCATCGCCGGCAATCGCGGGCAAACCAATTACGCGGCAAGCAAGGCTGGCCTGATCGGGCTGGCTCAAGCCTGGGCACCGTTGATGAGCGAACGCGGCATCAGCATCAACGCCGTTGCGCCCGGCTTCATTGAAACGCAAATGACCGCACACCTGCCATTCGGCATCCGCGAGGCCGGGCGACGCATGAGTTCGCTTGGTCAGGGCGGCCTGCCACAGGACGTTGCCGAAGCAGTGGCCTGGCTCGCGCAACCGGGCACCGGCGCTTTCACCGGGCAAGCGTTGCGAGTCTGTGGACAAAGTGTTCTGGGGGCGTAGACATGATCATTGATTGGCACACGCTCAATCGCGAACCGAGCCTGCCTGCGCTGTATGTGCGGGCGGCGATACGGCGAAAAATCACCGGCACGACGTTGCCCGACACCGGTTTGCGCTGCTGGGTCGAGGTCGATCCCAACCGCCTGGCGGCGTATCGCAAGGTTTGCGGGTTTGCCGACAACGGTTTGCTGCCGCCGACCTACCCGCACATCCTGGCGTTTGCACTGCAGATGCAATTGCTCACGGCCAAGGAGTTTCCATTCCCGTTGCTGGGGCTGATTCACCTGAGCAACCGCATCCGGGTTTTACGGCCAATGGGTGGCGTGCATCGTGTTCGAGCCAGTGTTCAGGTGCAGAACCTGCAACCGCACGCGAAGGGCGCCACGTTCGACCTGGTGACCTCGCTCGAAGATCAGTTGGGGACCCTTTGGGAGGCTGAAAGCCGAATGTTGTGCAGGGGCGTGAAACTCGAGGGCGAACCCGTCGAGGACGTTCTGGCCCCGACCCTGGAAATGATGGAAGTGACGCGCTGGAAAGCCCCGGCAGACATCGGTCGGCAGTACGCAAAAGTGTCCGGGGACTACAACCCGATTCACCTGAGTGCCGCCAGCGCCAAACTGTTCGGCTTCCCGACTGCCATCGCCCATGGGCTGTGGAACAAGGCGCGCACATTGGCCGCGTTGAGTGAGCATCTGCCCACCGCCAATGTCGAGATCGAGGTGCAGTTCAAGAAACCGGTGCGGCTGCCCAGCGAAGTGACATTGCTGTCCAGCGCGGCAGGCTCCAGTGGCGATTTTCAGCTGGTGGGTGCGGGGGATCTTGAACACATGACGGGGCATTGGCGGCCCATCGCTTGAGTCGACCGTTCCCACGCTCGCGAGGGAACGGTTTTTCAGCCCTCATGCCATGGTCAATTGTGTCTATACACCTTTGGGTTTTCAGCGCCTTCTCAAGGAACGAGGCGTCGCATCTCAGGCTGCGGAAAAAGGTTATTCAGCGTTTCCAGCAACCGCACGTGGTAAATCGGCTTGCGAAACAGGTCAAGCACCTGCAGGCGCAACATATCGCTGACATCCTCCATGTCCGCATGCCCGGACGTGACGATCACCGGCAAATGTTGCCGTGAGGTGTGTTCGCGCAAGCGCCTGATCAGCGACATGCCGCTTTCCTCCGGCATGCGCAGATCAGTGATCACCAAGGCAATATCAGGATGGCGGGTCAAATGCTGCAGGGCGATCTTGACCGACGTTGCGGTGAAACAATTGAAGCCCTCCCCCTCCAGCAATTCCGCCAATTCCAGCAATGCGTCCTCTTCATCATCGACCAGAAGCAGCTGTTGACGTGGCAGCGCGTGCGCGTTCATGGGTAACTCCTGTAATGGACCAAGCGCTGACGTCAGTACCACTCAGGCACGCTGGCAAGCTGTAACGTTCATGGCGTCGCCGGCACCAACACATTTTTGATACCGGTGAAAATCAGCGTAATCGCACCCGAAATCGGTGTCATGAAAGCCGCCAGGGCCACGGCGGCCATGCCCGCGATAATGGCGTATTCGATACCCGAAGCCCCTTCGGTGTCTTTCGCCAGGTTGAAGTAGAAGGCAGCTTCGGACTTGATCTTCTGAACAATGTTCGTGAAGGACATAACGATTTCTCCTTGAGAGCAGCGGGTGTTGCACCGTCGCAACATGATTCCCCTGTGCCAGCATCAGCATTGTCGCCATTGTTCGTACCAACAACTGTAAGAACGCATTAACACTTTAGTAGTAAGCGCAGGCCGTGGACGTCGGAAAACAGCACCGGGCGCGTCAACCCTTTCCTTTTGTTAGATATTTTTTGGGCGCTAATGGCGTTTTGCTCTACCTGCGCTACCGTCCAATAGCGAAATAGTTCAATTTTTTTAGAGCCTGAATGCAAAAAATTTCTCGTCGAACGGCACGGGTCATCAAGCACCAGGGAAGGGGAAGCCGTCATGAACAGCCGAATCACCATGGGCCTGGCCGGATTGTTTCTGGTGGGCGCGCTGATTGCCGGTTACTGGGGACTCACGCTGAGCCGACAACCCTCTCCCGATCCCGTCGTGCAACCTGGCGTTGTCACTGCCACGCCAACCGCGCCCGCACCGGAGCCCGCAGACGATCCCACCCGCCAACCGGTTGTGGTCTTGCTGCACGATGTGGCGCCGTTCGTTCAGATCACGGCCGCCGATGTGACCCTGGAAAAACTGCGCACGGCCCCGGTCGGCAGTTTGACTCGACTGGATCAAGCGATTGGCCGCACGCCGTGGCGCGCACTGGCGGCAGGCACTTGGCTCAACGCTGAAAGCTTCGAAGCCGGCAGCGCACTGGCGCGAATGATTCGCCCCGATGAGCGCGCCCTTGCCGTCGCGGTAGATGAAGTGATCAATGCCGGTGGTCAACTCAGCCCGGGCGACTACGTCGACGTCCTGCTGTTTTTGCGCGCAGACGCCAACAACCCCCAGCAGTCGGCTCAAGTCGTGGTCCCGGCCTTGCGCGTCCTCGGAGTCGGCGAACAACTGGGACTGACCAACGATGGTCGACCTGCCAACCCGCCGCGCAGCACCGAAGAGCAACTCAAGCAAGACCAGCTGCGTGCCAGCGCCCGCTCGGTGTTGCTCGCCGTCCCCGAACCGCTGCTCAGTCGCCTGATGCTCGCGGCCCAGGCCGGCGTGTTGCGCCTCGCCGTGCGCAGCGCCGAAGAGAAACGCCTGGCGCAGTATTGGGCGGGCGCAAACAGTTCACCGGCCAACCTCGCCAATGCCAATCGAGACCTCGTGCAATTCAATCAGCTGGCCCTCGTCAGCCCTCCCAAACCACTCACCTTCGGTGGCGGCGCCGCACCTCGCCAAGCGCGGGTGGAAGTCATACGCGGTAATGAAGTGACCCAACAAACCCCCTGAGTCGAGCAAGGATGCATCTCAATGCACAGTCGTTCCATGCCCATGTCCGTGTTCCAAGGCCTGCTTTGGGTCTCCTTGATAAGCGGACTGCCGTTGAGCATGACCTTCGCCGCCACCGGCAATTGCGCCGCGCTGGGCTCGTTGCCTGCGACGCTGGAAGTCGGTGAAGGGCTGCAACAGGAGCTGCAATCGCCCGTAGCGATCACACGCCTGGCGGTCGGTGATCCGAAAATCGCCGACGTGCGAGTCAACGGCAACCAGGCCTTCCTGGTCACCGGCATGGCGCCCGGCGCCACCAGCCTGATGGTCTGGACGGCCTGCGCCAGCGCTCCGCGCCAAAGCATGGTGTTTGTCCAGGGACGGGCCACGGCGGCGATGACCCGCACGTCGTCCATGCCCTCGGAAGATCCCTTGCTGCCCTCGCAAGTACAAACCGACATCCGATTCGTGGAGGTCAGCCGGACCAAACTCAAAGAAGCCAGCACGTCGATCTTCGGTAAAAGTTCGAACTTCCTGTTTGGCTCCCCCGGCACCGTGCCCAACACCGCCGTGACCCCGCGCGTATTGCCATTGCGCAACATCGACCCGCGCATTGCCGTGCCCAGCATCCCGCTGGCCAATGACATGTTCAACATCGTCGCCGGGGGCGGCAATTTCCTCGCGATCATCAACGCCATGGAAGGCAGCGGCTTCGCCTACACACTGGCACGGCCGAGCCTGGTGGCGATCAGCGGGCAGAGTGCGAGCTTCCTGGCCGGTGGCGAAATTCCGATTCCGGTCCCCAGCGCCAACAGCAACAGCTACTCCATTGAGTACAAGGAATTCGGGATCCGGCTGACACTCACCCCGACCGTCGTCAGCACCGACCGCATCGCCTTGAAAGTGGCGCCGGAAGTCAGCGAACTCGACTACAACAACGGCGTGACGATCGGTGGCACTACCGTCCCGGCATTCACCATTCGCCGCACCGACACCAGCATCTCTCTGGCCGATGGCGAGAGCTTCGTCATCAGCGGGCTGATCAGTACGCAAAACGCCTCGCAGGTCGACAAGTTTCCGGGGCTGGGCGACATCCCGGTGATTGGCGCGTTTTTTCGCAGCTCCTCGATCAAGCGTGAAGAGCGCGAGCTGCTGATGATCGTCACCCCCCACCTGGTTCAACCGCTGGCCGCCAACGCGCAATTGCCGTCGCTGCCCGGTGAACAACTGCGCAACTACGACCCCGGGTTTTACCGCATGTACTTCCTGGAAAACGGCAACTTCGATAAACGCAGCGGGTTATCGCAATGAGCCAGAACCTGAGTCAAACCTTCCTCGCGATCACGCGTAACAGCACCGACCTTGAATGGCTGCAAGGCGCCCTCGCGCCCTTGGGTCAGGTCGTCAGCGCCGGCGGTGGCAGCCTCGACGAGTTGCTGGCGCTGGTCGATGTGACGTTCGCCAGCCTGGTGTTCGTCGGCCTGGATCGCGAGCACGTGGTGGCGCAGAGCACCTTGATCGAAGGCGCGCTGGAAGCCAAGCCGATGCTGGCCATCGTTGCGCTGGGCGACGGCATGGACAACCAGCTCGTGCTCAACGCCATGCGCGCCGGGGCCCGGGACTTCGTCGCCTATGGCTCACGCTCCAGTGAAGTCGCCGGGTTGGTGCGACGCCTCGGCAAACGCCTGCCGCCGGTGGCGCCGAGTAATCATCTGGGTGGACTGACCGTGCTGTATGGCGTGCAAAGCAATGCCGACGGTGCGCTGCTCGCCAACCACATGGCGCACGTGGTGCAAAAGAGTGGCCAGCAAACCTTGCTGCTGGACTTAGGCTTGCCCCGGGGCGACAGCCTGGCGCTGCTCGGGCTGGAGAGTTCGTATCATTTCGGCGATGCGCTGCGGCACGTACGACGCCTGGACTCGACCCTGATCGACAGTGCCTTCACCAGCGACGGCGACGGCCTGCGCATCCTTGCCTACGCCGGTCACGATGAACCGCTGGAGCTTACCAGTGCCGCCGAGCTGTACATGCTGCTGAGCGCCTTGCGCCAACACTTCCAGCACATCGTGGTCAACCTCACCGGGCAACCCGACTGCGAAGCGCTGCGCACCTTTGTCAGCCATTGCGACAAGCTGCTCTGGTACACCGATCAGAACGTCCTCGACTGTCGCCGCAATCTTGCGATGCTCAACCTGTGGCGCGAAAAAGGCATGAAGCTGGACCACGCCCGGCTGCTGATCGACCGCTATTTGCGCAACGTCGCACCGGACGCCGACACCCTCGGCAAAAGCTTCGGCATGGAGGTCATCGCCATCCTCGCCTGTAGCCCGGAAGTGCGGCTCAACGCAAAAAACCAGGGCGTGAGCCTGTTCGAACTGGCCCCGCGCGAAGCCTTGACCCAAAGCCTGCGTGCCCTCGGCGAACGCTTGGCCAAACGCTCCGAAAGCCTGTCCAAACCCAAGACCGGCTGGTTCAACCGCCTAAGGGGCGCGCAATGAACGGTGAAAAATTGTTCGGCGCCACTCAGCGCACGCCGACCGGCAACACCGACCACGAAGGCCTCAAACAGGTCCTGCACCGCTACATCATCGACGCCATTGAAGAGTCCGGAAAAAACCTGCTGGAGGGTTCGCGGCAGGTACTGTCGCAGTTCGTCATCGACAAAGTGGCCGAGTACATTGCGCGCCTGCACCTGGCGATTACCCGCTATGAAATGGAGCGACTGGCCGAAGAACTGGTCGATGAACTCACCGGTTTCGGCCCGCTGGAAGTGCTGCTGCGCGACCCGTCAGTGACCGAGATTCTGGTCAACGGCCCGCACCGGGTGTTCCTCGAACGCGAGGGCGTGTTGTATCAGAGCGACTTGCGTTTCATCGACGCACACCACGTCGAACGGGTCATGCAACGAATCCTCGCGCCGTTGGGCCGGCGGCTTGATGAGTCGTCGCCGATGGTCGATGCACGCCTGCCCGATGGCAGCCGGGTCAATGCAATCATTCCGCCCATCGCCCTCGACGGCCCCTGTTTGTCGATCCGGAAATTTCGCAAGGACATGCTTAAAAGCACCGACTTGATGGCGATGCAAACCATCGATCAGGCGATCTTCGATTTCATCCAGGAAGCCGTGGGCAAGCGCTGCAACATCCTGATCAGTGGCGGCACCGGCACCGGCAAAACCACGTTGTTGAATATTCTCAGCCAGTTGATCAACCCGCACGAACGACTGGTCACCATCGAGGACGTCGCCGAATTGCAGCTGGGCCACCCGCATGTCGTGCGCCTTGAAACTCGCCCGCCGAATGCCGAAGGCCACGGCGAAGTGAAGTCCAGCGACTTGATCCGAAACGCCCTGCGGATGCGCCCGGACCGGATCATCCTGGGTGAAATCCGCGGTGTCGAAGTGGTCGACGTGCTCACGGCGATGAACACCGGTCACGACGGTTCGATGAGCACCGTACACGCCAACAATGCCCAGGATGCACTGCTGAGGCTGGAAACCCTGGTCGGCCTGACCGGTCGCACGATTGCCGAAAAAACCCTGCGGCAAATGATCTGCGCGGCGCTGGACGTGGTGATCCAGTTGACGCGCATGCCTGATGGCCGGCGTTGCGTCAGCGAAGTGGTTGAAGTGGTAGGCGTGCGCGATGACGTCTATGTGACCAACACGTTGTTCAGGCTGGACCGGCGCACCGGCTACGGTTTTCTGCGTGAGGCAGTCAACCCTGCCGGAGACAAACTGCGTCGCGAGTCGGCGCTCCCCCTCTCACCCTATTAAGGGCCACGGCATGCTCAAACCGGTGCTGCTTATCCTCGTTTGCCTGGTGATGTTCGGCCTGTCGATCCGTTTGCTGCTCAGCGGACTACGCCAGACCGGGACCGAACGCGTTCTGCAACGCCTGACTCAGGGGCAGCCGGAACTGGCCGTCGAAAAATCGTCCTGGGCCGGCCTGGAAAGGGCTTTTCTGCGCGCCGGTCTCGGACGCCCGACCGAACGCCTGGGGACTTGGCTGCTGCTCTGGGCCTTGGTCATTCTGATCGGTTTCGCCAGCGCCGGCTGGATCGGTGCCGGGGTGTCACTGCTGGTGCCGCCTCTGGTCCTGCGGCTGTACATCAGCTGGCGCTATCAACGACGCCTCAAGCGCATGATCGAGCAACTGCCACCAATGCTCGATCACACCGTGCGCAGCCTGAAGTCCGGACGCACCCTCGCCGATGCCGTGCTGGGCGCCATCGATGCCGCCCAGGACCCGTTGAAAAATGCCATGGGCCGCGTGCAGCGCAACGTGCAGTTGGGCGTCAGCCTGCCGGACGCGGCCACCGACTTTGCAGAGCTGTATGAGAAAGACGAACTGCGCCTGTTTGCCTTGGGGCTGAAGGTCAATCACCGCTACGGCGGCAGCGCCAGCGAACTGCTGGAGAACCTGATCAAAATGATCCGCGAGCGCGAGCAGATCGCGCGACAACTGAGCGCCATGACCGGAGAAACCCGGGTGACCGCCTGGGTGTTGGGTAGCTTGCCAGTGGGCCTGGCCGGCTATTTTCTGGCCGCCAACCCCGCCTACTTGCTCGCCATGTGGCACGACAGCTCGGGACAAATCATGCTCGCCACCGCGTTCGGCTTGCAGGCCGTGGGCAGCCTGGCGCTCTGGCGTATGTTGCGCAGCGTATGAAAATCGCCCTGCTGATCAGTGCGCTGCTGTTTCTGGGAGCCACTCTTTTGCTGCTCAGCGCCCTGCTGCAACAACGCCGGCGCACGCGCCAGGTGGCCCAGCGACTGGACGGCAAGCGAGCCGAAAAACACCGCGTGGGTCTCTGGCTGCAGGCGCTTGGCAACAGCCCTATCGGTCAGCGCGCGGTCAATCTGGACAACGAGACCCAGACCCTGCTCAACCGTCTGGGCTGGCGCAGCGCCCGACGGCGCTCGCTGTTTGCCGCGTGCCAGGTCGGCGTCCCGGTGCTGGCGCTGTCCGTCAGCTTGCTGATCCAGAGTGTTTTCTACCCCAACGTGGAGAACCACTGGATCGCCCCGCTGTTTGCCACCGCCATCGGCTACTTGATGCCCAAACGCTTGCTCGTCGCAGCGGCACAACGTCGACAAAGACAACTGGCCACCGAGATCTCCACCTTCATTCCACTGCTGCGCATCCTGTTCGAGTCGGGCATGGCGGTGGAGCAGTCACTGCGCGTCATGAGCCTTGAAGGCAAAAACCTTCTGCCCACACTGACCCAGGAACTGCGCTTGGTGCTGGCCCGTGTCGACTCCGGCCTGGAGCTGGGCGAAGCGCTGAACAGGGCCAGTCACCTGCTGGCGGTCGATGAATTCACCGACACCTGCGTGATCCTGCAGCAGTTGATTCATCAGGGAGGCGGGGCGATGAAATCCCTGCTGGCGCTCAAGCAATTGTTCGATGACCGGCGCCTTACGCGCTTGCAGGAATACATCTCCAAGATGTCCGCCAAAATGTCCGTCGTGATGATGCTGTTTCTCTTCCCGGCGTTGTTGATCGTGCTGGCCGGCCCCGGGTTCACCGCCCTGGCGCGGGCCATTGGTTCATAGAGGGATGATGATGAAAGCAATGATTGCCGGTTTGAGCCTGCTGTTACTGGGCGGTTGCGCAACGAATAGTCAGGCACCCTGGAGCGCACTGACCCACACCGCCAGTTGCGGAAAATTGGGCGCTGATGAACAACTGTCGATGAACCTCGCCGACGACATGGCCAAGGACGGAAAACTGCACGCCAGCCTGGCCAATCTGCAACGTCTGCCCGACAACCTGGCCGACGTGCGCCTGCGCAAGGCCAAGGTTTACCGCCTGCTGGGCCGCAGTGAAGCCGAGCCGTTGTACCGCAGCCTGGTCGGCACCTGCCTGGCCGCCGAAGCCGAACAAGGTCTGGGCCAACTCGCCGCCGCCAAGGGCGATAACGCTCAGGCCCAAACCCACTTGCAACGCGCCGCCCAGTTGGCGCCCACCGATGAAAAAATCCGCAACGACCTCGGCGTGGTCTACCTCAATCAACGGCGCATCGAAGATGCACGCTTCGAGTTCCTGACGGCCATGGAACTCAAACAGAGCGATCAACTGGCGGCGTTGAATCTGGTGACGCTGTTGATCTACCAGGACGACTGGAGCCGCGCCGCCGAACTGGTCAGTCGCCTCGGCCTGAGCCCCGCCCAAGTCACCGAAGCCCAAGAGCGCGCGCAAAAACTCAAGGCCCCGGACAAGACAGGCCCGATCGCCACGAACCAAGTCGCCGCCGTGACGGTTGCGCCCCTTCAATAGAGAGAACATTGCGATGAAACCGATCTTCGTTTACCTCGCCCTGTTGACCTTGCCCCTCACCACCCACGCCCTCGACGGCCCCTCCTCGGCGCAACAACAGGAAACCGAAGGCTGGCTGCAACTGCAAAGCAGCAACAAGGCCGCCTCGCAGAAACCACAAACCTCAACCGCGACCGAACGCGAGCTGAGCATGCAGCGGTGGCTGAAAAGCTATGAGCATGAGATCCCGAAATTTTTTGACCAGAATGAAGGAGGTACGGTGTCCAGCGGGTCTGGGGGATAACCTTCGGAGGTGATTCGCCTGATCCATCGCCTTCGCGGGCAAGGCCGCTCCCACAGGTATTGCGCGGCCCTGCTCGCGAAGAACGAAAACGTCGCCTGACAGTTACACCGTGGCTAGCGGGACATCCACATTATCCAGCGCGCGATTCACCGCCAACTCGGCCAGCATGATGATCTGCTGGATCGCCAGCGCCGTATGCCGCTGCGGCCCCTCCAGATTCGTCGCAAAATCACTCGCCAGAACACTCGCCGACGCCAGGGATTCGCAAGCGTGAGCCAATAGGCTTTCGTTATCGATATCGGCGGCGACAACGAACATCGTGCTGGGCTTACGGATGACAGGCGCTTTCAGCACAGACGGATTGAGGTAGTGATCGAGCGCGCGGTCGGCGGCTTCGTTGAGTTTTTTCGGATCGAGGGGATCGTAGGGGGAAACGTCGTCGGCTTGCGGGGGATTGGGGGTTGCTTTGAACATGGTGACACCTCAGAAGTTAACTGGAGCCACGTCCAAATTGCCGCGATGCAAAATGGGGTGGCGACTGTACGCGGGTTCGCGGACCGATTCTGAGGCAACTCGGCATACCCGAAGGTATCCCGCGCACAGACGCCATGACACGAAATGACAGACACCGGAAAGTGCTGTAAATCGGGCGAGTGATTATGCCTCAGTTGAATGGACCGCGAAGTCCGACCGCTGATTAGCAGCGATGCGGAAACGATAGAGACCAGGGTCAAAGCACACAAGCCGGCGGATTCTGGCGCAGCCGTAGGCAACGGCGCAAGAATCTGTAGGTCTCAGGAAGGAATGCTAAACACCATTAAACAACGCCATCGAATCAGCACACAGTCGCTATGGGGGCGAGCCTGCTCTGGACGGCGTTCCGTCGATGGAGGTCTGTCATCCAACGTTGATGGTGAATGACAGACCGCCATCGCTGGCAGGCCAGCTCCCACAGTTGAATTGTGTACATCTGCATGAGATTGGTTGGCCGGCAGGTCGCCATCGTCGGAACGCCGCCCGGAGCAAGCCCACTCCTACACGGTATGAGTGTACAACTTGAAGAAAATGGTCGGCTGTCTCCACTTGCCGCTTCTCGCACGGCGAAGAGGTGGCAGCTATGTGCGAGGTGAGAAGACCGGTATGGACACCCGGCAGGACCGAAGTCCGCCCGCACACAGCCGCCATAATGCATTGACCGGCAGCGATTATGCGTGAACAGACAATGGCGACAGCGAGAGGTTAGATACACGGCTTCCTACCCGGCAACCTTAAAAATGCGTGGGAAAGGGCTGTGTTTCTTACACATCGCTCAGCACAAAAATGGAACGCGGAGCGTCCCTGGCTGCATTCCCACGCGGAGCGTAGGGAACGATCATGGGGTAGCAGGAAGAGATTGGTCGGCTGGCAGGCCGCCATCGCTGCGATGCGGCGACCCGACAGGCCAGCTCCCACAATGGACCGATGTCTACCGCCCGCTCTTCACCACTCAACAGGCCGAGCGGTAGCTCGCCTGCAGCTCTTGATCTTGATCTGGCTTTTGATCTGCCCGCCCCTTCGGCAGGCTTCGCTCCGGCATTCATCTGGGGGGCAGGCGCGTAGCGCCGTTCGACGAAGTCGAACACATCGAGAGGAGGTCGTCGCGAAGCAGACCGGAGGCGATGCCCCCAGATGAATGCCGGAGCGAAGGAACACCGAGCCTAAGCGAGGGGCCGAACGCCGGGGCAAGCCTTTTTGGGTACTTTTTTGGCGTTTGAAAAAAGTGCCTCGCCGTAAGGGCGAAACCGCCAGCCGCCATTACCGCAGCAACGGATATACCCCCCATCAAAAACCAGCAAAAACCTCAGTAAGCAGTAACCCGCCGAAGCCCCCCAGCCCCACCAGGCGAAAGCGCCAAAGCCAACTGCGTCCGATTATGCATATGCGTCAACCGCAAAACCTGCGACACATACAACTTCACCGTGTTCTCCGTAATCCCCAACTCACAAGCAATCTGATAATTGGTCTGCCCCTTACCCACCAACTGCGCCACCTCCAACTGCCGTGGCGACAACTGATGGAAAGCCGCCGGAAGCCGCACCCGATCCCCGACATCGCCATCAGAAAAATCCGACGGCTGCGGACCCCGGCGAACCCTATCCAGATCCTGATACAGATCATCGATAGACTCCGACAGATACTGCAGCTTCTGATTCAAATGCCCCAGCTGCACACTCTTCTGCCGCTCCTGCAACGCCACCTCCTGACGCTGAACACCTTCGAGCAACTCATCCAGATCAATCGGCTTCTGATAATAATCAGACACGCCAGCGCGCAACGCCTTGATCACATCCTGCTTGTCCGCACGCCCCGTGAGCATGATCGCTTCGAACGCACGATGCTTACCCGCCAACACCTGCAACGCCTGAACCAACTCAAGCCCGTTCTTGTCAGGCATATGCAAATCAAAGAGCACCAGACCAATCTCCAGATCATCCTGAAACTGCTCGATGGCTTGCCTGCCGGACTCGCAAGGAACACAACGATAGCCATTCTCTTGAAGAAACTCACAGAGCTCTTCGACAATCAGCGGTTGATCGTCCACCACGAGGATTTTTACAGCCGATGTAAACTTGTTCACGAGCAACTCCTTGCGGGGTCAGGTCAAGGCTGACCGTTCCTGTACTTGCATCAACAGGCTGTACAACAACTGATTTGAAAGTAGACGCACTTTCCAACTCTGTACATAGACGTACCGGCGCCTGGCGACTAGTGAATCCAGGCGAGCGCGAACAAAAATCCGACCAGCACAAACGGAGCAAACGGCGGCTTTTTTGACGATTCTGGCCCTAGATATCGAAGAATATCCCTAACCCTTTGACTCATATGAAGCCAGACTTTTGGCGCGAGCAGCAGCCAAAGGACGCTGGCCAATCCGGCACCGATGAACACGCCCAGCAGCACCCTACCGTCTGTCGCCAAACCCAAGGCTGTCATTAATTTCACATCGCCGGCCCCCAGGCGTCGCAACGCATAGCCGGGCAAGGTGAAGGCCAGCGCCAGCAAAAAAGCCCAGCCACCCTGCGCCGCCTCGGCGCCCAGCCAAGTGGTGTCAGTCCAAAGCAGATAGGCGAGTGCCAGTAAGCCGCCCCCCAGGGTCAGGCCATTGGCAATGTGTTTTTCTCGAGCATCCTGGGCGGCGCATAACGCCAGCCAGGTCAGTAGGACAAGGCTCTGCATTCGGTAAAAAACATCCGTTATGGCTGAATGATTCTATGCTGATATTACGCAGTGACAGTCAGGGTAGACGCGCGCATGAAAACAGGCCTCCCCCGCAAGCAAAAAGGCGCCGTGGCGATTGAGTTTGCCTTGGTGTTCGTGATCTTTTTCGCCGTGTTTTATGGAATCGTGAGTTACAGCCTGCCGCTGTTACTGATGCAATCGTTCAATCAGTCGACCGCCGAAGCGGTGCGTCGCAGCGTGGCGCTCGACCCGAGCACACCTGGCTACGCCACCGCCGTGCGAACCGTTGCTACCACGGAGTTGAGCCGGCAGCTGGCGTGGATTCCCGCCGCGCTGAACTTCAATGTCGCCACCGATGCCAGTGCCACTTATGTGGGCGGAGTCTTGAAGGTCACCATCAACTACCCCACCAGCAAATTGAACCGGGTGATCCCGTTTCTGGTGCTGCCGGGAATCGGCCCGGTGCCCAACCTGCCGGCCAACCTCACCGCCAGTTCGAGCCTGCAATTTTGAGTTCCGGGGACAAACTCTTCGGGCGTCTGCTTAACCGCCAACCGCCGCTGCCACTGGCGCCGCCCGACACCCCGAACGTGCCAACTGTCGGCCTGCAATTGCACCTGGACGCCGAAGGTCGGGTGCTGCACCTGACCGGTCCGCTACGCCATGCCCTGGCTCAGCAAATACCCGCCGCGCAGGCATCGCCCTTGCTCGATTACCTCATGCCCCACAGCAGCCTCGCCGTCGAAGGCACACCGTCGGACTGGCAAGGACAAATGCTGGACCTGGACTTTTACAGCCTCAGCGGACACCCGCTGCACTTGCGTGGCTGGGTTCAGCCCTTGGCGAACGGCTGGCTATTGCAGCTGCTGGACATCGGCGACTTGTTGCTTGAGCGTCGACAATCACGCAGTCGCGAACACAATCATTTGCTCGCGGCCAAAATCAGCGAACAGCTACGCCTGTGCAGCCTGACGCGACTGGCTGACGTATTGGCGGATCAACTCCAAAGTCTGGCTCAGCGCTTTCATATTCCCTGCTTCGCAGTGGCATTGCTCGATGAGCAGGGACAGGGCTGGCAAATTCATCAGCATTACGTCGCCTGCGACGCCCCTCAGCTCTGGAAAAACAACCAACGACTGGGCACCGGGCTCGACAGTTTGAGCGGCACCGCGGTGCATCACCTGACGTTCGGCGAGCACCCTCGCCTGCACGATATCTTCGGCCATGCCGAAGGGCTGGCGGTGCCGTATTACGATGCGCACGGCGTGGTCGCCTGGTTGCTGTGTGGTTGTTATGCGGCGCAGCGCGGCGCCCCCGACCTGAACGACAGCGACTGGTTGCTACTCACCGCCGCCCTCGCCAGCCCCTTGCTGGAACGGTTGCGCGAGCATCGGCATCACCTGCAACTGGAACGTCTGGACTCGTTGCAAGCGTTACTCGGCACCGGATGGCTCGAGGTTTTCAGCACCAGCGCCGAAGTGCAATTGGCGCCATCGCTCGCCGACACGCTGAGCTTGCCCGCGACCCGGGTGCCGCTGAGCGAATGGCTTGATCGCGTGCACCCTGCCGACCGCGAGGAACTGCGCAGTCGTCTGCAAGACTGGCAGGACGATGTCGCTCCGTTGCTTCTGTGTGTGCGCTTGCATTGCCCTGACGGGACTCAAGCACCGCGTTGGTATCGCTTGCAAGGCCAGGCACTGGGTGCCGGAATCAACCGCCGACTGGTCGGCTTCATGCTCGACATCAGCGACATCAAGATCCAAGAGCAGAACGCTTCGACGGCCCATGCCCGACTGGACAATCTGATCGCCAGTTCGCCGGCGGTGATCTATGTGCAGCGTTACGTCGAAGGTGCGCTGCTACCGACATTTTTCAGCGCCAGCCTGCAACCCTTGCTCGGCCTGGAGCTGGCCGATTGCAATGCCGGCGCACTGACGGAACGGGTTCATCCCGAGGACCGCGACCGCTATTTTGAGCGCACCCGACTGTTGTTGCGCGAAGGCTCGGTGCGCAGTCGCTATCGACTGCGCGACGGCAGCGGCAATTACCACTGGCTGCTCGACGAAGCCAAACTGCTGCGCAACGACCTGGGCCTGCCGGTGGAAGCCGTTGGCTTGTGGCTGGATGTCACTGAAGCGACCCTCGCCACCGAGCAGGTCAAACAGAGCGAAGAGCGCTACCGAATACTGGTGGAGGATTCCCCGGCGATGATCTGTCGGTATCGCCCGGACCTGAGCCTGATCTTTGGTAACCGGCCACTGGCGAGGTATCTGGAATGTCAGCCTGAGCAACTGCCGGGGGTGGATCTGGGCAGCTGGATGTCAGACGAACAACGCGCAGCGTTCCTCCAGCGGCTCAGCCGACTGAGCCCGGACGCACCGGTCAGCACCGCGGAAATCAGTCTGCAATTGCCAGGACGGGAACATGCGTGGTGGGTCTGGTCGGATCGCGGGGTGTTCGATGATCAGGGCCGCCTGCTCGAGATCCAGGCCGTGGGCCGCGACAACACCAAAGTCCGGCGCTCCCAGCAACAACTCATGCAAAGCGCGAAAATGGCCACCCTCGGCGAAATGGCCACCGGGCTGGCCCATGAAATCAATCAGCCGCTGAACGTGATGCGCATGGCCATCGTCAATGTGCTCAAGCGCCTGAACAGCGGTGACGTGCAGCTCGATTATCTGACCGACAAGCTCAACCGCATCGACGCGCAGGTCCAGCGTGCTGCGCGGGTGGTGGATCACATGCGAGTGTTCGGCCGCCGCTCGGAGATCGAGCAGCAGCCCTTCAATCCGGCCGAGGCGATCCAGGGCACGCTGTCACTGCTGGCCGAAGGCATGCGTGGCAAAGGCGTCGAGCTGCGGATCAGTCAGACCGATTTTGAGGTGCAGGTGCGCGGCTATATCGATCAACTGGAACAGGTGCTGATCAACCTGATGGTCAATGCCCGGGACGCATTGCTGAGCAAACGCGAGTCCGATCGTGAATTCAAACCGTGGATTTCGCTGTACGCCGAAACGGATAAGCAATCGGTGCGATTGTGGGTCGAAGACAACGGCGGCGGTATCGATCCACGGTTGCTGGACAAGATTTTCGAACCGTTCTTCACCACCAAACCGGCGGGCATCGGCACCGGGCTGGGGCTGTCGGTGAGCTATGGCATCGTCGAAAATATGGGCGGCCGCTTGAGCGTGAGAAATACGGTCGAGGGCGCCCGGTTCTGCATTGAGCTGCCAATCGCCAACGGCGATCAGATCACCAGTGACGCACGCCCGGATTGACAGCTGAGGTTGGCGCCGACATCGACCTTGTTCAGGTCGATGCCCAGACTGACCAGCAGCGTATTGATCAAGGTATCGAGCAATGGGCTGAGCACTCCGTTGATAGTGTCGACCAGGACACTGGTGACGCCGCTGAGAATTGTCCCCAGACCACTCACCAGACTGCCCGTCGGGCCATACATGTTGACCTTGATATTGGTCAGCGTGTCGGACAGGCTGCTGACGATATTGCTGGTGGAAAAGGAATAGTAAAACGGTGGCTGGTTGATCTCCGGCAGGCTGGTTGCCGGTGGCGCGGAATAGACGTGCGGGATATTGGCGTTCTGCGCCACGGTGGTGTCGACCATGATATCGATCCCGCCGCCGACGCCGGGAACCCGTGGGTCGCAACTGACGGGAAAGATCAGGAAGCGGCGACAGGTTTTCACCCCGATATCGATCACCTTCAACGGCTGCACCACCACGGCTGGCGGCGCGGTGTTGCTGCCGAACGTCGTGTTCGGGTCAATCTTGCCGACTTTCAGATTCACCAAGGACGTGCTGGTATTAGTGGTCAATGTTTTGCTGGTCGGACTAAGGCAGCTGTAGGCGGTGACGTAACTGTTGGCGCTTGCCACGTCCACTGCGACGTCGAGGCCCACGACATTGGAAAGCGGCACGATCGACGGGGTCTGACAGTCAGCCCCCAGCGCGCAGGTCAGTGAATCGATGACACCGACCAGATCAAGATGCAGCAAGGCCTTCAAGGTATTGGTCAGGGGGCCGGCCAGATCGGCCGCGGCTTCGAGCAACGGTTGGATGGCGCTCAGAATGGGCAGGTTGATCGACAGCAGCGTGCGCACCTGAGCCGTTTTCACATAGATCCGATTGGGCCCCAAAGGCGCGAGTGCGGCGTGTTTCGGATTGCCGATGGCGGAGAGTTGGGGCGGCTCCAGGACTTGTACCCGAGCGGTGATTTGCGCCAGCCCCGAAAGGCTGATCGGCAGGGTCGCCACCAGGCCGTTTTTCTTGTTGGCCAGTTGCACGACGGCCTCGATCAGGTCGAACACTTTCAGGTTGGTCGCCAGTGCTGTCACGTTGCTGCCGGTTTCAATGTGCAGCATGTTGCCCAGTACAACGGTGGTCGCGCCGGCCGCGACTTTCAGCGCTTGAAGGCTGCCGATGGTGGCCGTCGCGCCGAGTGTGCCGCTGGGGTCCAGCACGTTGACGGCGGTCTGGATCAACTGGCTGACGGCAATCGTATTGCCCAGCACCTGGTCATACCCGGCGGCACTGAGGTTGAGGTCGACTTTCAGCCGGTCGAGGTAGCCGAGCAGGCTGATGTTGGTGTTCACCAGTCCGTTCCAGCCGACGGCATTGATGTTCAGGTTACCGCCGAGCAACCCACCGAATAACGCATTGAGCATGACCGACTTGCTGGTATCGACACTCAGCGCTGTACTGCGAATGGTCAGCGAAGCCAGGGGTGGCGGTAAGGCGGCGACCGCCGTGGCTGACAGGTTGATCGTCGCCCCGCGTGGCGCGCCACCGAACAGTGCGCCGATGCCGCCGGCGAAACTCTGCGGGACCACATGGCTGGCGATCACTCGAATGGCTTCGCTTTTGCTTGGGTCGCCGGCAAAGACTCGAAGATTATTGGCGTCCAGGGTCAAGACGCCGCAAGCCACCTGCAGGTTGCGGTTGGGGCCGGGAAAGCTGAAGCCATTGCGGTTGGCGCTGGCGTTGGCATATACCGTGGCCGTGGCCCCCGCGGCGCAATCACCGCCTCGGGTCGAGGCTTCAAGTGCGGCCATGTCCGCCACGCGCTGCAGGTCGCGCTTTTCCAGGTACAACCGACCGCTGTCGACCACCACCAGCACAAACACCAGGGCCATGCCCAGCGTCAGCGCCGCCATCATGCCGATAGCCCCGCGTTGTCGGGTCGGGCCGTAGAACTGCTGTCGGGAAGACATCGCGCACTCCTTTGCCGGTGCACAACCGAGGGCTACCTCCTTGGGTCAAAAGCAGTGTAGACAAGGCGCGGCAAGACTGCTGGCAAGACGCCACTTCACACGCAAAAACTAATGTGGGAGCGAGCCTGCTCGCGATAGCGGTGAGTCAGTCGACATTAATGTCGAGTGGACCGACGCCATCGCGAGCAGGCTCGCTCCCACAGGGGGGCATGGTGTTTGGGGTTCGGTGGTTAGCGTGGTGGATAGTTAGCGAGGATGCGTCCAACGGTTTCACGTATCGCATTGCTGCGATCAGAGGGGTTGGTTGTGCGGCTGAGCATTTGCTCATCGCTGCCGCGCCACACCAGTTTTCCGTCCTGGCCATCGAGCAGATCGATCTGGATGGTCGCCACCTTGTAACTGATGTTACGGGTTTCGTTGTACATCGGTGCGCCCCAGTAGCCATTCCAGGGATTACCCCAACCGCCGCCATAGTTGGTGGTCACCTGCTGCTGGCGTTCCTCGATGATCAAGTAGGTCTGGACGTCCAGATTACCCTTGCTGCCGGTAGCCGCAGGACGCAAGCCGCGCTGATCCAACTGGTCGGCAACCGATTCGCGAATGCGCTGTTCGGTCAGGTCGCTCTTGATCCGTGGGTCATCTGGGCGATATTGCAAAGCGGGCTCTTTCCAGCTCCAGCTGCGATAGGCAGCGAAGTCGCGGCTGGCATCGAAGTCACTGTTGACCTGGTTGGCGGCGCAGGCGCTGAGTAACGCGGCCACCGCCAGTAAAGCAAAACGGCGGATCATGATGGTTCTCCGGGTTGAAGACATGAACCTGTGAAACGCTTCCAAACAACAGAAGCTAACTAGGAGGATACGCCGACATCGCCTTTTCTACAGCCTCCCGGATCGCGTCCGCCCGCTCGCCTTGACTGCCCCGATTGCCGGTTTCAGCGCTTGAACTCCACACCGGTTGTCCGGTGCTCGCGTCGAACAAATCCACCCGCACGACCACGACCTGTTCCTGATAAGTGCGCACGATCGGCACCGTGTTGTACAGGCCATAACCGCTGCCGTAATGGTTGTAACCGCCGCCGTAATAACCGTAGTCGTCCTGCACTTGGCGCAAGCGGGTCTCCAGGTGCAGATCGGCGCTGACAAACAGGTCGGCCGGGTGGCCGTTATCGTGCAACGGCCGCAAGCCGCGCTGGTCGAGGGCGTTGCTGACCGCTTCCGCAACCTGGGCCGAGTCCGCCCAGACGCTGCCCGGCGGCAGTTGCCCGTTGAGCCAGGCCCAGCTGCGGTAATGCCCGTAGTCACGCGGCGCTGCCGGGTAGGCGCTGCGGTCGAAGGTGCTGGCTGCTTGAGGCGGTGCCGGCGGCAACGGGTTGGACGTCGCCACGTAAGGGTTGCTGCCCTGACATGCCGACAACCCGAGACAGATCATCAGTAACCCCGCACGACTTTTCATTTCGAGCTCCGATCAGACCGGCCGACAGATCCAGTGCAAATAGCGTCCAAGCCCGGCAAAGCTTGGGTGGCGTCGATGAGCCAGCTCCATTTCGAGCAGGTCCACCAGTTCGGCGCGGGCCTGGAATTCCACCGGCATGTAATCGTGAAAAACCCGCACTCCACTCTGAGTTTCGACCCGCCACAGCCCTTCAAGTTGCTCCGCCAATTCACGCGGATCAAGGGGCTGCTGCGGGGTCAGGCTCTGCTTCTCGCCGGCCATGTCGTTCTTGCGCATTTTGCGAAAGTGACCCTTGAGCAGGTTGCGGTAGATCAATGCATCGCGGTTGTAGAAGGCCAATGACAGCCAACCGTCAGGCTTCGTCAACTGATGCAGCACCGGCAGGATCGCGTGCGGTTCGGCGAGCCATTCCAGAACGGCATGGCACAGCACCAGGTCATAAGGTTCGGTGAGCTGACCGAGCAATTCCTGCCACGGCGCCTGAATGAACGTAGCACTCTGCCCGGCCTCGGCGAAGCGCTGGCGGGCGCCTTCGAGCATCGGTTCGGCGGGTTCGGCCAGCGTGACATCATGCCCGCGCTGGGCCAGCCACAGCGACATGTGCCCCAGGCCGGCGCCGATATCCAGGACGCGCAACGGCCGCTCCGGCAAGGTTTCCGCCAGGTCGGCCTGAAGCACGGCCAGGCGGATCGCCCCTTTGGCTCCCCCATAGATCTTTTCCGCGAAGCGGGTCGCCAACTGGTCGAAATGACGGTCGCTCATGAGCCAAACCTCCTTTCACTGTCCGCGAGTTTGCTGCGCACCACTTCATCCATGTCCAGCCCCAATTCACTGCACAGCAGCAGCAAGTAGAGCACGATGTCGCCGACTTCCTGCCCGGCATGGGCGAGTTTGTCCGCCGGCAACTGGCGCGACTGGTCTTCGGTCAGCCACTGGAAGATTTCCACCAGCTCGGACATTTCCACGCTCGCGGCCATGGCCAGGTTTTTCGGGCTGTGAAATTGCCGCCAGTCATTGCGGTCACGGATGGCGTGCAGGCGTTCGGTCAGTTCAACAAGGTTCATCGGGCTCTCCTGAAGGCGTATAGCTTCGGGGGGATGCTGCATGAAGGCAAGCGGCACGCACCGTAAAACCACTATGCTTGCAGGGAACTCGCCATCGCGATCAATGGCCCAAGCCTCAACCCCTTACATCAGGACGTTCACGACATGCAGGTAGAAAGTTTTTTTGAATGGCTCGGTCAGGCACTCGGTTCGGTCATCCGCTTTATCGTTGATGGCCTCAGTGGCTTGTTCAACCTGCTGAGCCATGCCAGCAGCAATTTTGTCGAAGGCTTATCCCGTGCCTTGGGCATGGAAACGTCGATTATCACTATCATCGCGTTGATTCTGGGGTTGATGCTGTTGTGGTCAGCTATTCGGGCGTTCATGAACGCCTCGATCATCATGGGGATCATCTGGTTGATGCTGGGGCTCTGGTTGCTGAGCTGGATCATCCACTGACACCAAAGATCTCCTGTGGGAGCGAGCTTGCTCGCGATAGCGTCGGGACATCCGGCATTAACGTGACTGACACACCGCTATCGCGAGCAAGCTCGCTCCCACAATAAATCCGATGTATCGCTACAATGCTGGCTCCCCAAGGAGCCTGCATGTCCAACCTGATTGCCGACTGGCGCGACCGCCCTACCCATCGCCGGGTCTGGGCGCTCGCAGCGCCCATGATTCTGTCGAACATTTCCGTACCGCTGGTGGCACTGGTCGACAGCACGGTCATCGGCCACCTGCCCCATGCCCATCAGTTGGGGGCCGTCGCGGTCGGTGCCAGCCTGTACACCTTTCTCGCCTGGGCCATGGGTTTTCTGCGCATGGGCTCCACCGGTTTTGCCGCCCAGGCGGCCGGTCGAGGGGATGGCGCAGCGTTGCGACAGATCCTGTTGCAGGGCTTGTTGCTGGCGATGGGCCTGTCGATTCTCCTCGGGGCACTGGGTGTGCCGTTGAGCGGCGTCGCGCTGCACTTCATGCAACCCTCGGCGGAACTGGATCAACTGACCCGCGAATTCTTCCACACCCGATTGTTCGGCCTGCCGGCGGCGCTGGCCAGTTATGCGCTGGTCGGCTGGTTTCTCGGCACCCAGAACGCCCGGGCACCGCTGGCGATTTTGCTGAGCACCAACCTGGTGAACATCGCGCTGAACCTGTGGTTCGTTCTCGGACTGGAATGGGGCGTGGTCGGTGCGGCCAGGGCCTCGGTCATTGCCGAATGGACTGGCGCCTTGATCGGCCTGTACATGACGCGCCACGCTCTGCGCGGTTATCCCGGCCATATCGCCTGGGCTGCGCTGGCGCTGTGGAAGAGTTGGCGTCCGCTGCTGGCGGTCAATCGCGACATCTTCATCCGTAGCCTGGCGCTGCAATCGGTGTTTTTCCTGATCACCGTGCAAGGCGCGCGGCTGGGTGATGCCACGGTCGCCGCCAACGCGCTGCTGCTCAACGGTTTGCTGCTGACCGCCCACGCGCTCGATGGTTTGGCCCATGCCGTGGAAGCGCTGTGCGGACATGCCATCGGTGCGCGTGATCGAGAGGCGTTGCGCCGCTCATTGGTGGTCGCTTGTGGTTGGTCATTGCTGGCGAGCCTGGGGTTTGCGGTGCTGTTCGCGCTGGCCGGGCATCTGTTCATCGAGATGCAGACCGATATCCAGAGCGTGCGCGACACCGCGTTCGTCTACCTGCCCTACCTCGCCGTGCTGCCGTTGATTGCCGTCTGGAGTTACCTGCTCGATGGCCTGTTCATCGGCGCCACTCGCGCCCGGGAAATGCGCAACGGCATGCTGCTGACGGTGCTCTTGTTGCTGCCCTTTGCCTGGGCGCTCCACCGTTTTGGCAATCATGGGCTGTGGATAACGTTCTTGCTGTTCATGTTGCTGCGCAGCCTGACCCTCGGCGCGTTTGCCTGGTACCTGCGCCGGAACGACGGCTGGTTTGCCGGCAACGTTCACTGAATCGGGCCGGCCTGCCAAACCTCCAGCGCCAGGCCCCAAGCCTCATGGGTCTGACTGCCCGGAGGAATCGTCCTGCCACAGGTTACGCAGGTTATCCAGCCGTTCCTGCTGAGTGCTTCCCGGCAACGGCTGCACAGGCAACGCGTCGGGATACTGCAAACGCAGCCATAGCCAGCCATCCAGTACCGCACGCTCACTGAAACCCAGCGCCAGCCCTTCCTGCACATGCGACCAGAGGCGGTTGTAGTCAGTCCCGGTGGATCGGCTCCAATGCCAGGCATGTTGTTCCAGCATGCAGGTTTGCAAGGTGTCCTGCTGGCGCGGCGTCAGGGTTTCTTCGATAGCCAGCGCACTGACGGCAAGCCCTGGATTGAACAGTTGCTGCCAGCCCTGACTGCCGATTGCGCGGTCCGCCCATGTTCCGCCAAACCAGCGCAACTGGCTGATCGGGCCGAGCCAGCGACTCAGTTCCTGGGCATCGCAGGCATCGAAAAAATAACTGGCGGTGTGCGGGTTGTAATAGCTCAACAAGGCACGGTGATGCAGGCCGAAGGATACCGTCAGCATGCGTCGCAAATGGTCGAGCAACTGCGACGGCGACGCCTCGCTGGTCAGCAACAATCCGCTCCAGACGTGAGGCTCACGGTGGCACAGCCCGGCGAGCAGCGGGCATTGTTCAAGATCGACCAACACCGGGCCGTACTCGCGCAACGGCTGGAACTCGGTGCCATCGAACAGCAGGAACTGTCGAGCCTGCGCAAACTGCTGGCGCAGCGCCGCACCGGCCCGTGGTTCGCCCGGGACATCAAGCAATAACCATTGCGCCGTCAAGTCAGCTACCTGGACGGTGATCATGCCGCACCGCTCTGGCCAGGCTGCGTCGCCAGTCGGCAGGTGCAAAAAGGCTGGGAGCAATGAACAAAACTGCCGCCTGCGGGCAACAGACACAGAAGCGCCAGCGGCTCGCTGGATTGCAACTGTCCCAGCAAACCGCTGAACACCAGGCTCTCATTGGGCGCCGCAGCGGGTGGCACGCTGGATGCTTTGATCGGTACAGGTCCAGGAAGGAATCCAGTGATCAACGGCTGGTCCGGATCGCCCTCGATAAAACTCACGAGCACCTGCACCCCTTCGCGCAATGGCAGGTCCTCTGCGTCTGCCAACTCCGGCGCCATCGGCAACCAGCAATGACTCGGCGCCGCGCCTTCCCCCTGGTAAACCCAGTCAAACTGCACGGCAACCGGCCTGGACGAGTCCGGTTGCGGCTCATCGATCTTAACCACCCACGCCCGCTGCTGACTGTGCATCCGCGGCTTGCCGAGTGTATGAGTCGCCAGGATAGAACGCTCCCCCGCCACCGCATGAATCCGGTTTCGATACCCCGATTCCGAAGCCTGATGCTCGACGCGGGTCAGCAGCCAGCGACGATTGCATTCAATGATCGGATGGCCGGACAGCGACATCCACTGACCGCTGCGCAGTGTTGGCCGGTGGGTATGGCCCTCCAGCCGATGATCGCGCCCCTGCAGCGTGAACGGGAGCACACCCGGTCGTTCGCCTTCGCCATTGAAGACGACTGCTTCACCGCCAACAAACTGGCCCGGATCATCACCGAAAACCAGGCAGTGTCCCCCTGCGCGATGCGCGAACCAGTAATGAAGCCCCTCCTGGGCGCAAAGACGCTGGAGAAACTGCAGGTCCGATTCCCGGTACTGCGTGCAGAAATCTTGCGGCGTGTAGTCGCCACTCACATCGAAACGGCAACCTTTGCCGGTAATGCCATGCTCCTTGAGCACCTGACGAAGGATGTCCGGCACCGAGCGATTGCAGAAGATTCGTTGGCTGACGCGCAGTCCCAGGCATGCCAGTTTTGGCCCCATGCGCACGCGGCAAAGCCTCGAACCGACGCCTTGACCAGGCTGGACGAGCTCAAGCAAATGGCCGTGGATACCGTTTCCTTGCGGTCCGAAGTGCAAGAAGGCCGGGCGGTACAGCAGGCTTGCCAGGTCCAGTGTCGGATCATCGATCAGCAGATCCACCTCGAACACGAAAGGTTCGCTGATCGCTTCACTACCGGTAAAGGCCAAGACCTCAACGGGGTCGGACAGACCCTCTACATCGAGACGACAGGACGGCTCGTTGACTGGATCGAACATCGGCGATTCTCTACAGGAGGGGCGGCCGGGGATTCTCTCCGAGAGAGTTGACCGAGTAGAGAGCCGAAGTACAAATTAGGAAATGGCCTACGCGAAAAGAAGACCACATCGCTTGGATAACCAATGATGTAAGTCATTTCGGTAGAAAACAGGGAAGCGTCCCACCGGGTCATCTGAAATTTCCGTAGCGCACGGAACATTTTCAGACAATCCGATGAGAGCGAGCCTTACCTCAGGAAGACAGGTAAGACGAACGGGTCAGCCCCAGACGCAAAGCGTCGAGGAACTGGGTGCGCTCGGCGGCGGTGATGCGGGCACTGGCGCACTTGTCGCGGTAGTGGGTCATCAGCTCTTCCGGCGACAAGTGCACGTAACGCAGCATGTCTTCGATGGTGTCGTGGGTTTCGATACCGGCGTGGTACACGCTGCCGTCGGCGTTCTGGTAGATGTTCACCGAGTCGGTGTCACCGAACAGGTTGTGCATGTCACCAAGAATTTCCTGGTAAGCGCCGACCAGGAAGATACCCAGCAGGTAATCTTCGCCTTCGTTCAAACCGTGAACCGGCAGGCTGGTCTCGATGCTCTGCTCGTCGACGTATTGCTTGATCTTGCCGTCGGAGTCGCAGGTCAAGTCTTGCAGCACGGCACGGCGCAGCGGCTCTTCGTCGAGACGGTGCAGCGGCAGGATCGGCAAGACCTGGCCGATGGCCCAGGTGTCCGGCAGGCTCTGGAACACCGAGAAGTTGCAGATGTACTTGTCGGCCAGCTTGTCGTTGAGTTCATCGAGCACCTGACGGTGTGAACGCTGACGCGCCTTCAACGAGTTGTGCAGGCGACGGCACACGGCAAAGTAGCATTGCTCGGCCAGGGCTTTTTCAGCCAGGGTCAGCTTGCCATCGGCGTACTGGGTCGCGATGTCGCTCATGTAGTGCGTGGCGCGCCAGTAGGTTTCGGTGACCATTTCGATGTCGGTCGGACCCAGCAGGTCAACCAGCCATTGCACGGTTTCCGGCAGCTCTTCCTTGTTGTCGATCTGCGGCACGTCATCGTTGTGCTTCTCGACGTCGGTCACTTGCACCACCAGCATCGCGTGGTGAGCGGTCAGCGAGCGGCCGCTTTCAGAGAAGATGTTCGGGTGCGGCAGGCTCTGCGCGTCGCAGAACTCCTTGAGCATCCCGACCACGACACCGGCGTAATCGTCCATGTCGTAGTTGATCGAACTGGCGTTACGCGAATGCGTGCCGTCGTAGTCCACGCCCAAGCCGCCACCCACATCGATGTGGTCCACCGGCAGGCCGAGGTTGCGCAGTTCGCCGTAGTAACGAATCGCTTCCTTGAAACCGTGCTGGTAGTCCGCCAGGTTGGCGATCTGCGAGCCCATGTGGAAGTGCAGCAGGCGAATGCCCTGATCCAGGCCAGCGGCGCGGAAACGCTCAACCACCGACAGCAGCTGCGCCGCCGACAGACCGAATTTGGATTTCTCGCCGCCGGTGTCCGCCCATTTGGACGAGGCCAGGGAAGACAGACGTACGCGCAGGCCGACCTGAGGCTTGACCTTCAGCGAAGCCGCTTCTTCGATCACCAGGCCGACTTCGGATTCTTTCTCGATCACGATGAACACGTTGTGGCCCAGCTTCTGGCCCATCAGCGCCAGACGGATGAACTCGCGGTCCTTGTAACCGTTGCAGACGATGGTGCCGCCCTTCGGCGCCAGGGCCAGCACGGCCAACAGCTCAGGCTTGGAGCCGGCTTCCAGGCCGATGGACACGTTCTGGGTGGCGATGATGTTTTCGATCACCGCTTCTTGCTGGTTCACCTTGATCGGGTACAGCGCGGTGTACTTGCTCTGGTATTCCAGACGCTCGATGTTGGCATCGAACGCGCCGGTCAGCTGACGAACGCGGTCTTGCAGGATGTCGGGGAAGCGCACCAGCAACGGCAAGGACAGGCCGCTTTTGCGCAGCTGGTCGACTTGTTCGAAGAGGTCGATAGGCGAACTGGTCGGACCGTTCGGACGAACTTCGACGCGACCGGCGTCATTGATCGCGAAATACCCGGCCCCCCAATGGCGAATCCCGTAAACACTGCGGCTGTCCGCAACTGTCCATTGGCTGCCATCGTCTTTGCGTGTGCGTCGTACGGACATTGAAGTCCCCTATAAAGAAGTCATAGAGCGTCGCCTGGGATCAGGCCGGCGCATTCTAAAGAATGAAAATGACGGTTCGTCAACGAGGGGATAGACCTCGCTGACCGCAGTGAGTTTAGAAACCGGTCAGAACAGGCTCTGTGAAAACCATGTAGGCGACGCCAGACCTGAATCGGATCAGGGCTGGATCAAGCCGAGGGTGGTTTTCACAGAGGCTGCTAGCCGCCGGACTTCTTCGCCTTGAAACCAAGCTTGATCAGTTCGGCCAAGAGTAGCTCGACATGATCGCCCTGGATTTCAATGATCCCGTCTTTCAACGCCCCGCCGGTCCCGCAACGTTTCTTCAACGTAGTCGCCAGGTCCTTGAGCGCGTCTTCGGCCAACGGCACGCCGGTGATGGTGGTCACCGTCTTGCCGCCACGGCCCTTGCTTTCGCGACGCACGCGAGCAATGCCGTCGCCAGCCGGGATAACGGTCTGTTTGCAGATACAGGCGTCCACCGGTTTACTGCAATCCGGGCAATGACGACCTGCGTCGGTGGAAAATACCAGGCCACCAAGGGCGGCGAAGGATGCGGCTTTTTTGGCCACCGGCAATCCTCTTGGGAGGACAAAGACTGGTCGCAGCACTTGGGCAAGGCTATCGACCGCGAAGCCCCACTCAGGCAGGGGCAGCGCTACTGAACCGGAATCCCTATAAAGGAGTGCCGGTTCAGCTTGAAAAGGTCGCGCAGTGTAACGGCAAAAAGCCGACTTGCTAAGAGCCAATCGGCGCCAATTTATAGCTCTTTTGCGACGTCTTTCCCTTGAGCCCGCAGATAGCGCATCAACGCGGCCAAGGAGTCCGGGCAATAGGGCTTTTGCTGGATTTCCAGCATGACCTGATCAATGGGGATGAAGCGCGCTTCAAGCACCTCCTCCGGTTGCAGGATCAACGGGCCATCCCACACCGCCGAAAACGCCGAACACCACAGGCGATTGCCGGTGTCTTCAAAGAAGAAGTGATCATGGGCGCTCAACTCCACGCCGCTCACGCCCAGTTCTTCTTCAAGTTCACGCGCTGCCGACTCGGCGTAGGTTTCACTGGCGAGCACCATGCCCCCCGCCGCCACGTCCCAGTACCCCGGATAAATGGCTTTGCTCAGGGTTCGGCGATGCACACAGAGTTCACCGGCCGAATTGAACAGCATGATGTAGGTGCCGCGCCCGATCAGCCCGCGCTCGCGCAAATCGGAACGGACCAGGGCGCCGAGCAGGTTGTCGTGCTCGTCGACCCAGGCGATCTGTTCGGCATCCGAGGCCGCGCGGTGGGCGGCCTCTTTGGCGTTATCGACCATGACTCAGCCCTGATTGAGCAATTGACGCAAATCGATCACGGCAGCGTTGGCCCGGGAAATGTAATTGGCCATGACCAGCGAGTGGTTGGCCAGCACCCCGAAACCGCTGCCGTTAAGGATCATCGGGCTCCAGACCGGCTCTTGCGAAGCCTCCAGCTCACGAATGATCTGGCGCACGCTGACCGTGGCGTTCTTCTTGGCCAGTACATCGGCGAAGTCGACTTCGATGGCGCGCAGCAAGTGCGACAGCGCCCAGGCCTGACCGCGCGCTTCGTAGAACACGTTGTCGATCTGCATCCACGGGGTCTCGACGATTTCTTCATCGACCTGCGGCACCTGGCCCGGGGCCAGGACTTCGGTTTTCAGCGCGGTGTTGAGCTTGACCCGACCGACGCTGGCCGACAGACGTTGCGACAGCGAACCCAAACGGGTGCCGACATCGCCCAGCCAGTTGTTCAGGTTGTCGGCGCGGGCATAGAACAGCGCGCTTTTCTGGTTCGGATCGGACAGGCGTGCCTGATAACGGCTCAGGGAATTGATGCCTTCCTGGTATTCGGACTCACTGGAAGGCAGCACCCAGCTCTTGTTGTCGAAGTTGAAACGCGGCTCGGCCTTGGCCAGGTCGGCGTCTTCGGTGGACTGCGACTGGGAACGGGCGAAGTCTTTACGCATTGCACGGCTCAGGTCGCGGACCTGGACCAGCACGCCATATTCCCAGCTCGGGGTGTTGTCCATCCACAGGCCTGGCGGGAAACGGTCGTTGGAAATATAGCCGCCCGGTTTATTCAGCAATGTGCCGGCGACGGTCTTGAGGGTTTCCACCGTGGTGTACCCGATGACCATCTGCTTGCCTTCTTTCTCGGCAGCCGCCTGGGCATTTTGTTGAACCGGAAACAGCGCAGGCTCCTCGCTCCAATACCAACCCAGCCCAATCGTCACGAGCAGGTAAAGGCCGATCAGCGTGGCCAGCGCCCGGCTGAACAACAGGCCGCCGACGTAACTGCGGGTGGCCGATTTCGGTTCAGCGGCACGTTCAGGCGCGCTGCCCGCGCGGTTCTTCCAGTCCAGCATGGCGATATCCTTTCAATCACTTGAGTTCATCGGTTCGACCACAACCCTACGCCATCGTGCCTCGTTTGCCGCGCATTAATCCTGCGCGAAACGGCGAGCCACCCAACGAGGCGATCCAGGCGCCACTATAAATGAAGCACAGCGCTGAGCCTATGCGACCAGTCGGTCAGAAACTGAATGATGTCGCTTTGCAGATTATTGACACACAACACTCATGGGATTCAAAAGAGGTGCTAGCATAGAGCCACCAGTCGATCTCAGCATGCACCCTAACTAGTAGTCAGGATATGACCGAGCCAGAAGACCCCAGCCGTGAGCGCCTCAAGCACCACTTTGCCCAGCGGGTAATTCATCAGGCACGTCAGATTCTTGAGATATGGCAGCGCCTGCAACGCAGCGAGTGGTCCACTACCGATTTGTCCGAACTGAGCGAGGCCAACCTGCGCCTGCTGCGGTTCGCCGAGCGTTTCGAACAACCGGAACACTCTCAACTGGCGCGCCACATCGGCCAGTCGCTGGAGGCGGTCGACGCCAATCGCGGACGCCTTAGCAGCGGGCTGATCACCGACCTCAATCGCTTGATGCAACGCCTGTCACGCACCGGCCTGCGTCACGGCGATCAGCTTGAACAAACTTTCCTGCCGCCGCTGCGCAAGCCGATCTACGTGATGTTGCAGGATCACGATCGTGCCGAGCGTCTGGCCAAGCAACTTGAATTTTTCGGACTCAGCGCGCAGTCCCTGGACAGCGTGTCGGCGTTTCGCTCCTCGATGGTCGAGCGCTTGCCCGCGGCGATCGTCATGGACGTTGACTTCAGCGGCGCCGGCATCGGCCTGACGCTGGCCGCCGAAGCCCAGGTCGGCCTGGACGAACCTTTGCCCCTGCTGTTCTTCAGCCTGCACGAAACCGACACCCCGACCCGCCTGGCCGCCGTGCGCGCCGGCGGCCAGGAATTCCTAACCGGCACCCTCGAAGCCTCGAGCCTGCTGGAGAAGATAGAAGTCCTGACCTGCGTCGCCCAGTACGAACCCTATAAAGTGCTGATCATCGACGACTCCCGCGCCCAGGCGTTGCACACCGAACGCCTGCTCAACAGCGCCGGCATCGTCACGCGCACGTTGATCGACCCGATCCAGGCGATGGCCGAGCTGGCGGACTTTCAGCCGGACCTGATCATCCTCGACATGTACATGCCGACCTGCACAGGAACCGAACTGGCCAAGGTGATCCGTCACAACGACCGCTACGTCAGCGTGCCGATCATTTACCTGTCGGCCGAAGATGATCTGGACAAGCAGCTCGACGCCATGAGCGAAGGTGGCGACGACTTCCTGACCAAGCCGATCAAACCACGACACCTGATCACCACCGTGCGCAACCGCGCGGCCCGGGCGCGCAATTTGAAGGCGCGAATGGTCCGCGACAGCCTGACCGGTTTGTATAACCACACGCACATCCTGCAATTGCTCGAAGACTGCAGCTTCCGCGCCCGTCGCGAAAACAAGCCGCTGAGTTTTGCGATGCTCGACATCGACCACTTCAAACGCGTTAACGACAGCCATGGCCACCCCATGGGCGACCGGGTAATCAAGAGCCTGGCGCTGTTCTTGAAGCAGCGCTTGCGCAAGACCGATTTCATCGGCCGTTACGGCGGTGAAGAATTCGCCATCGTCATGCCGGACACCGATCTCGAATCGGCGCACCGGGTGCTCGATGAAATCCGTCAACGCTTTGCCGAGATTCACTACCCGGCCCAACCCCAGGATTTGTGGTGCACGTTCAGCGCCGGGGTGGTTGAGCTCTGTGAATACTCCGACAGCTTGATGATGGCCAGCCAGGCCGACGAGGCGCTGTACCGCGCCAAGGACGGTGGACGCAACCGCGTGCAGGCCGCGCGGACGTCAAAGCAAAGTGCCACTTTTTCATCGGAATGGACCCATTCAGTCATAACCCTGTAACAGAAACGCAATAACTTCAGGCGCTTACCATTCTGCCGTTGGTAGACCCGCGATGCGCCTGAAGCTGCTGACCAATCTCAATACCCTCCTTTTAGTCGCCGTGTGCGTGGCCCTTGGCGCGACGCTCTGGTGGTCGCAAAAAGCCCTGGAACGTCCCTATCAGCTGATGGAACGTTATCTGGGTCTGTCCCAGCAATTCCAGAATGAAGTGGCGCGCAATATCGAGGATTACCTCTCCAGCGGTGATGCCCTGCGCTTGAGCAGCGCCAGCCAGGCCATCGACGACCTGCAAAAGGAACTCGGTGATTTGCCGCCAGCACTGGCCGAAACCCTGCGCCCGAGCCTGTCGACCCTTGAAGAATTCAGCAAAACCGACCTGCTGGCCGCTGGCAAACTGGCGGGCGATCCGCAGGCCTTACTGCTGCAAGCCGAACGGGAACTTGGCGCCAGCCTCGAACAACTCAGCCAGTACGCCAGCGGTAACGCGGCTTATATGGCGCCCTTGCTCGCCGCCTCTCAGCACGTGAGCAAACTGTCTCTGGCCCGAGACAAACTGGTCAGCAGCGGCCGCAGCGAGTTGGCCGCCGATGTCGAGCGCGAAGTCGTCAGCATCCGCACGCAGGCCGAGCTGCTTGGTGCGTTGCCGTTACTCGGTGTCGCCAGCAGCAACGAATCCGGCAGTGATGATTTCACGGCGATGATGGGCCTGGAGAACACTGAAAAAACCGCCGCCGAAGACGCAGGCGTTGGCCTGAAACGGGAACTCAATAGCCTGCTGACGCGTTACCCCGCCGAACTCTCACGCACGCGCGACCAGATTCAGAAACGCGCCGACCTCAGCACCGCGACGCACCTGAAGATTGCCGCCGTGCAACAGGCCATTGCCGGGCTGGAACCGGTGGTCCGCGCTCAGCACGGGCAGATTCAGGGCGAAGTGCGGTTGATGCAGGGCGTGATGATCGGCCTGATTCTACTGATCGCCCTGCTGATCGACACCTTGCAACGCAAACTGGCCAGGACACTGACCAACCTGGCGCCGGCGCTCTCGACCTGGGCCGAAGGCGACTTCAGCCAAGACATTCAACTGGGCAAGACCAACCGCGAACTGCATGACATTGAAGCGTCGCTCAACCGCCTGCGCGCCTATCTGGTGGACCTGGTGGGGACCATTCGCCTGAACGCCGAACAGGTCGCCGGCAGCAGCCGCACCCTGGCCGAATTGAGTAATGACTTGCACAGCGGCGCCGAGCATCAAGCCGGCGACACGGCGCTGATCCGTGATTCCCTCGGAGAACTGGAAGCGACGATTCAACAAGTCGCCGGCGATGCCAGCCAAGCAGCCGACGCCAGCCGTCATGCCGGACTGGCGGTCGAACATGGACAAAAAGTCATCGGCCTGAGCCTCACTGGGCTGCATGCGCTGGTAGGCGAAGTGCAGGGCAACGCACAGATGATTGAACACTTGGCCGAAGAGTCAGCGACCATCGGCGGCGTACTCACAGTGATTCGCTCGATTGCCGACCAGACCAACCTGCTGGCCCTGAACGCCGCCATCGAAGCGGCCCGCGCCGGGGAAATGGGTCGCGGATTTGCGGTAGTTGCGGAAGAGGTTCGCTCACTGGCACAACGCACCGCGGGCGCCACGGCCGAGATCCAGACCTTGATCGCTGGCCTGCAAACCGCCGCACGGCAATCGGTGGAAGGCATGCGCGCCCAGGTCGAACACGCCGAAGCCACGGCCAATCAGGCCCAGGCGGCCGACGGTGCCTTGGATAAAATCGTCGGCGCGATCCAGACCATTTCCGACACCGCCGTGCGCATCGCCGATGTCACCGCCCAGCAGAGCGGCGCCGTCAGTGAGATACGCGATCACAGTGAGCGGATTCACCAATTGGGTGGGGATAACTTGCTGCGCATCGGCGAGGGGCGCGTGCAAGGGGAGAATTTATTGGTGTTGGGTGGACGACTTCACACCGCCGTCCAGGCCTTCCGCGTCTAAAGGATCGCCGCATGATCGTTCCCACGCTCTGCGTGGGAACGATCAAGGTAAAGCTCCCAGCCTGCACGCCCTGCGACTGTCCGCTATCATGCCCTCACTTTCGATACGCGAGATTGTCATGCGCCGTTTGCTCTGCCTGCTGCTTTTAATGATCGCCCTGCCGGCCACCGCCGCCGGGTTGCTGGAGAGTCGGCCCAGTACCACCCTGGGCTCGATCAACAACAGTGCCGACTTCCTGCCGGTGCGCGAGGCGTTTCAGCTGAGCCTGGTAGACAGCACACCGCAATCGATCAAGCTGCGTTTCGTCGCGACAGAGGGCTACTACCTCTACCGCCATCGTTTTCAATTTCGCGCCGACCCGGCCGATGTCCGCCTCGGCGCGGCGCAACTGCCCAAAGGCGAACAGAAACACGATGAGTACTTCGGCGATGTCGAGGTCTACCACGGAATTCTCGACGTAGAGCTGCCGCGCACCGACCAACGAGCCTTCACGCTGGCGGTGACTTATCAGGGCTGCGCCGATAAAGGCCTGTGCTATCCACCCGAAACCGAGCGCCTCAGCATTGATGGCATCGGCGCCCCGACGGTCGCGCACATCTGGAACTGGCGCGAACTCGCCTTGTTCTTTCTCGCAGGCTTGGGGCTGACCTTCACCCCATGTGTGCTGCCCATGCTGCCGATCCTTTCAGGGGTCGTGCTTCGCGGCCAGGTCGGTGGCTTGCGCGGTTTCAACCTGTCTCTGGCTTACGTGTTGCCAATGGCGGCCTGCTTCGCCTTGCTGGGTGCGTTGATGGGAATGTTCGGCGCGCAACTCAACCTTCAGGCGCGCCTGCAATCGGCCTGGGTGCTGGTGCCGTTCGCGATGTTTTTTGCCGTGTTTGCCCTGGCGATGTTCGGCGTGTTCGAACTGAAGTTGCCGCACGCCATCAGCAGTCGGCTGGATCGTATCGCCGGTCGCACCGAAGGCGGCTCGCTGTGGGGCGCGGCGGTGTTGGGTGTGGTGTCGAGCCTGCTGGTCTCGCCTTGCGTGTCGGCGCCGCTGGCCGGCGCGCTGCTGTATATCAGCGCCAGCGGAGATGCTCTCGGCGGCGGTTTGAAACTGTTCATGCTTGGCCTTGGCATGGGCGCGCCCCTGTTGCTCGTGGCCACAGGAGGCGCGGCCTGGCTGCCCAAAAGCGGGCCGTGGCTGATCCAAGTGAAAAATGCGATCGGCGTGTTGCTGCTGGGGCTGGCGATCGGGCTGCTCAGTCGCGTATTGCCGGGGCAGATCACCTTGTTGCTGATCGGCTTGCTGGCCGGTGGCGTCGGGTTGTTCATGGGCGCGCTGGAGTTCGTCTACAAACCGCCGCGAAAACGCCTCGGACAATTACTGGGGATGTTCCTGCTGTTTTACGCGCTGGCCTGTTGGTACGGGGCGTTCAGCGGCCAGACGGACCCGTTCAATCCGATTGGCCAGCCGCACGTCATTGCCGGCAACCCGCAACCGCAAGGCACCGGAGTCTGGCAAACCGTCACGACCCCGGCCGAGCTTGATCGCGTTCTCGCCGATGCCCGATCCACAGCCACCCCGCTGCTGCTGGACTGGTACGCCGACTGGTGCATCAGTTGCAAAGTCATCGAACACGAAGTGCTCAACGACGCCAATGTCGTCGAACGCCTCAAGGGCTATCGACTGATCCGCTTCGACATCACCGCCAGCAACGCCGAGCAACGTACCCTGCTCGATCGCTACAAATTGTTCGGTCCTCCGGCGCTGATGTTTTTCGGCAAGGACGGCGTCGAACGCACCGATGTGCGGGTGATCGGCGAGATCGGCGCAAAGGACTTCGCTGAACGCGTCGCCAAAGCAAATGACCGGATTTAATCACTCGGTCACATATTTCGCGCAAACATCGGCCATCGTGCTGGCTATTGCATAGAACTGGACAGTCACAAAGGCTTTGCGGCATAGTCGCCGGGTTCTGACAACTGCACACAGATAACAAGGATCAGCAGATGGCGACCTTATTGGTTTTGCATGGCCCCAACCTGAACTTGCTCGGCACCCGTGAACCGGGCACCTATGGCGCTACGACACTGGCGCAGATCAACCAGGACCTGGAACGCCGTGCTCGTGAAGCCGGTCACCATTTACTGCACCTGCAAAGCAACGCCGAATATGAATTGATCGACCGCATCCACGCCGCTCGCAGCGAAGGTGTGGATTTCATTCTGATCAATCCAGCAGCTTTTACGCACACAAGTGTCGCATTACGTGACGCGCTGCTGGCGGTGAGCATCCCATTCATCGAAGTGCATTTGTCTAACGTGCACAAACGCGAACCTTTCCGCCATCACTCTTACTTCTCCGACGTAGCGGTGGGAGTGATCTGCGGCCTTGGCGCCAGCGGTTATCGACTGGCCCTGGAGGCTGCCCTAGAACAGCTTGAAAGACCGGCAACAGCTTGAACAACAAGCGTAACGCCCCTGACCGACCCTTGGGAGTTGATGATTCATGGATATCCGTAAAGTTAAGAAACTGATCGAACTGCTGGAAGAGTCCGGCATCGACGAGCTCGAGATCAAGGAAGGCGAAGAGTCTGTACGCATCAGCCGTCATAGCAAAACCCCGGCTCAGCAGTACTACGCACCTGCTCCAATGCACGCTCCGGCTCCAGCGCCTGTCGCTGCTGCCCCGGTTGCCGCAGCCGCTCCTGCTGCTCCAGCCGCCCCCGCGCTGAACGGCGCCGTTGCCCGTTCGCCGATGGTCGGTACGTTCTATCGCAAGTCTTCGCCATCCTCGCCGTCCTTCGTTGAAGTCGGCCAGACCGTGAAGAAAGGCGACACCCTGTGCATCGTCGAAGCCATGAAGATGATGAACCACATCGAAGCTGAAACCAGCGGTGTGATCGAATCCATCCTCGTCGAAGACGGCCAGCCGGTTGAGTACGACCAACCGCTGTTCACCATCGTTTGAACCGCGGAGAAACTTTGATGACTGCGAAGTTGGAAAAAGTTCTGATCGCCAACCGCGGTGAGATTGCCCTGCGGATCCTGCGTGCCTGCAAAGAGATGGGCATCAAGACTGTCGCCGTTTACTCCAAGGCCGACAAAGAGCTGATGCACCTGGGCCTGGCGGACGAGTCCGTCTGCATCGGTCCGGCCTCGGCCGCGCACTCTTACCTGCACATTCCGGCAATCATCGCCGCTGCTGAAGTGACTGGCGCTACCGCCATTCACCCTGGCTACGGTTTCCTTGCGGAAAACGCTGATTTCGCTGAACAGGTCGAGAACTCCGGCTTTGCTTTCATTGGCCCCAAAGCCGACACCATTCGCCTGATGGGCGACAAGGTATCGGCCAAGCACGCCATGATCGCTGCAGGCGTTCCAACCGTTCCGGGTTCCGACGGCCCACTGCCTGAAGACGAAGAAACCGCTCTGCGCATCGGTCGCGAAGTCGGTTACCCGGTGATCATCAAGGCCGCTGGCGGCGGCGGTGGTCGCGGCATGCGCGTTGTGCATAAAGAAGAAGACCTGATCTCCTCGGCGAAACTGACCCGCTCCGAAGCAGGCGCGGCGTTCGGCAACCCGATGGTCTATCTGGAAAAATTCCTGACCAACCCACGTCACGTGGAAGTTCAGGTGCTTTCCGATGGCCAGGGTCACGCCATCCATCTGGGCGACCGCGATTGCTCGCTGCAACGTCGTCACCAGAAGGTACTCGAAGAAGCACCGGCACCGGGCATCGACGAGAAAGCACGCGCTGAAGTCCTCGCTCGCTGCGTCAAGGCGTGCATCGACATCGGCTACCGTGGCGCCGGCACCTTCGAGTTCCTTTACGAAAACGGCCACTTCTACTTCATCGAGATGAACACTCGTGTCCAGGTAGAGCACCCGGTTTCGGAAATGGTCACTGGCATCGACATCGTCAAGGAGATGCTCAGCATCGCCGCTGGCAACAAGTTGTCGTACACCCAGGAAGACGTGGTCATCCGTGGTCATGCGCTGGAATGCCGGATCAACGCCGAAGACCCGAAAACCTTCATGCCAAGCCCAGGCACGGTCAAGCATTTCCACGCCCCAGGCGGCAACGGCGTTCGCGTCGATTCGCACCTGTACAGCGGTTATGCCGTTCCGCCGAACTACGATTCGTTGATCGGCAAGCTGATCACCTACGGCGCAACCCGTGAAGAAGCCATGGCGCGCATGCGCAATGCGCTGGACGAAATCGTTGTCGACGGGATCAAGACCAACATCCCGCTGCACCGCGACCTGGTCCGTGATGAAGGCTTCTGCAAAGGGGGCGTGAACATTCACTACCTCGAGCACAAGCTGGCAGGCGAGAAGCACTAAGCTTCGACCCCATCAACAAAGCCGCCCTCGGGCGGCTTTGTTGTTTCTGGGTATTTCATCCGAGCATCACACCTCCCCTGCGGGAGCGAGCTTGCTCGCGATGACGGCATGTCAGTCGACATAGATACCGGATGTGAGGCCCTCATCGCGAGCAAGCTCGCTCCCACAGGGTATGGCGCTCATCAGAACTGTGCGGTGAGCACAGGCGACTCCCACAAATGCCCCGCGCTCGCGTAAACTTGCGCGCTTCTCGCAGCCCGCTAGGCTGCAATCAATATTTTTCAAAGGTGCCCGCCATGCCTTGGCTGCAAGTCCGTCTCGCCATCAGCCCAGAACAAGCCGAAACCTACGAAGACGCGTTCCTTGAAGTGGGCGCCGTGTCGGTGACCTTCATGGATGCCGAAGATCAGCCGATCTTCGAACCGGAACTCAATACCACGCCGCTGTGGTCGCACACGCACCTGCTGGCACTGTTCGAAGGCGGCACCGAAGCCGCCTCCGTACTGGCCCATCTTGAATTGCTGACCGGCAGCCCGCTGCCCGAGCACCACAGCGAAGTCATCGAAGACCAGGACTGGGAACGCAGCTGGATGGACGGTTTCCAGCCGATGCGTTTCGGCCAGCGCCTGTGGATCGTGCCAAGCTGGCACGCCGCGCCGGAACCGGACGCCGTGAACCTGCTGCTGGACCCGGGCCTGGCATTCGGCACCGGCACCCACCCGACCACCGCCCTGTGCCTGGAATGGCTCGACGGGCAGGACCTCAAGGACTGCAACGTGCTCGACTTCGGCTGCGGCTCGGGGATCCTGGCGATTGCCGCACTGTTGCTGGGCGCCAAGCAAGCCGTCGGCACCGACATCGACGTCCAGGCACTGGAAGCTTCCCGCGACAACGCCGGGCGCAACAACATCGCCGAAGCGCTCTTCCCGCTGTATCTGCCCGAAGATCTGCCCCAGGTTCAGGCTGACGTGCTGGTCGCCAACATCCTGGCCGGCCCACTGGTTTCCCTGGCGCCGCAGCTGTCCAGCCTGGTCAAGCCTGGCGGCCGACTGGCACTGTCGGGCATCCTCGCCGAGCAAGGTGAAGACGTTGCCAAAGCCTATGCCCAGGACTTCGATCTGGACCCGATCGCCAATCGCGATGGCTGGGTGCGCATCACTGGCCGTCGGCGCTAGAATGAGCGCCTGCCTAAACCGGATCGCCGCATGACCGACAGCTTCGTCACTCAGTGCCCGCATTGCCAAACCAGTTTCCGCGTGAGCCACGCTCAATTGAGCGTGGCCCGTGGGGTGGTTCGTTGCGGCTCGTGCCTGCAGGTGTTCAACGCCGCCAAGCAGCTGCTTGACCAGCGGGCTGGCATGGAGGCGGTCAAACCGGTCGCCCCGGCCATCGTCGAACCACCGGCACAGCGCGCCATCAGCCAAAAGCAATGGTCCGCCACCGAGCTGGATCTGGACAGCCTGGACCTGGACGAAGAACTTGCCCGCCTCGAACAGCGGGAAATCCAGCCGACCACCGAATTCGGCCGGCACCGCGAAGACAGCTTGAGCGCTCGCCGGGATAACGCCGAACACGACGTTCCGTGGTCCGACAGTCTGTTCAGCGAATCGGCCGCCGATCGCGCACAGGCGGTCGAAGCCGACCAAAAGGAAACGCGGACCGAACCGGGCAAACCCTCGCGCACTGAACCTTCGTTCTCGCTGGAACCGGTTGATCTGGACGACGAACCCCAGGTGCCACAACTGCGCCTGAATGACCCGCTCGACATGCCCTTGCACCATGATCGCCTGTCGGCAACCGATGCACCTGACGACGACCTGCCCCCGATCGTCCCCCTGCGCAAGCGACACGAGCGCAGTGAGTCGACCGAACGCGCCGAGGCCTTGCAAGACCTGAGCGACGATCCGCTGCAACTGGATTGGCAAAAACGCCGCTCCCCCTGGGGCCGACGGCTGTTCTGGTCGGTCCTGGTCCTGCTCGGCTTAGCCGCGCTGGCGGGCCAATACGTCGCCTACCATTTCGACGAACTGGCACGCCAGGACCAGTACCGCCCATGGTTCCAGCAACTGTGTCCGCAAATCGGCTGCACGGTACCGTCCAAGGTCGACATCGCAAAAATCAAGAGCAGCAATCTGGTTGTACGCAGCCACCCCGAGTTCAATGGTGCATTGGTGGTCGATGCGATCATCTACAACCGTGCGCCCTTCTCTCAGCCATTCCCGCTGCTGGAACTGCGTTTCGCCGACCTTAACGGACACCTGATCGCCAGCCGTCGCTTCAAGCCCGGCGAATACCTCAACGGCGACCTCGAAGGGATGGCGGAGATGCCACCGCAGACGCCGATCCACATCGCACTGGATATTCTCGATCCAGGCTCCAAAGCGGTGAACTACAGCCTGAGCTTCCACTCGCCCGAGTGAAACGGTTCACCGTTACAGGCTTGACGGCATATTTCTGACTTTGACCGCTCATACCAAACCGCTGGCGATAACAGAATTACTGTTCAGATTTTGTTCAATTCAGCCTTTATCCAGTCATCGAGAGCGGGTATCATGCCAACCCTTTTTCGAACTCTCATGATCCGGCCCCACAACAGGGAAGTCCTATGTCGGCGGTACGCATCGGTCCATATACATTGCACAACGGCTTGATTCTCGCCCCGATGGCGGGCGTCACAGACCAGCCCTTTCGTCAGCTGTGCAAGCGACTGGGCGCAGGACTTGTAGTCTCGGAAATGGTCACCAGCGACATGAGTTTGTGGAACACCCGCAAATCGCGGATGCGCATGATTCACGAAGGTGATCCCGAGCCTCGCTCGGTACAGATCGCCGGTGGCGATGCGCAGATGCTTGCGGATGCGGCCCGAGCGAATGTCGAACTGGGCGCACAGATTATTGACATCAATATGGGCTGTCCGGCGAAGAAGGTCTGCAACAAGGCCGCCGGTTCCGCACTGTTGAAGGATGAAGCATTGGTCACCGAGATCCTGCAAGCCGTAGTGGCTGCGGTCGATGTGCCGGTCACTTTGAAGATCCGCACCGGCTGGGACCGGGACAACAAGAATGGTTTGACGGTGGCGAAGATCGCCGAGCAGGCAGGCATCACGGCGTTGGCGGTCCATGGCCGCACCCGTGCCGACCTGTACACCGGTGAAGCCGAGTACGACACCATTGCCGCGATCAAGCAGGCGGTGTCGATTCCGGTCTTCGCCAACGGCGATATCGACTCACCCGAGAAGGCCCGGTACGTACTCGATGCGACCGGTGCCGATGGCCTGTTGGTAGGCCGGGCAGCCCAGGGGCGGCCATGGATTTTTCGTGAGATCGACCACTTCCTGCGTACCGGCGAGAAACTCCCGGCGCTGGAACTGATCGAGGTGGAACGCATTCTGCTAGAGCATCTGGCTGCACTGCACGTCTTCTATGGAGGCGTCATGGGTGTCCGTATCGCTCGAAAGCATGTGGGCTGGTATCTCGCAACCTTGCCGGGCGCCAGGGAGTTTCGCGCCCACTTCAATAGTTTGGAAGATACGGAAGCACAATGCGCCAACGTTCAGGGCTTCTTCGCCGAACGTTATAAGAGCCTGACAGGGGACGGAGAAGGGGTGGCCGCATGACGATGATGACCGAGACTTTAGTGAGTGGAACAACACCCGTGAGCGACAACGTGAATTTGAAACAGCACCTCAATACGCCTAGCGAAGAAGGTCAGACCCTTCGCGGGAGTGTCGAGAAGGCGCTGCACAATTATTTCGCCCACCTTGAGGGCGCTGCCGTCACGGATGTGTACAACCTGGTGCTCTCCGAAGTCGAGGCTCCCCTGCTCGAGTGCGTGATGAACTACGTCAAGGGCAACCAGACCAAGGCCAGCGAGCTGCTCGGACTCAACCGGGGCACGCTGCGCAAGAAACTCAAGCAGTACGATTTGCTGTAAGCATTCAATCAAACCAGAAAGGCGCCCGCGTAAAACCGGTCGCCTTTTTTGCTGACTCCTTTGCTTTTGATGGAAATTGAAATGACCGACCAGACTACCCGCCTGCCGATCCGCCGCGCCTTGATCAGCGTTTCCGACAAGACCGGGATCCTTGAATTCGCCAAGGAGCTTGAAGCCCTGGGCGTCGAGATCCTCTCCACCGGCGGAACGTTCAAGCTGCTGCGCGACAACGGTGTTGCCGCAGTGGAAGTCGCCGATTACACCGGTTTCGCAGAAATGATGGACGGTCGGGTCAAGACCCTGCACCCGAAAATCCATGGCGGGATCCTCGGTCGTCGCGGTATTGACGACGCCATCATGAACGAACACGGCATCAAGCCGATCGATCTGGTAGCGGTCAACCTGTACCCGTTCGAAGCCACCATCAACAAGCCAGGTTGCGACCTGCCGACCGCCATCGAAAACATCGACATCGGCGGCCCGACCATGGTCCGTTCGGCAGCAAAAAACCATAAAGACGTGGCCATCGTGGTCAACGCCAGCGACTACGCCAGCGTCCTCGAAAACCTCAAGGCCGGCGGCCTGACCTACGCTCAGCGTTTCGACCTGATGCTCAAGGCCTTTGAACACACCGCCGCCTATGACGGCATGATCGCCAACTACATGGGCACTGTGAACCAGGCCGCTGAAACCCTCAGCACCCAAGGTCGCAGCGAGTTCCCGCGCACCTTCAACAGCCAGTTCGTCAAGGCCCAGGAAATGCGCTACGGCGAGAACCCGCACCAGAGCGCGGCGTTCTACGTGGAAGCCAAGCCTGCCGAAGTCGGCATCGCCACCGCGACCCAACTGCAAGGCAAAGAGCTGTCGTACAACAACGTGGCCGACACCGACGCCGCGCTGGAATGCGTCAAGAGCTTCGTCAAGCCGGCCTGCGTGATCGTCAAGCACGCCAACCCGTGCGGCGTGGCCGTGAGCCCGGACGCCGAAGGCGGCATCCGCCAGGCCTACGAACTGGCTTATGCCACCGACACCGAATCGGCGTTCGGCGGCATTATCGCGTTCAACCGCGAGCTAGATGCTGAAACGGCCAAGGCCATCGTCGAGCGTCAGTTCGTCGAAGTGATCATCGCGCCGTCCGTCAGCGAAGAAGCCCGCGCCATCGTGGCTGCCAAAGCCAACGTGCGCCTGCTGGCCTGTGGCGAGTGGTCGGCTGACCGCGCCCCTGCGTGGGACTACAAACGTGTCAACGGTGGTCTGCTGGTACAGAGCCGCGACATCGGCATGATCAGCGCCGATGACCTGAAAGTCGTGACCAAGCGTGCACCGACCGAGCAAGAGATCCACGACCTGATCTTCGCCTGGAAAGTGGCCAAGTACGTCAAATCCAATGCCATCGTCTACGCCAAGAACCGTCAGACCATCGGTGTCGGCGCCGGCCAGATGAGCCGCGTGAACTCGGCCCGTATCGCTGCGATCAAGGCTGAACATGCCGGCTTGCAGGTCGCCGGTTCGGTGATGGCATCGGATGCGTTCTTCCCATTCCGCGATGGTCTGGACAACGCGGCCAAGGTCGGTATCACTGCGGTGATCCAGCCAGGCGGCTCGATGCGTGATGCGGAAGTGATTGCTGCCGCTGACGAGGCCGGCATCGCCATGGTATTCACCGGCATGCGTCACTTCCGTCACTAAGCACAACGATCAACTGTGGGAGCTGGCCTGCCAGCGATAGCATCCCCTCGGTTTAGCTGATAAACCGAGTTGCTTGCATCGCCGGCAGGCCAGCTCCCACAGAAAAGCGTCCCTGCGGCGCTCAACAGAATTAGCGTCATCCGAGGTTTTTGAAATGAATGTTTTGATCATTGGCAGCGGTGGCCGTGAACACGCCCTGGCCTGGAAAGTGGCTCAGGATCCGCGCGTGCAGAAAGTGTTTGTTGCCCCGGGCAACGCCGGTACGGCCACTGAAGCCAAGTGCGAGAACGTCGCCATCGACGTGCTGGCCCTTGAGCAACTGGCTGACTTTGCCGAGAAAAACGTTTCCCTGACCATCGTCGGCCCGGAAGTGCCACTGGTCGCAGGCGTGGTCGATCTGTTCCGTTCCCGTGGCCTGGATTGCTTCGGTCCGACCGCTGGCGCCGCTCAGCTGGAAGGTTCGAAAGCGTTCACCAAGGATTTCCTCGCACGCCACAAGATCCCGACCGCCGACTACCAGAACTTCACCGAGATCGAGCCGGCACTGGCTTATCTGCGTGAAAAAGGCGCACCGATCGTGATCAAGGCCGACGGCCTGGCTGCCGGTAAAGGCGTCATCGTTGCGATGACCCTGGCCGAAGCCGAAGACGCCGTACGCGACATGCTCGCGGGCAACGCCTTTGGCGAGGCCGGTTCGCGTGTTGTGATCGAAGAATTTCTGGACGGCGAAGAAGCCAGCTTCATCGTCATGGTCGACGGCAAGAATGTGCTGCCGATGGCCACCAGCCAGGACCACAAACGCGTCGGCGACGGCGACACCGGCCCGAACACTGGCGGCATGGGTGCTTACTCCCCTGCCCCGGTGGTGACTGCCGACGTTCATCAGCGGGTCATGGACCTGGTGATCTGGCCGACGGTGCGCGGCATGGCCGCGGAAGGCAACGTCTACACTGGTTTCCTGTACGCGGGCTTGATGATCGACAAGGCTGGTAACCCAAAAGTTATCGAGTTCAACTGCCGTTTCGGTGATCCTGAGACCCAACCGGTGATGCTGCGCTTGCAGTCGAGCCTGGTGCTATTGGTCGAAGCCGCCCTGGCGCAAGCCCTGGACAAGGTCGAAGCACAATGGGATCCACGTCCGAGCGTCGGGATTGTGCTGGCCGCTGGCGGTTACCCGGGCGACTACACTAAAGGCGTCGCCATCAACGGTCTGGAAGCCGCCGCCGCTCTGGAAGGCAAAGTCTTCCACGCCGGCACTGCGCTCAAGGACGGTCAAGTGGTGACGGCCGGTGGTCGGGTGCTCTGCGCTACCGCCATGGGCGCCAGCGTCGATGCTGCCCAGCAGCAGGCTTACAAGCTGGCGGCCAAGATTGATTGGGAAGGCTGTTTCTATCGCAAGGACATTGGCTATCGTGCCATTGCCCGCGAGCGTGGCGAAAATCAGGAATAATCGATCCATTCAGCCGGGCAAGGGCCTCAGGCCCTTGTCGGACTATTCCGGCGCCGCGCATAGTAATAATCTGGCATCAACCTACGAAGGGATTTCGCCGTGCGCTGGCTCAGGATTGCCATAGGTTTCACTGTCACATTGCTGACCTTGCTCTGCATGCTGCCGGCGCTCGCCGCGCAAGGCAGTGGCTGGGCAGTATTGCTTGATGAACAGGGCGACCTGCAGCTGAGCGACATCCGTTCCGCTCGCTACACCAATCAATTCAGCCCCACCGAACTGGACCGCCTGACCGCGGCCGAGCCCGGAGGGGCGTTGTGGCTGCGCTTCAGGCTGGCGCCCGGCAAACACGAGCAATTGCTGCGAGTGTTCGCCCCCGACCTGTCGCACCTCAACCTGTATGTGCTCGACGGCGACACGCTGATCGATCAATTGAACACCGGCACCTCGCAACCCCAGACTGAGCGTCCCCTGCCCAGCAGCGACTTCATGTTGCCGCTGCCACAAAGCGACAAACCCCTCGAGGTCTACCTGCGACTCGTGTCCGAACACCAGTTGCGGCCCTTCATCACCCTGCAATCGGCGATCATGACCGCCGCCAACCAGAAGCAGACGTTGATTTACGGCCTGCTGTTCGGTTGCATCGGGATGCTGATCCTGCACAACCTCGTGCGCTACGCGTATACGCGATCACGCAGCAGTGTGTGGCTCGCCGGATGCGAGGCGCTGCTGATGCTCAGCCTGCTGTTGCTACTGAATCTGGCCGGCCCCTGGTTACCCGACTGGCATGCCGTGCAAACGCCCGGCGCCTACCTTGCCTTGCTGCTGACGGCGCCCTGCGGCCTGATGTTTGCCTATCGTTTCTTCGCCCCACTCGGCCCGCATCCGCTGAACAAGCTGTTGCTGGGAGATATCCTGTTCATCGTGGTCTGCGGCTTGTTGCTGTTATTCGTTAACACGCTGCCGCTCAATATCATGACCTACGCCCTGGTGGCGCTCGCCGGTCTGAGCATGTTGTTCGTCGGCGCCCATCACTGGCAAAAAGGCTATCGTCCGGCTCGCCTTTTCGTTGCGGCGATGGTGGTGTTCAACATCGGCACGTTGATCATTTTGCCGGCCCTGTTGGGGCTGACACAGGTTGCCCCACAAGGCCTGATCATCACGCTGCTCACGTTCATCTGCGTCAGTGGCCTGCTGATGAGCATTGCCCTGAGTGAACGCCAGCGCAGCATCACTGAGGATCGCTTCAGCATCAGTCGAGACCTGGCGGCCAGCAATGCCGAGATCAACGCCAAGGCCGAATTCCTCGCCAAGATCAGCCATGAAATCCGCACCCCGATGAATGGCGTGCTGGGCATGACCGAGTTACTGCTGGGTACGCCTCTGTCGGTCAAACAGCGCGACTATGTGCAGACCATCCACAGTGCCGGCAACGAACTGCTGACGCTGATCAACGAGATTCTTGACATCTCCAAGCTCGAGTCCGGGCAAATCGAACTGGACGATGTGCAGTTCGACCTCAATGCCCTGATCGAAGACTGCCTGAGCATCTTCCGCGCCAAGGCCGAACAGCAGAACGTCGAGCTGATCAGCTTCATCCAGCCGCAAGTGCCACGCGTCATCAGCGGTGACCCGACGCGCCTGCGCCAGACCTTGCTGAGCCTGCTGGAAAACGCACTCAAGAAAACCGACGAAGGCGAGATTCTGATCGTCGTCGCCCTCGATGATCGCAGCGCCAAACCGCGCCTGCGCATCGCCGTGCAGGACAGCGGCGTGCCGATGGAGCCCGAAGAGCGTGATGCCCTGATGCACGCCGAGCTGCACAGCAAGCACTTCCTCTCGGCGACCAGCCTGGGCGGTAATCTGGGACTGGTGATTGCCCGTCAGTTGATTCGCCTGATGCAGGGTGAGTTCGGCATCAAGAGCGGCGCCAACCAGGGCAGCACCTTGTGGCTGACCCTGCCATTGGACCCTGATCGACTCGAGCATCCGACCTCAGACCTCGATGGTCCGCTGCAAGGTGCACGCGTGCTGGTGGTCGATGACAACGACACCTGCCGCAAGGTGCTGGTGCAGCAATGCAGCGCCTGGGGCCTGAACGTCAGTGCCGTTCCGTCGGGTAAAGAGGCGTTGGCATTACTGCGCACCAAAGCGCACTTGCGCGACTACTTCGATGTGGTTCTGCTCGACCAGAACATGCCCGGCATGACCGGTATGCAACTGGCGGCCAAGATCAAGGAAGACCCGAGCCTGAACCACGATATTCTGCTGATCATGCTCACCGGCATCAGCAATGCACCGAGCAAGATCATCGCGCGTAACTCCGGAGTCAAACGCATTCTGGCCAAACCGGTGGCCGGCTACACCCTCAAGACCACCCTGGCCGACGAGCTGAACCAGCGCAACAAAGGCCAGGCCATGTCGCAGCACTTGCCAACCGGCCCGATGCTTCCGGTCAAGGTCCCAAGCGATTTCCGCATCCTGGTGGCAGAAGACAACAGCATCTCGACCAAAGTGATTCGCGGCATGCTCGGCAAGCTCAACCTGCAACCGGATACCGCCAGCAATGGCGAAGAAGCCTTGCAGGCGATGAAAGCCCAGCGCTATGACCTGGTGTTGATGGACTGTGAAATGCCGATCCTCGACGGGTTCTCCGCGACCCAACAATTGCGTGCCTGGGAGGTCGGCAACCAGCGAGTTCGCACCCCCGTGGTGGCATTGACCGCGCACATTCTCGCCGAGCACAAAGAGCGCGCGCGCCAGGCCGGCATGGACGGGCACATGGCAAAACCGGTCGAGCTGTCGCAGTTGCGCGACTTGATTGAGCACTGGGTGGCGGAACGGGATCAGCAAAACCGGGCGACGGCTCAAACCTCCTGAGCCGACAGACCTCGTAACGCCTGATAGACTCCCCCTCGACTTTCCCAGACTGTGAGCCTGCATCATGCTCCATGTGTTATTCAGCGTTTACCTGAAGATGCTGGTGCTCTATAGCCCGTTCTTCGTGTTGTCCTGCTTCATCAGTCTGACCCGCGGCTATTCGCGCAAGGAACAACGGCGCCTGGCCTGGAAAGTAGCCGTTGCCACACTGGTCTCCAGCGTCTTGCTGTACCTCTTCGGACGCGTGATTTTCAGCGTCTTCGGCATCACCGTCGATGCGTTCCGCATCGGAGCCGGCAGCGTGTTGTTCATCTCCGCATTGGGCATGGCCCAAGGCAAGTCAGCGGTACAGACCGACAATGTGCAGCAGGATGTGACGATCGTCCCGCTGACCATCCCCCTCACGGTCGGTCCCGGCACCATCGGTGCCTTGCTGGTGATGGGCATCAGCCAGCCGCATTGGGACGACAAGCTCACGGCGATTCTCAGTATTGCCTTGGCCAGTTTTACGGTTGGCGTGGTGCTTTACCTGTCGAACCGGATCGAGCGGATTCTCGGTGACCAGGGTCTGCAGATCGTCAGCCGGTTGATGGGTTTGTTTGTCTGTGCGCTCGCGGCGCAGATCATCTTTACCGGGGTCAAGGGTTATCTGGTTCCCTGAACACACACAGGCCGCTGGTTACAACCTTTGGCCTCGGCTTGGGCAAGATGGGTCCGGTCAATTGCCGTTCCTCCGATGGGAGGAAGCGGCCATAAAACGCGAGAAAGCGCTGTTGTCCTCCATCAACAAAAACGCCCCGAAAGGGGCGTTTTTGCGTCTTGGCCGAGAGAAACCGACCTGCGCGCCTTCAAGCCAGCGCTAAACGCTCCGGCATCGACGACGCACGGCTCAACGACAAGAGCTGTTTGAGACCGATACTTTGCGAGTGAGCCTTTTGCGCCACCAGCGCGGCGACCAAGGTCGAAACAGCGCACGACACATACCCTTCCATCGAAAGAAACACATCGCCACGCCCGCTCACGTCGCTGCCATGCACGCCCCGGAATATCAAACTGTGCCCGTTGTCCGCATCGACAATCACCAAGTGCTCATCCACCAGGCTCGCCCATAACTGATCGGCAACCTTGATATCCCAGATCAACTTGCCTGGAATCAAAGGCGGCTGGCCCAGTGCATAGCGGCAATCGACAATCACCGATTCAAGTTTCAACCAGATCGCGTGGGTGAGCCTGCTCGTGACGGCGCCTTGTCCCATCTTGAGGACCAGGATGCTGACATCATCGGCGAGCAATGGCAGCAGGTCCTGACTCCTCGCCGGAGCGTCGATCACCTGCACTTCGGCTGTTCGCTGGACATAGTCGAGCGGCCCGGCATGGACCTTTTGCGGATAGGTGCTCAGGCGCCCTTCTGGCCGTTCATGCAGCAGCACGCTGGTTTGCTTCTGAGTGCCGATCAGCTCGTAGGCGAACCTTATGTCGGCATTCGCGACGCGGATCAATCGCCCGGTTTTAACCACAAACCATTGGTGACTGTCGGGCGCTGCAACGGTTAGAAAAGGTGCGCATCGATGCTCGTTAGCGAGCGCCAGCAAGGCCTCGCTCAAGTCACCGTCATGGCTGGCAACCCAATGACCGTCGACGCCGGTAATCAATGCCGGCTCCCGGTAATCCAACGCCAGCTGGATGCCTTCAGGGGTTGTTGCCCGAAGGCCTGCACCGTCGACCGTGACCTCGGCAAAGCGCCACGAATCCCACTCCCGCTGCGGTGCCGGCACTGCCGTCGCGGACACCTGTCGCGAACCCTCGGCGAACGCCTTATCCAGAACCGCGACGTCGGTGAAGTCCTGCCGATACACGCCGCCCGTTGAAAGATCAAACAACCAGACGGCCTGTCCATCCGGGGAGACATTGAGCAAGCGCACCGGTTTTCCATGGCCAAGGCTCGAGAGCAGGAGCCGATCGCCCACGTACCAGGCGCACAGCTTCGTATCGCCTGGGGTGCTGGTCAAACCCAGCAAGGCAAAGCTTGAGACCGGGTACTGCGTCGCAATGCCGGGCAGTGCCGACCACCACTGCGGCCGATCCCGGAACCAGGCGTCAGCCAGCCCGCCAAATTGCAGATGACCCTGTTCGCTCAGATTGTAAAAAAGCCCGGTATCGGTGAGGGCGACATAACCCGAATCAAGGGCAATCACCTCCTTCAACCCCGTTGGCGCGATGTGCGTGTTGACCCATTGCCCGCGATCGCCGGCCACTGACCATTGCTGGCGCACCAGGGTGCGGTGGGTCTTATCAAAGGTGACCATCACATCGGCATCGGCGCCGGCCGGGGCAATCAGCACCAGGTCGTTCAGCGTCTTGATCGAATCCGGCCACCCTCGTGCGCGGTGCCCACGGGCAGGTGCGCGAATGATCCTGCGATCCCTGTCGCGAACCCACACCAGATCCCGCACATCGGCCTCAATCAGCCAGCAGACAGAGATCAACGCCGCAAACTGCCAATCGACTGTATGGCTGGCCTTGGGCGGCACAAAGTCGCCCAGGATCGGCGTCCAGTCAGCCAGCGTGTCTCCCGCCAATAATGTCGCTAACGCTGGGTCGAGGTTGCGGGTGATGGAGCACAGCAACGCCCTCTGCTCGTGAACCAGGAAGACGAGCTCATCATGAGCGCCGTCCTGGCGCGACACCTTCTGGACGATCTGAATGGCACCGCTGGCCAGGAGAGTAACGCCGGTGATCTGGGTGTCGGCATTGGTCACCCATAAGCGATAGCGCTGGATGAGCGTGCCGGTGGTCGCGTCGACCTGCCAGATTTCATACCCCTGGGGATGATAAAAGTAGGCGCAGCCCTGCACGACGGCTCCCAGCATGACCTCGTCGGCCAGCAACACGTCGTGGTTACGGATGTACAGGAAACGATCCTGAGCCACGTCGTAAAAGGCCACGACGGTCCTGGGCTCGTCCGGCTTTTCGAAGGGAACGACAAACCCGTGGACCGGGGTGTAAGGCATCGCCAGCCTGTGCGCTTGAGCCAGCGTCTTGAAGTGATCGAGCAATGCCTGCTCGCCAAGCGTGACGCCGGCCGCTTCTTCGACCAGCACTAATTGCAGGGTGTTCTGGTCCAGACGCAGGACTTTGTTGCCTGCCAGATTGAACAGCACCTCGCGCCGGGCGGTCCCCGTCAGCTTGACGCCAACCATGCCGGCCGAGAATTGATCGGCGCGTGTTATCTGGATCGCCTCTTCGCTAAGCCAGCGGGCCTCAATCACCCAGCGCATGACGCCATTACCCGGCGCATCGAGCTCCAGGCTGACGCCGGGGTTGAGCAGGACCGAGCACTGGCTGCCGGCACCTTCGATACGGTAGGTAATCAGGTCGTGCCACACCTTGGGCAGCACGGGCACCACCAACGAGCGTTCGATGCGGTCGAGGCGGACGTTGAATACGGTGGGTTTGTAGACAGGGTTCAGCCGACTGATCACGTATTCGCCGGGAAACGAATAAAACGAGAACAGAAACTGCAATCGACCGTCGCTGTCTTTCTGCTCCAGGCGACGCGCCGTATCGAACCCGGCGTCATGGCGGGTCGTGGCAAAGGGCAACAACGTGTAATCGTAGCCGTACCAGGTTTTGGGCGTGCAGGGCAGCACGATCGTCTGGCCGGCCAGTGGCTTGAACGCAGCCGTGTCGGGCAGTCCAAGCCCCTGACGGATATTGACGGCGCGCTCATAATCGACATCGAAATCCGGGACGCCCAGGTGGTCATGTAACGGGAATAATCTCGGGCTGTCGAAGCGCACGATCGATGCGCGCAGGTCCAGCTCGGCGAAACCCGGCAGTGGATGAGCGATCCAGGTATTGGAGGCTTCATCCAGGTGATACCCGCCCTGCCGATAAGCACTTTCGAGGCGGCCAAAAAACTGTCCAACCTGTTTGGCTTCTTCTGCAATGGCGGCAAACCCTTCGGCCAGCGCGGCAACCCCCACGACCAGACCGCCCAGAATGACACTCGCGCCACCCAACACCGCGGCAGCCGTGCCGGCCCCGACCAGGGCGGCACCAATGCCCGCGGCAGCCAGCGCCGCGCTGGCAGAATCGAAAGCCAACTGACTGCCAAACTGCGCCTTTTCAATGTCATTGGCCGCGTGGTTCAACTGATAGATATCGAACCCGACATTCACCAACCCCAGCACGGTCCCCACGCCTTCATTACCGATATGCCCCAGCGCCCCGCGCACCAACGGAGCACTGGTGCGAGCAATCACCTTCTCGTCGTTCAGCGCCTGCCGGACCAGTTGGATGACGCCCACCACATCCACCACATTGCCATGCACCAACTGGGCATGATTCACATAGGCATGCAGGCGAATGGCAGTGGTCAGGGCATTGTTCTCTTCGCTGGCGGCCTTTTCGTGATGACGCAACGCGTTCATCAAGGCTTGTACGGTAAAACCGGCGTTGAGGGTGTGGACGCTGCCGGCCTCCGTGGGGTCGACCTCATTGACGGGCTGGCGGCCGCCCAGGGTTTCGAAGACCCGGGACAGGTATTGCTTGATCCCGATGAATCGATGATCGCCGCTGGTGACAGACATCATGGCCTGTCCGGCTTTGGGATTGACCAGGCTCAGCGTGTACTCGCCGGTCGGCGTGACGTGCAGCGTTTCAAACAACGGTACGGTATCCGGTGACAGTTGATGCTGCGCCTGTAACTGGCGGGTCGCCTGCGCAATCTGCTCTCCCCACCCCTGCGCATCAAGCTCCAGCAACGAACGGCCCAGCGTGGCGTTGTTCACCAGGGATTGGCCGCGACCGCTGGCCAACCGTTGCCGCAGCGGGGGTGTCATCTGCTCCGGCAGCGGCCCGGGCTCAAACAGAGTGGAAAGCGGTAGGCCGGAGCGGAACACCTGCCGGTTCAGTGCGTCGCCATCCAGTGCGATCAGGTCAAACTGCGGGCGCCCCCCGACGAAGGACGCGGCGTAGTTCCTGGCCATTTCGTGCTGGATGAAAAACGCGTTCAGCGCCTTGCTGAACGAGTCCGCTTGATCGAATTCGAAGACGCCAAAATTCGGATCGAAAAAATGCCAGGTGCTCTGCCCGGCGTTGATTGTTTTGGCGACCAACATGGCATGACTGTCAGTGTTGAGCATCAAGGTGCAGGTTGAGGGTTGCGCCGCCAGTCGTGCCACGACACCCGCCAGATCGGCGCGAGGCAACGTCATGCCGATTTCGCTGAGTTGAATGCCGCGAAGCTCCTCGAGCATGCTCAAGAAGGTTTGGGAATCGCTGTCCCTGGCGGCGATGACGCCCAGATAAAACCGCTCACGCAACGTGTTGGCCGCCTGACCGCCCTTGGTGATCGCACCGGCCATGCTCAAGGCCAGAGGCAGGCAACGTCCAGCCACGCGGTCGCCGGTTCCTTCGAGCAACAAGTCCTGCGGCACCAGTTTGAAATAGCCCTCGTCGAAACTGCCCAGCACCTCCTCCGCGCGTTCGACAATCCGGGTCCGGTATTCAAGCTTCGCCACTTGCTGAATCCGGGCAACAGATTGGCCCCATTGATACAGCGTCAGGTCCTGCGCAAGCGCCCGCTGCCTGAGTTGAGTGGCCGTTTCGGCGAAGCTCGGCGAATGCTCGGAACCACTGCTCAATCCGTCTTCGAAAGCGGGGCTGTGGACGTTGAAAAATGCATGCTCTATCGCCGAGTAAGCGAGGGACGGCCCCAGCTCTGCCACCGTGTTGGCGAGGTTTTCCAGCTTTGCACTGACGGCGTCGAAGCTTCGGTTATCCAGCATCGTGGCCCCCGACAATGCCCCCAGCATCAGGCGTTGCAACGGATTCACCTGGCCGATGGGCAGCGATTCCCTGGCGATCCGGTTGAGCAATTCACCCACCGCCAGGTCTCGCGTGTAGGGGTCGGGGAGCGAAGCCGGCGGCCGCACACTGGCCGGCTGCGCGATGATCAGTTGCCGGTCATCGAAGCTCAGGGACACCCACTGATCAAACGTCACGCTGCCGGTATGGCGTTCACGCATGGCTTGAAGGAACGGCTTGCCGAGATGATCAGCCAGGCGTTGCAACACATCGGTGATCAGCACGTGGCGACCTTCGATAACCGGCCAGCCTTCCTCGAAATCAATGCGTTGATAGTCAAGCAGCTGCGTCAGATCACCGGCGTAGCGCGCCTTGAACGCCCCTGCCTTCCAGCGTTTTTTTTCCTCGGCGAGCCATCGGTGAGCATTGCCCTCGGCCTCTTTCCAGGAGTGGTCCAGCTCCTCTTCGGTAAAGCGGTTGACGCTATCGGCGAGTATCGCCTCTGCGTTCCATTGCTCAACAAGTTCAGTGGTGTAAGGCATCTGCAAGGCATCAGCCATTGCGTGGCGTACCGCTGCAGGTCCAGTGAGATAGATGGTGCCGTCACTGCCCGGCAGCAGGCCATCACCAAAATAGCCGACGACGCCCCGCATCAAGAATTCGGCAGCCATTTCTTCAAGCTCGGGCAACCTGTCCAAGGGGCCGAAGGTTTGCTGCGCAACTTCCTTCGCTATCTTGCTCAGCGCCTGAACATCGGACAAAGGGACGCCGTCCTGGACGGCCCGCTGCGTCACTGCGTCGAGAACGTCGTAGTTGATCCTGAAGCGCTTGAGCACGGCACCCAGCATTTGCGACTTCGCGTGCGCCATCAACCATGCATTGCTGAGGCTGTTGGAGTCGATGACAGCGCGCAGACCATCGAGTCGGACACGTTGGTCTTGTGGCAGAAGAAAAACATCGGTCAACGCGGGTGTGTTCTTGGCAAAACGCTCAAGGGTTTCGCGATGTTGCAGAGGAATTCTCTCCAGAAAACTTGCGTACTTGTTTGCCTCACGGCCCGGCATCCACTGCGGGTTGTGATTGAGCAGCAACTGCACAACGCCCAACCGCGCATTGGGATCGAAGTGACTGACATCCACTGTGCCAACGGAGTCGGCCAGTGGCGGCAGATTATCGACATCGGAATAAATACCGCCTTCGGCAAATAACACTTCGACCCGCACCACATCAGAGGCCGCTGCCAGGTTTCCCCGTAGTCGGATTTCACGCTGATAAATATCGTTCACTTGAAACGAAGACTGTTCTGTTTTTACATCCCGTCGTTCCAGCCCCTCGAGGGCGACGCTGCGCAGGTTTTTATCGCGCAACGCCTTGAGCGCCACTTCATCCTGAGCATAAGCGCGCACGAGAAGATCAACTCTCGCGTCGTCGGCGCTTCCGCCTTTTTTTACCACCTCGTTGATATGCTCAAACATCTGCGTCTTGAGCACGATCGCCCGTTCTTCGTAGCGTCGCTCCAGTTCTCCGGGGTTATCGAGCGTGTCTCCTCCTTGGGTCATGGCGTGCGCTTTCGCCGCCTGGATAATGATCCGGTTGGTTTCGTGGGCGAGCAGCGCGTCACTGTCATACCAGAGTTTCAATGTATAACCCCGATGCGCCAGCACCTGCTTCCAGACATTGATGTAGTCGCGCTGAATAGCCCCCAGACCGCCCCCCAGCCAGACAAAGTGCAGAGTCTTCGGTACGTCGACGGGTATCGATTGAAGGAGCATGACGTGGCTGTTCAAGCGGTCCTGAAAGGCTTCAACCCTGTCGTGGATCTCCATCAGGTCCGGTGCCTGTGTCCCTTTCGGCTGAGGTGGGTGTTCCAGCTTAGAGGCTCGACGACGTCGCCCTTGCGGTGTCTGCAAGTACGCCAGGGCTTCCTTGAGCAACGCGACCGGCTCACGTTGTCGCTCGGGGGCCAAGACACGGGTACACGCAAGGTAATACCGCACGATCGCCTCGTATTCGGGCGTTCCCTTGAAGTCTTTGAGTGCCGTTTCAAGTTCAGCACGTTGAAACAAAGCGGCAAACTCCTTGAACCCGTCCGCCACCCGGTTATCGATATTCATAACGCATCACATCCTGTCATCGTTGAGAACGCTGGATAAGAAACAGTGGGCGGCGCAGCGCAATGCCTCGATATGTAATCGGAGCGCGACCCATCGTGAATGATTGAAACAAGTCGAAAAAGAGAACAATGATTAATAAAGCAAGCGACTGTACTTAACCAGCGTAACTTGCAAACCGCTCAATCAGTGCCAACTTCGAAAAACACTAAACGACGACCACAACAACTTCAACCAACTCGCGAACTCATTAATTAATTACACTTAATCCCGATATATAAGTGTAACTTTTGATCTTTACCTGACATGTTTATTAACGACTGGCGCATGGCCGCAAACAGCATGGGCTGTGTCGGTTGTTTCACAACATGACGGTCAAAGTAACGAAGAGTCCTGAACGGATTTGGGCATTTTCCAGCCGCGTTATGGCGATGTACGACGGGTTTGCGAGCGAGTTTCCAGGGAGGCGCGGTGAAAAATCCTACGCACTGAAAGGGAAGTTGCGGCCAGCCGGGCTGGCCGCGATGGCTTAACCAGCTGGCTTGTCGCCGTACCAGCGTGGCGTATACACCCACTGGCCACCCTCGGCACGAGGGAAGGTGCAGGTTGTCGAGGAACCGATCAGCACCATGGTGCGCATGTCCACTTGATCCGGGGTCAGCTGCCCCAACGTGATTACACGCAGGGTCTGCCCCGGACGGCCGATGTCCCGCCCCAATACCACCGGCGTTTCAGCGGTGCGGTGCTGCGCGACAATCTCCAGCGCACGGCCCAATTGCCACGGGCGGGAACGGGATATCGGGTTATAGAACGCCAGCGCCAAATCGGCCTGAGACGCCAGGTCCAGGCGTTTTTCGATGATTGCCCATGGCTTGAGGTTGTCCGACAGCGACATGACGCAGAAGTCATGCCCCAACGGCGCACCGGCCTGGGCCGCCGTCGCCAGCGACGCAGAGACGCCCGGAAGGATTTCCAGATCAACGCTATGCCAGTTCGGCTCACTCGATTCATGCAACGCTTCAAGCACAGCAGCGGCCATCGCAAACACGCCAGGATCACCAGACGATACGACCACCACCGAGCGCCCTTGAGCGGCCAGTTCGAATGCATGGCGAGCGCGCTGCATTTCCTCGCGATTGTCGGTGCAATGCAGCACCTGATCATCACGAAACGGACCGGCCATGCGCACGTAGGTTTCGTAACCGAGCACATCGTTGGCGCGCGCCAGTTCAGCCTTGACCGCCGGCACCATCAGCTCGGCGGCACCCGGGCCCAGACCGATCACCGCGAGACGCCCGCGCGCACGACCGATCTGCGCTACGTCCAGCGGCTGGCTGGCCAGCGCAATCGCCAGGCCGTTGCCCTGCGAAACGATGGCGGCGTCCGGCAGCGCGTGACGGGCCAGTACGTTGGCGTCGCCGCCAACCGAGGCAAAACGCAGCGGCACGCCCAACTCAAGTGCTGCCTCACGCAACGCCGGGTTGGCCATCTGCTGCTCGCTGGCGAGCAGGCACGCCAACGATTGCACGGCGATGTTCGCCTGCCGCAGCGCCGTGCGAATGGCGCTCGGCACCTGCGTGATTTCGCCACTCACAGCCACCAGCACGCTGCGCGGGTAGATCATCAATTCATTGGCCGCTGGGGCGCGCTCGGCACTGCCGATGTGGATCGACAACGCGGCCTCGGGATCTTCCGGCAACTGCGCTTGCGCCAGCCAGGGCGCAGCGCCTTCGATGCGCACGGGTTGGCCCGCCAACAGGTCCGAGACAAAGCGTTTGCCCAGCTCCAGATCGCCCAGCGTGTAACCGCTCGGTGGATTGAGCAGGCACGTACCGAAGCGCAATTCGCCGCTGGTGGTGATGGCCGCAGAGACGTCGAGCCCGGCGGCGATTTCCCGCGCCATGACGTTCACGCCACCCAGACCGCCCAGCAGCGGCACTACCGCGCTACCGTCTTCGGCCACGGCCAGAACCGGCGGCTCGGCGCCTTTTTCCAGCAGCAACGGTGCCAGGGTGCGGATGACGATGCCGGCCGCGCACAAGGCAATGATCGGGATGTCCTGTTGATAGAACTCACGCAAGGTCGCGCCAAACTCGTGATAAACGCGGTCGGCGCCTTCAACCCGCTCGGCCAGGCCATGGATCAATGCGCCGGGGTACACCTGCGCAATCTTGCGCGCAGTGGCAAGGCTGCCATTGCCCAGAATGACAATGGCCGGAACTGGACGGGACATCAGCCTTGCCACCTTTCGCCGGGAACGATGATCAATGAGAAGTACGGCGAGGACATTGGTTCGACCTGATCCAGCGGCACGATTTTCTGATTGGCCATGGTCGCGCGCTCGACGTACAGCGCACGCTGCGCCAGGCCGAGTTCTTCGAGCACCTGGCGGACCTTGGGAAAGTTGCGCCCCAGCTTCATGATCACCGCCGCATCGGCATCCGCCAGACGACGCTTGAGATCATCGTGAGGCAGCACGCCGGACAGCACTGACAGGCTCTGATTGCGATACACCAGCGGCGCGCCCAGGACAGAAGCGCCACCAAGCATCGAGCAGACACCCGGCACCACTTCGGCCTCATAACGCTCGGCCAGACGATCGTGCAGGTACATGTAGGAGCCATAGAAGAACGGATCGCCTTCGCAGATCACCGCCACGTCTCGGCCAGCGTCCAGGTGCGCGGCGAGCTCTTCGCCCGCCGCATCGTAAAAATCGCTGATCACTTGCTCGTACGACAGCGGCGCCGGCAACGCTTCGGTGGTCACCGGATACACCAGTGGCAACAGCGTTTGCGCGTCCTGCAAATGCGCTTCGATGATGCCGAAGGCGTTGCCCTTTTTGCCCTTGGCAACGAAGTACGCCACCACGGGTGATTCGCGTAACAGGCGCAGGGCTTTGACGGTAATCAGTTCCGGGTCACCGGGGCCGACGCCCAGGCCGATCAAGCGTCCAGGCTGCTGCATCATTCGATCTCCGTGGCGAGGGCATTAACGGCGGCGGCGGCCATGGCACTGCCACCCAGCCGGCCCTGCATGATGACAAACGGCACACCGCGACTGTCCGCCGCCAGCGCTGCTTTCGATTCGGCGGCGCCGACGAAGCCCACCGGAAAGCCAAGAATCAGCGCCGGTTTTGGTGCACCGGCGTCGAGCATTTCCAACAGATAAAACAGCGCCGTTGGCGCGTTGCCGATCACCACCACACTGCCTTCCAGGTGCGGACGCCACAGCTCCAGCGCAGCGGCGGAGCGGGTGTTGCCCAGCTCAAGGGCCAGCTGCGGAACACTGTCGTCGCGCAGGGTGCAGATGACTTGATTGTTCGCGGGTAAGCGCGTGCGGGTCACACCTTCAGACACCATCCGCGCATCACACAGAATCGGTGCGCCAGCGGCCAGCGCATCACGCCCGGCCTTGCCCGCGCCGTCAGAAAATTGCAGACCGTCGATCGCATCGACCATGCCGCACGCGTGGATCACCCGCACCGCGAGTTTTTCCAGGTCGGCCGGAATGCGCTCAAGGTTGGCCTCGGCACGAATGATCGCGAAGGAGTTGCGATAGATCTCCTGACCGTCGCGGATGTAATCAAGCATCTAGGGGGCTCCGTGAGCGGTCGTCGAGCAAGGCCGCGACCGCTTCAATAGTAAGGTTGCGTGCGTGCAGCGCGCCGAAACCCGGCTGCGCTGCATCGCGAAAATAGAGGTCGTAGTGACCGGGTGAAACCGCCAGCAAGGTGATCGGCGCACTGTGCGCCGCCGCGCAGGAACGCGGGCAACCGGACACATGCACATCCGGGGTCTTGCCATGGCCTTGCAGCAACGCCGCCAACTGCCGGGCATCGCCCTTGGTGTCGGCCAGGCCTTTGGCGCAGCCGGTCGAGCCGGTGCAGGCAATCAAATGCGTCAGGGCATCATCGGCCGAGCAGCGCAGGCCGAGCTGTTCGAGGCTGTGGATAACGTGCGCCGCCTCATCGACGGGGACACCGGGTAACAACAGACTTTGCCAAGGTGTGAAACGCAGACTGCCGTCGCCGCGCTCTCGCGCCAGTTGCGCTGCGCCCCTGAGCATCGAGGGATTGAGGCGGCCCAACGGCGGCACCGCGCCTATATAGACATGCCCGGCATCACGCTGCGGATGCGCGCCGATGTGCAAGACATTTGAGCTGACTGTGCGCTGCCAGCCCTCGATGGACTTCAATGGCACGCGCTCGGCCAGGCGGGCGAGAAACAGGTCGAGCGAGCATTCGCCGAGCAAGTGCCGCATGCGGGTCTGCTCGGGGCGCGCACACTCCAGAAACAGCTCCAGCACCGCGACCACCAACGCGTGGCCCTGCTCCAGCGACACCGCGCCCGCCGGCAGGTCCGCCGGGCATCCCGCCAAGCCGAAGGCGAAGACGCGCTCGCCGTTGCGCTCGGTGGCGGACAACCACAGATCATGGGGATGTTCGAGCATCGCCAGACCTTCACCGCCGTCGAGTTGCACGGCGAATTTGGCGCTGAGGTCGTGAAAGCGTGCATGGTTTTGCAGCGTGGCAAGGATCTGCCCGGCCAGCGGACGCGTGTCGAACAGCATCTGCTGATCGATGCCGGCGCTCGGGCTGAGCATCAGGTTGCGCACATCGTCGCCGCCAGCGCTGCTTGGGCCCAGTCCGGTGGCCATCAGGCTGTCGATCAATGCACGGTGTTCGCTGCCGATCCCGCGAATCTGCAGGTTGGCGCGGTTGGTTGCCTCGATCACGCCGCCGGCAAAGCGCTCGGCGGCCTCTGCCACCGCGTCGGCCTGCGCCGCACTGATCGAGCCGCCATTCAATTTGATCCGGCAAATGCCGCCATCCAATGCCTGGACGATACGCAGCAACCCCGGGCAGGCCGAGGGGCGTAAGGCTGTGGACATCGGACGTTCGTTCAAGGGGGCGACCGGCTGTGTGGGAAAGGCGCTTCGCGGGCGAAGGCGCGGTATTATGCCTGCTTTGTTCGACGGCATGAAAAGCCTGCCCGTCGGAACAGTCCGTTTGAGGACTTTTTTTGAGGACGGCAGATGTCACCGTGGCTGACAGTAGTGGGAATCGGTGAAGACGGCTTCAAGGGCCTGGGCAGAAACGCCCGGCATGCCCTGCTGCGCGCTTCGCGGATCATTGGCGGGCAGCGGCAGCTGGATTTGCTGCCCGTGTGCATTCGCGGTGCGCGGCAGTTGTGGCCCAGCCCATTCTCCCTTGACCCTGTCCTGGCGCAGCGCGGGGAACCGGTCTGTGTCTTGGCCAGCGGCGATCCGATGTTCTTCGGTGTCGGCGCCAGCCTCGCCCGGCAACTGCCCAGCGACGAAATGCAGGTCCTGCCCGCACCGTCCTCCTGCTCGCTGGCGGCGGCGCGAATGGGCTGGCCATTGCAGGACGTCGTGACGCTTTCGGTGGTGGCTCGCCCGGTCGCCGCACTCAACGCACAGTTGTTCAGCGGCGTACGGTTGCTGGTGCTGAGCAATGACGCACAGAGCCCGGCCACTGTCGCAGCGCTGCTGCGTGAGCGCGGTTTCGGCCCGAGCCGTCTCAGTGTGCTGGAACATCTGGGCGGTGCTGACGAACGACGTATCGATGGCGTCGCCAATGACTGGAACGATCCATCGGTCGCCGATCTGAACCTGATCGCCATCGAGTGCATCGCCGATCCAGAGGCGCCGCGCCTGTCGCGACTGGCCGGCCTGCCCGACTCGGCTTTCCGGCACGACGGTCAATTGACCAAGCGCGACGTGCGCGCCATCACCCTGGCACGCCTCGCACCGGTGCCCGGCGAACTGCTGTGGGATGTCGGCGCCGGCAGCGGCTCGATCGGCATCGAATGGATGCGCGCCCACCCGACCTGCCGGGCACTGGCCATCGAAGCCGATGAAGGCCGGCAATTATTGATCGAACACAACCGCGACGCCCTTGGCGTCCCTGGCCTGCAATTGATTCGCGGCAGTGCGCCGCTGGCGCTGGCAGGGCTCGAACGTCCGGATGCGATCTTCATCGGCGGCGGCGTCACCCGCGAGGGCGTGCTCGACACCTGTTGGGCGCAACTCAAACCCGGTGGCCGGCTGATCGCCAACGCGGTCACGCTGCAAAGCGAAGTGACCCTGATGGCCTGGCGTGAACGCCATGGCGGCGAACTGACCCGCATCCACGTCGCTCAGGCCCAGCCGCTGGGGGACTTCGACACGTGGCGACAGGCGTTGCCGATTACCCTGCTGGATGTGACGAAGCCTTTCGATGCGTGACGAAACCGCCGAGCAACCTGCCCCTCTGCGCAGTGGCCTGACCACCGGCAGCTGCGCCACGGCCACCAGCCTGGCGGCGGCTCGCTTGTTGCTGACCGGGGTGAGCGCTGACGCCGTAGAGATCATTTTGCCCAAGGGCAAGCAGGTGCAGATGCGCCTGGAGTTCTGTCGCCTGATCGATAACGGTGCCGAAGCCGGGACGATCAAGGACGCGGGCGATGACCCCGACGTGACCCACGGCGCGCTGTTGTATTCCCAGGTGCGACTGAGCCCCGAGCCCGGCATTCAATTCAAAGCCGGGCGTGGCGTCGGCACTGTCACCCGACCGGGCCTGGTGCTGGGCGTCGGCGAGCCGGCGATCAACCCAGTGCCGCGCAAGATGATGACCGATCATCTGACGTCTTTGGCTGCAGAACTTGGCTACACCGGCGGCTTCGAGGTCACCGTCAACGTTGAGGACGGCGAAGCGCTGGCCCTGAAAACCATGAACCCGCGACTGGGGATTCTCGGCGGGCTGTCTATTCTTGGCACCAGCGGCATTGTCCGGCCGTTTTCCTGCGCGGCCTACATCGCCTCGATCCATCAAGGCATCGACGTCGCCAAGACCAATGGCTACCTGCACATCGCCGCGTGCACCGGTAACGCCAGCGAAGACACCATGCGCCGGGTCTACGACTTGCCGGAAATCGCCCTGATCGAAATGGGCGACTTTGTCGGCGCCGTCCTCAAGCACCTGCGCAAAGTCCCGGTGGATAAACTCAGCCTGTGTGGCGGCTTCGGCAAGATCAGCAAATTGGCGGCCGGGCATATGGATTTGCACAGCCGACATTCGAGCATCGACCTGCCGCAACTGGCCGAATGGGCCGCCGCGATTGGCGCCGACGAGGCATTGCAGCAAGGGATTCGCGAGGCCAACACCAGCCAGCAAGCCTTGGCGATGGCCAGCGCGGCGGGCATCGCCCTCGGTGACGCGGTGTGCCAGCACGCGCTGGAGTTTGCCCGCAGCGTGGTGCCGGCGCAGGTCCAGGTTGAAGTCTTTGCCATCGATCGCCAGGGCGGGATTGTCGGCCATGCGGGAGCTTTTCAATGAGGCGCATGTTGTTGCTCGGCGGCGTCACCGAAGCCCTGGCCATCGCCCGGACCCTGGGGCCGCAGCACATCTACAGCCTGGCCGGTGTCGGACGGGTGCCAACGGACTTGACCTGCCAGGTGCGCGTCGGCGGTTATGGCGGCGCCGAAGGCCTGACGCAGTTCATTCGCGAGGAAGGAATCGATCTGCTGCTGGACGCCACCCATCCCTACGCCGCACAAATCAGCCAGAACGCCGTGACCGCCGCACAGTTGTCGGGCATTCCTTGCTGGGCGTTACGACGTCCCGCCTGGCAGCCACAGGTCGGCGATGACTGGCGAGACGTCCGCGATTGGCCCGAGCTGATCGAAGCCTTGAAACCCTTCCATCGACCGCTGTTCACCCTCGGCCGCGAACCGTTGCAGCACCTGCACGAAATCCCCCCGGAGCAATTCTGGACCTTGCGCGCCCTGGACGTTTACCCCGGCAACGAACGCTGCGAAGTCATCGGCGCACGCGGCCCGTTTCTGATCGAAGACGAACGGGAGCTGTTTGAACGCCGGCAGATTGATGTGCTGATCAGCAAGAACAGCGGCAGCACCGCGACGGAGCCGAAACTGGAAGTGGCGCGGGAACGCGGGGTGCCGGTGATAGTGTTGCAGCGGCCGGTGTTGCCGGGGGTGGATCGGGAGTTTAGGTCGGTGACTGAAGTGCTGAATGTACTGCACGTGTCAGACGATTCCTGAGACATCCATCTCTTTGCGAATTTGCTGGCAAAACTCTCGGACGTATCCGGCTATCCGCTCCATGGCTTCAATCTTATAGTCCGTGCCTCTGATCCTAATAAGCAGACCCACCTTTGAATCCTAAGGGAAGACTAAATTCGGCCCGAGTAAAGTGTGGCTTGCCAACTTGTATCCCACGGAATACGATCAAACATGATTGACTTCGAGCAATCCCACACCTTTGCCGACTGGCTTGATTTACTGAGAGACACCACTGGTAAAGCTCGGATCATCGCAAGGCTCCGAGCTGCCGAGCATGGAAACTTCGGTGACTGCGAACCGGTAGGCGGGGCTGTTTATGAAATGCGAGTGCACTGCGGTCCAGGCTACAGGATGTACTTTACCCGCCGAGGGGAGGTGGTTTATCTGCTGTTGGTGGGTGGTGACAAGTCCACTCAAAAACGAGACATCAAACGCGCAATTCAAATGGCGCAAAATATCGGAAATGAGGAGTAAATCATGACCGAACAATTCACCCGTTTCGATGCCGCCGAATTTCTCAAAACACCCGAAGAAATGGCCGCCTACCTGGACGCCTGTTTTGAAGAGGATGCTGGCGACGGAGTACTCATACGCGCCGCCCTTAATGACATAGCGAGAGCAAAGGGCATGACCCAGATTGCCCGCGATGCAGGCCTGGGTCGTGAAAGTTTGTACAAAGCATTGGGAAGCACTGGCAATCCAGAATTCGCGACTATCATGAAGGTTATGAAAGCACTGGGCCTGCGCTTGCATGCCACGACGCGGTGATCGCGCTGCGACACCACACCGCACGCTGCTTTTTTACTTATCGGCCCTGATCAGGCTAAATAGCCGCGCCTGATCTCCCACCCAACGGAATGTCTTCCATGTCCCGACAACGGCTTGCAATTGCCTGGATCGCCTGCTTCGCAGTGCTGTTCAACATGCTCGCCATGCCGATGACAGGAGCCATGGCGCAGTCGGCGAAATCGCCTGCCGAGCAGTTGTTGTGGGGCAGTTTCTGCACGTCCAGCGGCACCAAAATGGTGGCGATTTCCCTGGGCGACATCGAACAGAAAGCGCCGCAAAACGACGATCATTCCAATATGCAGCATTGCTGGTGTTGTTCAGGTTCTGCGCCGTTGGTGGCATTGCCGGGGCACACGCCACAGCTGTATTACACGCGTTTCGAGGCCAATCGAAGCCTGCCCGCCGCCTCGCTCGACACCCCCACTCCGCGCCAGCAATGGCCGAGTCTCAACCCCCGCGCTTCCCCTCTGGTGTGATTTCGTCTCGCAATTGACCTGCGTTTTGAATCGCTCTGGAGAACTGCCATGTTGAACAAACTCATCGTTCTGGCCGCATTGCTGCTGCCTGCCTGCTTTGCCAATGCCCATGAATACAAAGCGGGAGAATTGGAGATCGCGCACCCGTGGTCGCAAGAACTGCCACCCAATGCCCCAACCGTTGCGGCGTACTTCGTGATCGACAACAAAGGCAAGGCGGCTGACCGCCTGCTGAGCGTCGATTCGCCGATTGCAGGCGAAGCCCAGTTGCACGAGCACGTCATGCAAAACGACCTGATGAAAATGCAGCAGGTGCCGAGCGTCGACATTCCTGCCGGTGGCACCGTCACGTTTGCGCCGATGGCCTATCACGTGATGCTGGTGAACCTCAAAGATCGCAGCCTGCTGAGCGATGGCAAACGGTTCCCGCTGACGATGCATTTCGAAAAAGCCGGGGACGTGACAGTCGACGTCGCGGTGCAGAAAAAGCCACCAGAAGAGATGCAGATGCACGCTCACGCCCAGTAATCGACTGAGCAGAAAACGCCATGCGCCCGTCTAGCGCCAGGCGATCCACACACCGTCTTCAGTCTCCTGGGCTGACGCGCGGCAGCTGGATCAGCTTGTTCGCCATGTTGATGATCTTTATCGGCCCGCTGATTTCTCAGTCGATGCCGATGGATCAACGCGCGTCCTCGATGACCATGAGCATGTCGATGGACATGAGCATGGACATGTCGGCGATGGAACACGCCGACCACGGCGCGCAACCCGCCGCCGAGCATTGCCCTCCCACCGCCTCACATCACGCGCTCTGGGAAAAATGTGGCTATTGCAGTTTGCTGTTCAATTGCCCTGCGCTGACCGGCGGCCAGTCCTTCGTCGCCTTCGATACGCCAACAGCCACCACCTACACCGCCCCGTCCCCTCGCCTGGGTCATGCCCGGCCAACCTTCTTCCCCGGCGCTCGCACCCGCGCCCCGCCCATCGTCGCGTAAACACCCACCTCTGATTGCACACGGTTTCGAAGACAGCCAAAGCTCAATACCGGTTAGTTAAGTTGAACACCGAGTTCCTGTGGGAGCGAGCTTGCTCGCGATGACGGTTGCGCATTCGACACATGCGTTGCCTGTCAGTCTGCTATCGCGAGCAAGCTCGCTCCCACATGGATCGCCTTGACTCTCCGGAATTGCGCTGGTTGTCGCCGTGTCGTTTACGACTGTTCGATGGAAATTGTCATGTCCAGGTTTTCTGCTGACACACGCTTGAGCCCTGCCCAAGCTTCTTTTGCCCCGAACGAATCGAGCATTCGTTTCAGGCACGCCACCGCCGTCCTTTGCGGTGCCCTGCTGACACCGATGGTGCACGCTGATGAACACGCGAGCCACAGTGAAGAACTGAGCCCGACGGTCATCACTGCCATTGCGCCGAGTTCTCCGCTGACCATCGTCACCAACCCCAAGGACCCGCGCCAACCCGTGCCGGCCAGCGACGGTGCCGACTACCTGAAAACCATCCCCGGCTTTGCCCAGGTGCGCAACGGCGGCACCAACGGCGATCCGGTGCTGCGCGGCATGTTCGGCTCGCGATTGAACATCCTCACCAATGGCGGCCAGTTGCTCGGGGCCTGCCCTGGGCGGATGGACGCGCCAACCTCCTACATCTCGCCGCAAACCTACGACACGCTCACCGTCATCAAGGGACCGCAAACCGTGCTCTGGGGACCTGGCGCATCAGCCGGAACCATCCTCTTCGACCGGGAGCCGGAACACTTCGGCGAACTCGGCACTCGGGTGAACGCCAGCGTATTGGCCGGTTCCAACGGCCGTTTTGACAAACTGGTGGACGCTGCTGCCGGCGGGCCGCTCGGTTACGTGCGGGTGATCGGCAACACCGCGCACGCCGACGACTACCGGGACGGCAACAACGACACCGTGCCGTCACGTTATGAAAAGTGGAACGGTGATGTCGCGCTCGGCTGGACGCCCGACGCCGACACCCTGTTGGAACTGACCGCCGGCAAGGGCCACGGTGAAGCGCGTTACGCCGGGCGTGGCATGGACGGCTCGCAATTCAAGCGCGAGAGCCTCGGACTGCGCTTCGAGAAGTCGAACATTGGTGACGTGCTGGACAAGGTCGAAGCGCAGATCTACTACAACTACGCCGACCATGTGATGGACAACTACACCCTGCGCACGCCGTCCGGCACCGGGATGATGAGCGGCCCGATGGCATCCAACGTCGACCGCCGCACCCTCGGCGCGCGGATCAAGGCCACCTGGCGCTGGGCCGATGTGCAGTTGATCAGCGGCATCGACGCGCAGACCAGCGAGCATCGCCAGCGCAGCGCCATGGGCATCGACGTCTACAAGGACCTGCCGTACACCGAGGATGCCGATTTCCATAACTACGGCGTGTTCAGCGAACTGACCTGGTACGCCGCCGAGCGTGATCGAGTGATCGGCGGCGCACGCCTGGACCGCGCCTCGGCCAAGGATTATCGGCAGACCACGGGCTCGGGAATGATGACCCGCCCCAACCCGACCGCCGACGAAACCCGCGCCGACACCCTGCCGAGCGGTTTCATCCGTTACGAACATGACCTGGCCGACAGCCCGACCACGCTGTACGCAGGCCTGGGCCACACCCAACGTTTCCCGGATTACTGGGAGCTGTTTTCACCCCAGTCCGGCCCCGCAGGTTCGGTGAATGCCTTCGATTCGATCAAACCGGAAAAAACCACCCAGCTCGACTTCGGCCTCCAATACAAGACCGAAGACCTCCAAGCCTGGGCTTCGGGCTACGTCGGGCAAGTGCGCGATTACATCCTGTTCAACTACACCCCGACGCCAATGGGCACCACCTCGCAAGCCGAGAACATCGACGCTCGAATCATGGGCGGTGAGCTCGGCGCGGCATATCAACTGACCTCCAACTGGAAGACTGATGCAACGCTGGCGTACGCCTGGGGCAAGAACAGCAGCGACGGCACCGCACTGCCACAAATGCCGCCACTGGATGCCCGTTTCGGCCTGACCTACAGCGAAGAAAACTGGAGCGCCGGGGCCTTGTGGCGGGTGGTCGCGGCGCAAAACCGCATCGACCAGAACAAGGGCAACGTGGTGGGCAAGGACTTCGGCAAAACCCCGGGGTTTGGCGTGTTCTCGCTCAACGGTGCGTACCGGATCGACAAGCACTGGAGGGTCAGCACAGGCGTCGACAACCTCTTCGGCAAGGCCTACGCCGAGCACTTGAACCTGGCCGGCAATGCCGGTTTTGGCTACCCGGCCAATGACCCGCAGGCCATCAAGGAACCGGGGCGAACGCTCTGGACCAAGGTGGACATGAGTTTCTAAAAGCATCGCGGGCAGGTTCACCACCGTCGAGGTGGGAGCGAGCCTGCTCGCGATCGGTTGCGTAGCAATCGCAAAACAAACAACTAAAAGATCCATGCCAAAGCGGAGCACATGAGATGAAACAGCCCAAAGTGAATTTCTACAACCTGGCCTGGCGCTGGCATTTCTATGCCGGTCTGTTCGTCGCGCCATTCATGGTGATGCTGGCCCTGACCGGTGTCATTTATCTGTTCAAACCACAACTCGATCCATTGATGTACGGCAGCTTGATGAACGTTCCCGCCGGGCATCACAGCGTCTCGGCCGACGAGCTGCTCAAACGGGTCAAAGAGGCTTATCCACAGGCCACGATCAAACAGTACCTGCCGCCGATCAACGCCGAGCGCAGCGCGCAATTTGTCGTCCTCAATGACGGCAGCGAACTCAATGTGTTCGTCGATCCGTACCACGGCGACATCCTCGGCGAGCAAGATGCGAAGAAAAACCTGCAAGCCGTTGCACGAGCGATTCACGGTGAATTGATGATCGGCACGGTCGGTGATCGACTGGTCGAACTGGCCGCTGGCTGGGCCGTGGTGCTGGTGGTGTCCGGCGTATTCCTGTGGTGGCCGCGCGGGCAAGCCGCCGGCATTTTGTGGCCGCGCTTGAGCAGTCGCGGTCGCGTGCTGTGGCGCGATCTGCACGCCGTCACCGGGTTCTGGGGCGCGGCGTTTTTGCTGGTGATGCTGCTCAGCGGTATGACCTGGACCGGGTTCTGGGGCAAGCAATACGCGGGGGTGTGGAACGTGTTCCCGGATGCGATGTGGAATGACATGCCCAAGTCCGATGTCGAGGCTCGCAGCCTGAATACCGCCACGCGCCAGACCGTGCCCTGGGCCATGGAAAACACGCCGATGCCGATGTCCGGCGACCACGCCGAACACATGACCCACGGCGCTGCGCCAGCCGGTCCTGCGGCACCGACCATCAGCCTGCAAGACGTGCAGAACATCGCCGTGCAACGCCAGGTCGAGCCGGGCTATAGCATCACGTTGCCGACCACGGCAACCGGCGTGTTCACCATCGCGGTGTTCGCCGACGACCCACGCAACGACGCCACGCTGCATGTCGATCAGTACACCGGCAATGTCCTCGCCGATGTGCGCTACGAGCAATACGGCACTGTCGCCCGCGCCACGGAAATCGGCGTGATGCTGCACGAAGGCAAGATGTTCGGTGCGTTCAACCAGATCATCGTGCTGCTGATCTGCCTGATGATTTTGCTCAGCGCGGTCAGCGGTGTGGTGATCTGGTGGAAGCGGCGGCCACAGGGCAAATTCGGTGTGCCGCCGCTGCGTCACGACCTGCCGAAATGGAAAACCGCCATGGTGATCATGTTTGCATTGGCGGTGGCATTTCCGTTGGTGGGCGCCTCTTTGGTGGTGGTTTGGGTATTGGATCGCGTGCTGTTGTCGCGCTTCACCCGGCAAACTGAATCGGCCTCACCTTCATCGTGAAACAAGCGAGATGCGCGGATTAGAGAGGCCTGTAGACTTTCCGCGCTTATCTCGCAGTCATGATCGTTCCCACGCTCTGCGTGGGAATGCAGCCCGGGACGCTCTGCGTCCCAAAGCGGACGCGGAGCGTCCATTGAGGCATTCCCACGCGGAGCGTGGGAACGATCCCCAAACAGGCATCAGCCATCACCCAATACCTCAGAGCAAACGCATGACCTCGCTGAACCTCACGAACCTCGCCTGGACACCTCTGGGGCATGGCCATTGTCATCACCAGTTCCAGCTGCGTGACGCCTCGTTGCACGTGGCCGCCGGGGAGTTTGTCGGGTTGATCGGCCCCAACGGCAGCGGCAAGACCAGCCTGCTGCGTTGCGCTTATCGCTTCAGCAAACCCGAGAGCGGCGAGGTCCTGCTCGCTCATCAGAACGTCTGGAAGCAATCCTCACGCTGGTGTGCACAACGCATCGCCGTGGTCTTGCAAGAATTTCCTGACGCCTTCGGCCTGACTGTCGACGAGGTGGTCGCCATGGGCCGCATGCCGCACAAAGGCCTGTTCGACGGCGACACGATAGAAGACCGAAATCTGGTGATCCAGGCATTGGAATCCGTCGGTCTCAGTGGTTTCGAAGGCCACGCCTTCGCCACCCTCTCCGGCGGCGAAAAGCAGCGCGTGATCCTCGCCCGCGCCTTGGCTCAACAACCGCAATTGCTGATTCTCGACGAGCCGACCAACCACCTCGACCCGCGCTATCAACTTGAGCTTCTACAGCTAGTCAAACGCTTGAAGATCGGCACCCTGGCCAGCATCCACGACCTCAATCTTGCCGCCGCTTTCTGTGATCGACTCTACGTCATCAATCACGGTCGCATCGTCGCCAGCGGCACACCAAAAGAAGTCCTGACCGCCCCGCTGTTGCGCAATGTCTTCGGCGTGCAAGCGCTGATCGATGAACACCCCTTGCACGGCTACCCACGAATCACCTGGATAACCCAACCATGACTTTGCGTTCCCTGCTTTGCGTCGCCCTGTTGCTGGGCAGTGCCCAGGCATCGGCCGAGGCCACGAAATACCCGTTGACGATCCAAAGCTGCAACCGCGAAGTGACCTTCAAGCACGCGCCGCAACACGCGCTCAGCCACGACATCAACATGACGCAGATGATGCTAGCCCTCGGCCTCAAACCGAGCATGGCCGGCTACAGCGGTGTGACAGGCTGGAAATCAGTGACGACCGAGATGCAGACCATCCTCGACGGTTTGCCGGAGCTTGCGGCGAAGTACCCGTCGGTGGAAACCCTGCTCGACGCCAACGTCGATTTCTTCTTTGCCGGATGGGATTACGGCATGCGCGTGGGCGGCGACCTCACGCCGCAGACCTTGCAGCCGCTGGGCATCAACGTCTATGAGTTGACCGAGTCCTGCGCCTTCGTGATGAAGCGCCCGGCCGCCACGCTGCAAGACACCTACAACGACCTGCGCAACCTCGGCAAGATCTTCGACGTGCAGGACCGCGCCAACGCCTTGATCGCGCAAATGCAGGCGCAAGTCGCCGAAGTGCGCAAGGACCTGCCGGCGGACAAGCCACGCGTCTTTCTTTATGACAGCGGCGAAGATCGCGCCATGACCTCCGGCCGCCTCGGCATGCCGCAAGCCCTGATCGATGCGGCGGGCGGGCGCAATATTCTGGATGACGTCGAGTCGAGCTGGACCCGGGTCAATTGGGAGACTGTGGTCGAGCGCAATCCGCAGGTGATCGTGATCGTTGACTACGGCGAAGTCACCGCTGAACAGAAGGAGCAATTCCTGCTGAACAACAAGGCGCTGCAATCGGTGGACGCCATCAAGAACCAGCGCTTCATCGTGATTCCCTACGTGCAGGCCACGCCGGGCATCGACAACGTGCTGGCGGTTGAAACCCTGGCCAAGGGATTCCACGGCGAATGAACAATCGTCGCTACGCCTTGTTGTTGATAGCCCTCGGCAGCCTGTTGCTGGTGTCGTGCGTGGTCTCGCTGGGCTTCGGTCCGGCGCGGGTGCCGGTGGATGTGGTGTGGCGGATTCTGCTGCAAAAAGTGTTCGGCGCAGGTGAGGTGAACTGGACCGCCGGACAGGAGCACATCGTGTGGCTGATCCGCGTGCCACGCATGTTGCTCGGTGCGCTGGTGGGCGCCGGGCTGGCATTGATCGGCGCGGTGCTGCAAGCGGTGACGCGCAATCCACTGGCCGATCCGCACCTGCTCGGCGTCACCTCTGGCGCCACCCTCGGCGCGGTGATCGTGGTGCTGCATGTGGGGGAAATTATTGGGTTGCTGACGTTGCCGATAGCCGCATTTATTGGCGCGTTGTTGAGCATGTTGATTGTGCTGATGATTGCCAACCGTAACGGTCGCCTGGACAGTGATCGACTGTTGTTGTGCGGCGTGGCGGTATCGTTCGTGATGATGGCGATCGCCAACCTGCTCTTGTTTCTCGGCGATCACAGGGCGAGTTCGGCGGTGATGTTCTGGATGCTCGGCGGACTCGGATTGGCGCGCTGGGAACTGCTCGCCGTGCCGGCCGCCAGCGTCTTGTCGGGGTTGGTGTTGTTGCTTGGCATGGCCCGACCGCTGAATGCCTTGATGGCCGGTGAACAGACCGCCGTCACTCTCGGGTTGAATGCTCGCACCGTGCGGTTGCGGGTGTTTTTGATTGCTTCGTTGATGACCGGCGTGCTGGTGTCGATCAGCGGGTCCATCGGGTTTGTCGGGCTGATGGTGCCGCACATTGCGCGTCGTCTGGTCGGGGCGGAGCACCGACGATTGCTGCCGGTGTGCGTGTTGATCGGCAGCATTTTCCTCGTCTGGGTCGACGTCGCCGCCCGCACCCTGATCGCCCCGGAAGACCTGCCCATCGGCGTCGCTACTGCGGCCATCGGTGGGCTGTTTTTCATTGGCCTGATGCGGCGGCGCTGATCCCACAGAAAACCACAAGTCCTGTGGGAGCGGGCTTGCTCGCGAAGGCGGCGGCATAGCCAACATCAATGTGACTGACACACCGCTTTCGCGAGCAAGCCCGCTCCCACAGGGGGACTGTGATTCTGGGGTTGTTTAGATGTGTTTATGCGGATGTAAAAAGACCGGACGTTTCCCACGAGTTTTTCAGGTTGTTCGTCGGACGTGGGCTGTCTAGTCTGGGGCTGTCACTGCACATCAGTGATCGGGTGTGAGAACCCGGGAAATATTAGCCATGCAGTACTCGTATCAGCATAATTGCCGTCAGCTTATCCGCTGCCTGCAAATGCGTTATGGCGGCTGTGTGTAGGCGGACTTCGGTCCGGCCGGTTTCTTGTGTTTCCCGGTTTCTCACCCTGCACATAGCTGCCTCCCTCTTCGCCGCGTGAGAAACGGCAATTGGTGGCTCCAACTTGAAACCAAGGCAATCACATGAATAAGAAACTCGTACCCGATCCACCCATCGACACCACCACGCCCGAACCCGAAACATCACGCGACGACGACCTGCTCCGAGACCGCAAAGCCATCAACCGCGCCCTCGACTACTACCTCGATCCCGCGACCCGCTACGCAGAAAAACCCCGCCGCCCCAGCACCATGTTCATGATCGCCCCCGACAACGACACCGAAAGCCTGTTGGTCCATGCCTGTGAGTCCCTGGCCTCCGCCAGTGTCATGGCCAGCGATTTCGCCACCGACCTGATCGGCCCGCAACGCCATAAGGCGCTGGCGATTCAGCAGATCATCATGCTCGCGGAACTGGCCGTGAACCGCGCAGTGGACAACGTCGTCCCCACCTGAATACACCGCAACAAAAATGTGGGAGCGGGCTTGCTCGCGATGACGGCGGCACATCCAGCGTCAATGTGACTGACACACCGCTTTCGCGAGCAAGCCCACTCCCACAGGGGTTTATCGGCGTTCACGGATTCGGTGTCTGCCACAAATCACCCTGTAGGAGTGAGCCTGCTCGCGATAGCGGTAGGTCAGTCACTGCGATGTTGAATGTTCTCGCTCCCACCCGCGCTCAACATTCCCTAAACTGCCTGTCTCACGACCCTCAGGATGAGCCTCATGTTGAAATCTGTTTTCCTGTCGTTGCTAGTATTCGGCTCCAATGCCGCATGGGCAGATACCACCGTCGATGTCTCGAAGATCTACGGCAAGATCAAATTCGTCGACAGCTTCCCCGACTACAAAGTGAAGGTGGTGGATTCATTTCCCGACCTGAAAGTGAAGAAGGTCGACTCCTTCCCGGACTCTATCGGCAAATGGAAAACCGTCGATAGCTTTCCCGATTATAAAATTCAGATTGTCGATTCATTTCCCGACTTCACCATCAAGTACGTCGATTCCTTCCCCGGCGTTGACTGAGCCTTCGCATCACCGCTGCCGCCAAGCGGCAGCACCACAATGACGCACACCCTCGCACCACCGCCCCGACCTCGTCCCTTCATGGTGCGCCGCCACAGCGCGCGCCCCCTCTAAAACGACATTTTCCTGCCTTTTGCCGACCGGGCACAGCCCTTGCAAAACACCCTTCAGTAGTCCGCATCTGCCAACCAAGAAAAATTTCTAATGTTCATGGAGATCGCACAATGAAGCGTCGTAGCTTGATCAAGGCATTCACACTCTCGGCAAGCATTGCCGCGATGGGCTTGACCTGGACTGTCCAGGCAGCCGAGACCATCAAGGTCGGTATTTTGCATTCGTTGTCCGGGACCATGGCGATCTCCGAAACCTCGCTCAAAGACATGGCGTTGATGACCATCGACGAGATCAACGCCAAGGGCGGCGTGAACGGCAAGATGCTCGAACCGGTGGTCGTGGACCCGGCGTCGAACTGGCCGTTGTTCGCGGAAAAGGGCCGTCAGTTGCTGACTCAGGACAAGGTTGCGGTGGTGTTCGGTTGCTGGACATCGGTGTCGCGCAAATCGGTGTTGCCGGTGTTCGAAGAACTCAACGGCTTGCTGTTCTACCCGGTGCAATACGAAGGCGAAGAGATGTCGCCTAACGTTTTCTACACCGGCGCCGCGCCGAACCAGCAGGCGATCCCGGCCGTGGAATACCTGATGAGCGAAGAAGGCGGCAGCGCCAAGCGTTACTTCCTGTTGGGCACCGACTACGTCTACCCACGCACCACCAACAAGATTCTGCGCTCGTTCCTGCACTCCAAAGGTGTAGCGGACAAGGACATCGAAGAGGTCTACACCCCGTTCGGTCACAGCGATTATCAAACCATCGTGGCCAACATCAAAAAATTCTCGGCGGGTGGCAAGACAGCGGTCATCTCCACGGTCAACGGCGACTCCAACGTGCCGTTCTATAAAGAACTGGCCAACCAGGGCTTGAAAGCCACCGACGTTCCGGTCGTGGCCTTCTCGGTCGGGGAAGAAGAACTGCGCGGCATCGACACCAAGCCCCTGGTCGGCAACCTGGCGGCGTGGAACTACTTTGAGTCGGTCGAGAACCCGGCGAACAAGAAATTCGTCGCCGACTGGAAAGCCTACGCCAAGAAACACAACCTGCCGGGCGCCGACAAAGCGGTGACCAACGACCCGATGGAAGCCACCTACGTGGGCATCCACATGTGGGCGCAAGCGGCTGAGAAAGCCAAGTCCACCGATGTCGACAAAGTCCGCGAAGCCCTGGCGGGCCAGACGTTCGCCGCGCCATCGGGTTACACGCTGACCATGGACAAGACCAACCACCACCTGCACAAGCCGGTGATGATCGGCGAGATCCAGGCCGACGGTCAGTTCAACGTGGTCTGGCAGACCGAAGGACCGATCCGCGCCCAGCCGTGGAGCCCGTTCATCTCGGGCAACGACAAGAAGCCGGATTATGCGGTGAAGAGCAACTGACCTACCCCGCTTAGCCTGATCGTTCCCACGCTCCGCGTGGGAATGCAGCCCGGGACGCTCTGCGTCCCAGAAGCGGACGCAGAGCGTCCGTTGAGGCATTCCCACGCAGAGCGTGGGAACGATCAATACAGGACACTTGCTATGCCCACCGCCCTTTACCGTCTATTCCTCGCCGTCGCGTTGCTGTTGCCGATGGCCGCTTTTGCCGGCGACGCCGAAGACTTCGTCGCCGCCAATCCCGTGCAGCAGGCCAAACTGCTCGAAGCCTGGGCAGCGCAGCCCGAGCCGGCCCGTATCGAATTGATCAATGCCCTGCAACAAGGCGAATTGACCGTCGACGGCCAAGCCAAAACCCTGCGCCTGAACAATCGCCTGCGCGGTCTGATTGACACCGCACTGGCCAGCCATCAACTGCTCGCCGCTGACCCAAAAATCCGTCTGGCCGCCGCGCAGCAATTGCAGAAAAGCGCCAAACCGGCGCAACTGACATTCCTCGACCGGCAACTGGCCGGCGAAAAAAATCCAACCGTCCACGCCGCCCTGAGCCTGGCCCTGGCCAACCTGCAACTGGTGGATACCGACCCGGCCGTGCGCCTCGCCGCGGTGCGCTTGCTGGGCGAAACCGGTGACCCACTGGCTCGCACCCGCCTCGAAAGCCTGCTCGAACCGAGTGTCGAAGCTGACGCCAGTGTGCGCACGGCGGCCGAAACCAGCCTCGCGCAAGTCAAACGCAAACTGCTGATCGGCGAGCTGCTCGGACAGGCGTTCAGCGGCATGTCGCTGGGCTCGATTTTGCTGCTCGCTGCATTGGGTCTGGCGATCACCTTCGGCCTGCTCGGCGTGATCAACATGGCCCACGGCGAGATGCTGATGCTCGGCGCGTACTCGACCTATGTCGTGCAGTTGATGTTTCAGCGCTTCGCTCCGCAAGCCATCGAGTTCTATCCACTGATCGCCTTGCCGGTGGCGTTTTTCGTCACTGCCGCCATCGGCATGGCGCTGGAACGCACGGTGATTCGTCACCTCTATGGCCGTCCGCTGGAAACCCTGTTGGCGACCTGGGGCATCAGCCTGATGCTGATTCAGCTCGTCCGATTGGTGTTCGGCGCACAGAACGTCGAGGTCGCGAACCCGGCCTGGCTGTCCGGCGGGATTCAAGTGCTGCCTAACCTTGTGCTGCCGTACAACCGCATCGTAATTATCGCTTTCGCCCTGTTTGTGGTGGTGCTGACCTGGCTGCTGCTGAACAAGACGCGCCTGGGCCTGAACGTGCGCGCCGTCACCCAGAATCGCAACATGGCCGCATGCTGCGGTGTGCCGACCGGGCGCGTGGACATGCTCGCCTTTGGCCTCGGCTCGGGCATTGCCGGCCTGGGTGGCGTGGCGCTGAGCCAGATCGGCAACGTCGGCCCGGACCTCGGCCAGAGCTACATCATCGATTCGTTCCTGGTGGTGGTGCTCGGCGGCGTCGGGCAGTTGGCCGGCAGCGTCCTGGCGGCCTTCGGCCTGGGCATCGCCAACAAGATTCTTGAGCCGCAGATTGGTGCGGTGCTGGGCAAGATCCTGATCCTCGCGCTGATCATTCTGTTTATACAGAAGCGTCCGCAAGGCCTCTTCGCATTGAAAGGACGGGTGATCGACTGATGAACCAGCCCCTGTTGCTCACGGCCACACAAAAGGCCGGCCCGAAAGTCACTGTCGCTGTCGGCGCGGTAATTCTTGTCTTGCTGTTGGCGTTGCCGCTGCTGTCGCTGTTATCGCCCATCAGCGTGTTTCACGTCTCGGCCTACACGTTGACGCTGGTGGGCAAAATCCTTTGCTATGCCATCGTCGCCCTGGCGCTGGATCTGGTCTGGGGTTACGCCGGCCTGTTGTCGCTCGGTCACGGCCTGTTCTTCGCTCTCGGCGGCTACGCGATGGGCATGTACTTGATGCGCCAGGCCTCGGGCGATGACTTGCCGGCGTTCATGACGTTCCTGTCGTGGACCGAATTGCCGTGGTACTGGACCGGCACCAGCAGCTTTCTCTGGTCGATGTGCCTGGTGGTGTTGGCGCCGGGGTTGCTGGCACTGGTGTTCGGCTTCTTCGCGTTCCGCTCGCGGATCAAGGGCGTGTATTTCTCGATCATGACCCAGGCCCTGACCTTCGCCGGAATGCTCCTGTTTTTTCGCAACGAAACCGGCTTCGGCGGCAACAACGGCTTCACCAATTTCCGCACCATCCTCGGTTTCGGCATTACCGAACCTGGCACCCGCGCGGTGTTGTTTTTCGCCACGGTGGCGTTGCTGGTGGCGAGCCTGTTCATCGGCTGGCGACTGGCACAGAGCAAGTTTGGCCGGGTGTTGACGGCGCTGCGCGATGCTGAAAACCGCCTGATGTTCTGCGGCTATGACCCACGCGGGTTCAAGCTGTTTGTCTGGGTGTTGAGCGCGGTGTTGTGCGGCTTGGCCGGCGCGCTGTATGTGCCGCAAGTAGGGATCATCAACCCGAGTGAAATGTCGCCGACCAACTCGATTGAAGCCGCAGTCTGGGTCGCACTGGGCGGCCGCGGCACGCTGATCGGGCCGCTGCTTGGCGCCGGTGTGGTCAACGGGATGAAGAGCTGGTTCACCGTCGCGTTCCCGGAGTACTGGCTGTTTTTCCTCGGGGCGCTGTTCATCATCGTGACCTTGTACCTGCCCAAAGGCGTGATCGGCCTGCTGAAAAAAAGGGGTGAACAATGAGAGTGACTGCGACGGCTGAATTCATGCTCGAACCGGCGTTTTTTCCACCGCTGGAACCCAACCGGGACGCCGGAAGCAGCCGCGACGTCATCGGTCTCGGGCAACGTGTCGGTCCTGGCCTGGATACGCGCCACGGCACGATCCTGACCCTGGAAGACATCAGCGTGAGCTTCGATGGCTTCCGCGCACTGAACAATCTGAACCTGTACATCGGCGTCGGCGAGTTGCGTTGCATCATCGGCCCCAACGGCGCCGGCAAGACCACCCTGATGGACGTGATCACCGGCAAGACCCGCCCCAGTCACGGCAAGGCCTGGTTCGGTGAAACCTTGGACCTGACGCAGATGAGCGAGGTGCAAATCGCCCAGGCCGGCATCGGTCGCAAGTTTCAGAAACCGACGGTGTTCGAAGCGCTGAGCGTTTTTGAGAACCTGGAGCTGGCACAGAAAACCGACAAGTCGGTGTGGGCCAGCCTGCGGGCCCGTTTGAGCGGTGAGCAGAAAGATCGCATCACTGAGGTGCTGGAAACCATTCGCCTGAGCGCCTCGGTCAATCGCCCGGCGGGGTTGTTGTCCCACGGTCAGAAGCAGTTTCTGGAAATCGGCATGCTGCTCATGCAAGACCCGCAATTGTTGCTGCTCGATGAGCCGGTGGCGGGCATGACCGACGCCGAAACCGAGTTCACCGCCGAGCTGTTCAAAAGCCTCGCCGGCAAGCATTCGCTGATGGTGGTGGAACACGACATGGGCTTCGTCGGCTCGATTGCCGACCACGTCACCGTGTTGCACCAGGGCAGCGTGCTGGCCGAAGGTTCGCTGGAGCAAGTGCAGGAAAATGAGCGGGTGATCGAGGTTTACCTAGGTCGCTAGCCCTGCAAACACCTTGATCGTTCCCACGCTCCGCGTGGGAATGCCGCCATGGACGCTCTGCGTCCGCCGTTATGTGACGCGGAGCGTCACGGGATGCATTCCCACGCAGAGCGTGGGAACGATCACTGAGGAGAATTTAAGAATGCTGCACGTCGACAAGCTGCACCAATACTACGGCGGAAGCCACATCCTGCGCGGCCTGTCGTTTGAGGTGAAAGTGGGTGAAGTCACCTGCCTGCTCGGGCGCAACGGGGTGGGTAAAACCACGCTGCTCAAATGCCTGATGGGTTTGCTGCCGGCCAAGGAAGGCGCGGTGAACTGGGAAGGCAAACCGATCACCACATTCAAGCCGCACCAACGGGTTCACGCCGGAATCGCCTATGTGCCTCAGGGCCGGGAAATCTTCGGGCGGCTGACCGTGGAAGAAAACCTGCTGATGGGCCTGTCGCGTTTCCCCGGCAGCGAAGCCAAGGAAGTCCCGGCATTCATTTACGAGCTGTTCCCGGTGTTGCTGCAAATGAAGCAACGCCGTGGCGGTGACTTGTCCGGCGGTCAACAGCAGCAACTGGCGATTGGTCGAGCCTTGGCCAGTCGTCCGCGCTTGCTGATCCTCGACGAGCCCACCGAAGGCATTCAGCCGTCGGTGATCAAAGAGATCGGCGCGGTGATCAAGAAGCTCGCGGCCCGTGGCGACATGGCGATTTTGCTGGTGGAACAGTTTTACGATTTCGCCGCCGAACTGGCCGATCAGTACCTGGTGATGTCCCGGGGCGAGATCGTGCAACAGGGTCGCGGTGAAAATATGGAAGCCGAAGGTGTGCGCGGACTGGTTACGATCTAGTCTGTAGCGTCCTAACGATAATTAGAAATCATGAATTTACCTTTACTGCCCCTGACCACAGCGCCGACCCTGTTTACCCCGAGCTGGCACGCCGAGCTGGAGCTGGGTTATGCCCGCTTTGGTGAGAGCACGCGCCCGGTCCAGCGCCGGCATCAAGGCCCGCTGCGGGTGCAAAAGCACCTGTACGCCGAAGGGCCCCAGGTGTGCCAGCACATCATCGTTCATCCGCCGGGCGGGATTGCCGGGGGCGATCGGCTGGAGATCAGCGCCAGCGTCGGCGCTGACGCCTGGGCACAAATCACCAGCCCCGGCGCCGCCAAGTGGTATCGCGCCGCCGGCCCCGCTTATCAGCAGCTGGATTTGCACGTTGCGGCCGGTGCGACACTGGAATGGTTGCCCCAGGAGACGATCATTTTCAGCGCCGCCCAGGCCGAACTCAGCACCTCGATCAACCTTGAAGGCGATGCCCGGCTGTTCTACTGGGACGTGGTGGCGCTGGGTCGCCCGGCGAGTGGTGAGCGCTTCGACCTGGGGCATTTTCAGGCGCAATTGAATATCCGCCGCGACGGCCAGTTGCTCTGGCACGAACGCCAGCGCATTGTCGGGAATGATGGTTTGCTCGACTCGCCGATTGGCCTGGACGGGCAACCGGTTTTTGCCACCCTGCTGGTGACGGGCGAAGTCGATAGCGAGTTGCTGGAGAAGTGCCGCTCGCTGCCCAATGAAGTGCGCGGGGACCTGACACAGTTGCCGGGGCTATTGGTTGCCAGGTGCCTGGCCAGTGAAGCGCTGTTGGCACGGGGTTGGCTTATTGAATTGTGGCGATTGCTGCGGCCTGCGCTGTTAGGCCGAGAAGCGGTCCCGCCAAGAATATGGAGCACCTGAAATGCAATCCCCTGCAGGGGTTTTGTATTTACAGATCCGAATACTTTTTATCTGCCCAGATGGATTCCAACGATGGACCTGACCCCACGTGAAAAAGACAAGCTGCTGATCTTCACCGCCGGCCTCGTGGCCGAGCGGCGTCTGGCGCGCGGCGTGAAACTCAATTACCCGGAGGCCATGGCCTACATTTCTGCCGCGCTGCTCGAAGGTGCCCGCGATGGCCGGACCGTGGCCGAACTGATGCACTTTGGCACGACCCTGCTGAACCGCGATCAAGTGATGGAAGGCATCCCGGAAATGATCCCGGAGATCCAGGTCGAAGCGACGTTCCCCGACGGCACCAAACTGGTCACCGTCCACCAACCCATCGCCTGAGGCCGAGCCATGACCTACCTCATCCGTGACGCCGTGCATGCCGACCTGCCGGCGATCCGCGACATCTACAACGACGCCGTGCTCAACACCACGGCGATCTGGAACGAACAGGCCGTAGACCTGGGCAACCGTCAGGCCTGGTTCAGTGCGCGCCAATCCCAGGGTTATCCGATTCTTGTGATCGTCGACGGCGATAACAGCGTGCTGGGCTACGCTTCATTTGGTGACTGGCGGCCGTTCGACGGTTTCCGCCACACCGTCGAGCATTCGGTCTACGTGCGCAGCGACCAGCGGGGCAACGGCCTGGGTCCGCGCCTGATGGACGTATTGATCGAGCGCGCCAAAGGCTGCGACAAGCACGTGATGGTGGCCGCCATCGAAAGCGGCAACGCCGCTTCTATTCGTCTACATGAACGGGCCGGATTCGTGATCACCGGTCAGATGCCCCAGGTGGGCACCAAGTTTGGCCGCTGGCTGGACCTGACTTTCATGCAACTGACCCTCAATCCTGGCGCGGAGCCACCGACTGCCAGCAAGGAGTAACGCCCGATGAACCCCGCCCAACTGCGACGCGTCAATGTTGAAAGCTTTGCGCACTATCGTCAGGGATTGATTGACCTGCTGCTCGACGCCGTCGGTTATGGCGCCAGCGTCGGGTTCATGGCCAATCTGGACGCCACCCAGGCACGCGCCTATTTCGATGAGGTTCAGGACAACCTGAACAAAGGCAACGTGCTGTTGTGGGTGGTGGTCAAGGACGAACAGGTCCAGGCCAGCGTGCAACTGACCTTGTGCCAGAAAGCCAATGGCCTGAACCGTGCCGAAGTGCAGAAGCTGCTGGTGCGTGAACACGCGCGTCGCCGGGGTCTGGGCCAACAGTTGATGAATGCACTGGAACAGGCAGCCCTCCAGCACAAGCGCGGCATGCTTTACCTCGACACCGAGGCCGGCTCCCCCGCCGAAGACTTCTACAAAGCCCTGGGCTACACCAAGGCGGGTGAAATCCCCGACTACGCCTGCGACCCGAGCGGCCGGTACAAACCAACCGCCCTCTACTACAAAATCCTCCAAGGAGCCCATTGATGATTCCCGGTGAATACCAGATCCAGCCCGGCGACATCGAGCTTAACGTGGGCCGACGCACTGTCAGTCTGAAAGTGGCCAACAGCGGTGACCGGCCGATCCAGGTCGGTTCGCATTACCACTTTTTCGAAACCAACGACGCCCTGACTTTCGACCGCGCCGCCAGCCGCGGCATGCGCCTGAACATCCCCGCCGGCACCGCCGTGCGCTTCGAACCGGGGCAGAGCCGCGAGGTCGAGCTGGTCGACCTGGCCGGGCATCGCCGGGTGTTCGGGTTTGCCGGCAGGATCATGGGCGATCTCGACTGACTGATCGTTCCCACGGTCCCCGTGGGAATGCATCCCGTGACGCTCCGCGTCACATAACGGCGGACGCAGAGCGTCCATGGCGGCATTCCCACGCAGAGCGTGGGAACGATCAATTTGTGCAAGGAATCCCAATGAAAATTTCCCGTCAGGCCTACGCCGACATGTTCGGCCCCACCGTCGGTGACAAGGTCCGCCTGGCCGATACCGAGCTGTGGATCGAAGTGGAAAAAGACTTCACCACTTACGGCGAAGAAGTGAAATTCGGTGGCGGAAAAGTCATCCGTGATGGCCAGGGTCAAAGCCAGTTACTGGCGGCCGAAGTCGTCGATACGGTGATCACCAACGCCCTGATCGTCGACCATTGGGGCATCGTCAAGGCCGACGTCGGCCTCAAGGACGGGCGCATCGCCGGGATCGGCAAGGCCGGCAATCCAGACGTGCAACCGGACGTGACCATCGCCATCGGCGCCAGCACCGAAGTGATCGCCGGTGAAGGCATGATCCTCACCGCTGGCGGCATCGACACGCACATCCATTTCATCTGCCCGCAGCAGATCGAAGAAGCCCTGATGAGCGGCGTCACCACCATGATCGGCGGCGGCACCGGCCCTGCCACCGGCACCAACGCCACGACGTGCACCTCCGGGCCGTGGCACCTGGCGCGCATGCTTCAGGCCGCCGACGCGTTTCCGATGAACATCGGTTTCACCGGCAAGGGCAACGCGAGCCTGCCGGAACCGCTGATCGAACAGGTCAAGGCCGGCGCCATCGGCCTGAAGTTGCACGAAGACTGGGGCACCACGCCCGCGAGCATCGACAACTGCCTGACAGTGGCCGACCAATACGACGTCCAGGTTGCCATCCACACCGACACCCTCAACGAGTCCGGTTTTGTCGAAACCACCCTCGCCGCTTTCAAGGGCCGCACGATTCACACCTACCACACCGAAGGTGCGGGCGGCGGTCACGCGCCGGACATCATCAAGGCCTGTGGCTTTGCCAACGTGTTGCCGAGTTCGACCAACCCGACCCGGCCGTTCACCCGCAACACCATCGACGAGCATCTCGACATGCTGATGGTCTGTCACCACCTTGACCCGAGCATTGCCGAAGACGTGGCCTTCGCTGAAAGCCGCATCCGCCGCGAAACCATCGCCGCCGAAGACATCCTTCACGACCTCGGCGCGTTCTCGATGATCAGCTCTGACAGCCAGGCCATGGGCCGCGTCGGCGAGGTCATCACCCGCACCTGGCAGACCGCCGACAAGATGAAAAAACAGCGCGGCGCGCTGCCGGGGGATGGCGAAGGCAACGACAACTTCCGCGCCAAACGCTACATCGCCAAGTACACCATCAACCCGGCAATCACCCACGGCATCAGCCACGAAGTGGGCTCGGTCGAAGTGGGTAAATGGGCTGATCTGGTGCTCTGGCGGCCAGCGTTCTTCGGGGTCAAACCGACACTGATCCTCAAGGGCGGTGCCATTGCGGCCAGCCTGATGGGCGATGCCAACGCCTCGATCCCGACGCCGCAACCGGTGCACTACCGCCCGATGTTCGCCAGCTACGGCGGCTCATTGCACGCCACCAGCCTGACCTTTATCAGTCAGGCGGCGTTGGCGGCGGGATTGCCCGAAGCGTTGGGGCTAAAAAAGAAAATCGCGGTGGTCAAAGGCTGTCGCGAGGTGCAGAAAAGCGATCTGATTCACAACGATTACCTGCCGAAGATCGACGTCGACCCGCAGACGTATCAAGTCAAGGCTGACGGTGTCTTGCTCTGGTGCGAGCCGGCGGATGTGTTGCCAATGGCCCAGCGGTATTTTCTGTTTTGATTTCCAGTCAGGCATAAAAAACCCGGCACGAAGGGCGTCAATCTTCGTGCCGGGACGGCTGTATTTTCAGGTCAATCAGTTGCTCGGTTCAACCGTAAAGGGTATCTCCACCCTTTACAGCTTCGCCCGATCCATCGCCTGTTGGGTCAGGGTCTTCAGCAGCGTTTTCATCTCGGTGTCGATCAAGTTCAACTCGGCAGCATAGGCCTCATTGCTCATGACTTGCCCCGGGCCAATCTCGCTGTCCGGTTTGCCCAGCTCTGCGGCGAGCACCCTCAGTTCCTCTTTCAGGCCGGCCTTTGCCTCAAGCGAAAGATCCTGTTCGGTCGCGCGCTTATCAAGCGCCATGAAGAACTCCGTCGTCGCATCGATTCGACGCCTGAACACCTTGAACGCGCGACGATTCGAGCCCTGGATGTAAGACGTCCAGAACGGCTGTTCACTGATTGAATCACGCAGCAAATCGCCGGCCTCCAGATCCAGTACCCGCCGATAGGCATCTTCGATCATCTCAGACGTGACGCCCGTGTACGTGCGGAACTGCAGATCACGGGATTGCCAGGGCAGATCCAGTCGCTCGGCCAGGTCCGTCATGTAGCCCAGATGTACCTGGACCTCATCGATGCTCCCCGAAACAACACCATTGGCATCGACCACCATGAATCGTTCACCGCCCGCCAGTCGTTTGGCGACCACTTGGTGGGCAATCCGGCTCAACTCATCCAGACGGGATTTGCCTCTGGCAAGCTGCACCAGTTCAGCCTCCACGAGGCTTGGACTCCTCAGCTCATAAGCTTCGTGGATCAGCACCTCCACACCCATTGAATTGAACAACTGGGCCCCGGCATCCACACAGTTGGTAGCCTCGTCCCTGCCCATGACAAAAAGGTTGCGCCGCAACTCACTGTCCTTGGACATCGCTTCGAGCATTCGCCAGACCTTGCTCGTCATGTCCACTCTGAATGCGTTGTCGTTTTGGAAATGGCTGGACTCAGTGAGCTTCCTGATCTTATTGAAAAAAGGCACCGAACCGAATTCGTCCTCGACACTGTTCCATATCGCCTGTTTGGCGACCCAATCTCGCCGCGTCAGGCCTTCCTCCCAATCAAGGCTGTCGCGCACACCACGAGGCGGATACGGGCGATCGGGGTCCAGGCCGACGGACCTGATGTAGTTTCTGAGCGTGTTCAGAGTATCGGCCGACATCCACTGCCGTTCCCGGCTCACTACCGTCCGCGCCAACATCTCCGCCCCGACAGAGCCGGGCGTAGCCCGAGGGATGACCGTCAGTTCATTGCGTTGCAGATTCAAGTAAAAATGCCGGAATCGGGGTTGAGAAAACAATCCGTCCGGCCAGGTATCAATGCCGGTATCGCCCAGCATCACCGTATGCAGCAGGCGCATGCCGCCGATATCCGGCACTCGACCCAGCGGGTTCCCCTGAAGATCCAGACTTTGAAGGCGGGTAAGCCATCTCAAATACGTAGCGCCCTGCATATCCAGCACAATCCGGTTATTGGCGAGGTACAACTCGGTCAGCCCAATCATTCGCCCCACGGCACTGGGAAAATGCGTGAGCCGGTTGCCGGTGAGGTTGAGCGAACGGAGTTTGGGGAAATGATCAAGAAAGGCGACGTGAGCGTCGGTCATTTCAGTGCCCAGCAAGTTCAGGCAGGTCACGTGCTGAAAATTGGCGTCCAGAGGAGGCATGGTCCCCAAGTGCCGCCCCAAGGGCATATTCCTGAGGTCAAGCACCGTCCCCTGCAGATTCTCGAAAGAGTCCACATCCCTGGGAGCGGTTTGCTGCCAGCACTGCCGAATGGCCTTGTAAAGTGAGTTTCTGGACTGCCATTCGGCAACGCCGGCAGGGCTGAACCTGTACGCTTCGGTCGGCGAATTCAGCCAGCGCTGGAAGTTGGAATTGAGGCGGTTGAATTCCGCTTCCAGCGCGCTGGCCCGCAGCTCCGGGTCAGCCTCGTCGCCGGCACCGTCCAGATAAGCCTGGGCTTGCTCCTCCGTCCAGCCCGGCCGCACGCTCCTGACGCGTTCCTGCAACGTCAGGCGTCCGGTGAGCCGTCGAATGCCTTTAGGAAGAGGCATTCCACCGAACAGCTTCATCGTCTCGGGATCATAGGCCGGCTTGCGCAGTGGGCTGTCCGCCAGTATCGGACGCAGCTGGTCACGCGCCAACGGCGCATTTTGAACGGTGTGCTTGAGTGTCGAGCCTTGATTGATTTCAAAACCCAGTGCTTTGCGTTCAGCGTCAGGCAGTGCATGCAATACCGAAGAAAACAGGTCATCGGCGCCGTGCAGATGGTTGTCCTCGGCATCCCGCGCTTCATAACCGTTCTCCGTGCTGACCAGGACTTTGCGTACATCCGCTTCTTCTGGGCCAATGCTGTCGCGCAGACGGCCAGTGAAAGAATGCTCGCGAATTTCGATGCGCACCTCTTGCGGCCAGTTCGGCAAGCTTTCCAGGCTATGCAGTGCCAGTTTTTCCGTATCCGGCGCCTGCAGTGAATCAAGGAACAGTCCTTCATAGGCACGCGCCAGACGCACCTCCAGCGAGGCGGCGCGCGCCTGTTGCCTGAGGTGCAAGCCAATACGCTTTTGCTCGGCCAGCACTCGCAAATCAGCCGGATCAGCGGCGCTCAGTAGCTCCTCTGCCATGTTGGCAGGCAATTGCGCAAAGGTGTCCTGAAGCGTCCTGGCGTCGGCAATGTTTGACTGGTCGTTCTCAGGCAGCTTCCCCGTTTCCGCCCACGCCTTGAACCGGTTGAGGGTGTCGACCAGCAATGCGGGCGGCGCTTCGTTTTCCACATGCAGCCGACGCAACACATCTTCTTCGATACCACTGGCGATACGGATGCGTTCAAGCATTGCATCATCGAACGCTTCTGACTTCGTCCCCAGCCCACGCATGAGCTCGGCCGAAGTCCACTCGACAGGGCGGTCGAGTTCGGTGTGCCAGGTACCGGCGCCATCGTGGTCAAGCTTTGGCTGGTAAGCTGTGGGCCGGTCCGGATGCTGCATCCTTGGCTGGCCGGTCAGTGGATCGTCCTGCACCGCGAAGTATTTGCCGTCGCGCGGCAGCAACTGCTTATCGCCGTGCGCGTGAAGGCCTCGCTCGTTGGGCGTCGAGTCGGAACTCAAACTGACTTGATGCTCATACGGGTTCAAGTCCGGGTTCCAGAGGCGGGTCTTGCCGTCAGCGAGCACCACCGGTTTTAGCTGGTCGACAAATGCCGAAGGCTTGATCGCCGCCGCTGCGCCCGTCGGCAACACATGTCCTGCTCCCATGATGGCCAGCTGGGCCGCATTGATCAGGACACCGGTCAACAATGCCGCCGCTTCGTCCTTGTCGCCCTTGCTCCAGTCTTCGATGCCCTCCATGGTTTCGAGGACCATTTGCCCGACCATGACGCCCAGCATCGCCTCTCCCAGACCCGGCACCAGCATCGCGCCGAAGTTGAATACGTTCCAGCCGATGCTCACGTAGCTGCTCAATCGTGCCCAACGGGCGTTGGCATCTTCATCGCCAGTGGGAACGGCAATGTGCCGCGAATCCGCGATGGCCTTATCGCACCGCCATCGGCCGAGCGCAGGCCAGAGCAAACCGTCAATCACGTTGGTGACCGGTTCAGCATCGGGATTTTCCACCGCCGTCTCTCGCCACCACGGCCCCATGCTCAACGGTTCGCGTTGTTGCCAGGTGAAGGTGCTAAAGCGCTCTTTGACGCGAGTAAAAAACTGTCCTTTGTCTTTTTGCGGCACGAAGCGGCTGAAGAACTGTTGGTAGTCCGAGGAGCGCAGCTGGCTTGTCAGCTCCTTCATGAAATCGGTGAAGGAGTCGTACTCTTTCAAAGGGTGATCAGGATCATCGGGCACGTAGGCAATCAGGGTGCCTTCAAGCCGGTTTTGCTTGTAGATATCGTCTCTGCGCAGCATTTCTTCGGCAACGCCGCTGGGGCCGTTGGCAAAAAAAGCCTTGAGCAGCTTGAACTGATCAAACAGCTGGTCGGGCAAAACTGCCAATTGCCGGGACCACTCCATCAGCGCTTGCTGATAGTCAGGAGTCAGACCGTCGTAAAATTTTTTTATCTGCGTGGGATCAGCCACCGCACTGAACAGCACAATACCGCTTAACTTTACGCCCATCAGCGTCAATCGATGGGACTGTAAAGGGCGACGCCCCATCAGGATGTTTGTCTGCTCATCGCGCAGTTGTTTTAGTTTGCCGTAGCCATAAGCGCTGACATCGCCTTTTAAATACGCATTCAGTGCTGACTCATTGAACGCGGCCTTTTCGGTGCCGATGAAGTGTCGTTCGAGAGACGCCTTCGCCTCGGCCCGGGCAGGATTCAACAAGCCAGTGATGTGCCGCTGGTACTGCGCACCGAGGTCCAGCTCCCGGCAAAGGCTCGCAAAACTTTCGATGGTCAACGAATGACGTTGCAGCTCACCTTCGGCATCGGTGATGAAAATACCGGAGCCGTCGCGAAAGGCGCCGGCACGGGTTTCAGCGTCCTCGAAGTTGTGCAGCGCGGCCTCCAGCAGGGTTGACTCCCTGAGTCGGCTGGCATTGGTGTCGATGCCAAACCCCAGCAGGGCTGGCACGTAAAGCCGAATCGTCGTGGTCCGCACATCCAGTTCCAGGCTCAGCTTTTCTTGCAGGGCTTGAATGAGCAACGGTTCTGCGTACTCATTGATGTCCTTTTTCAGGTCACCCAGCGTGTCATCCAGACTGTCTTGCAACCGCCAACGTTCGTTGCCGAGTTCCTTGAGGTACTGACGGTCGATAGCGCTTGCCTTGACATACCACTCAGGGAAATCAGCCGCCCGTGTTGCCTTCGCTACACGTTTTGACAGGGAGGGGCTTTTTATAAGCGCTGGAACACTGGCTGCCAGGTAATTCAAATACCTATTGCCGCCTGCCGGATTATCCGCAGAAATACCCGACACAGATCCTTCTGATAATTCATTCATTACGCATGTATCCCTATGCGTTCAATAGAGCGTCCAGCTTATTCAATGACGGCAAAAACAAAAGTTTAAATAACTGCTTGGAAACAGTCCCAAAACCAATAACAACACCCAACTTCAGGACCTGAAAAATAACTAAATACCACCCAGGGAATGGGCAAACATGATCCGGCTTGCCAGCGGTAGTTTTTACCCGTGGGTAAAGGAGATAAGATGCCAAGACTTTTCAGCCAGGTAACGGTCATGCGCTTATCCGAATTCATCAGGCAGCACGTAGATCGTATCGTTGATGAATGGGAACAGTTCGCTAAAACGATCACTCCGGCCGCCATTAACATGGATCGCATTGCCTTGCGCGACCACGCCAAGGCGATTCTGCTGGCGGCGGCACGGGACATGACCACCGCGCAAACCGCCAGCGAACAACTCGCAAAGGCCAAGGGCGAAGGCCCGGAAAAAACCCCGAGTCTGGATGAAGCAGGTGCAAGTCATGGTGAGTTGCGCCACACCGTAGGGTTCGACCTGGTGCAGATGACCAGCGAATTCCGCCATTTGCGTGCCTGTGTGATTCGGATGTGGGTCAGCAGCCTGGAAGTGCCGGACCTGGCTTACTTGCAGGACATGATCCGTTTCAACGAAGCGATTGATGAGGCACTGGCAGAGTCCACCGCGGCGTATGCCGAACAGGTCAATCACTCGCGCGATCTGTTCCTGGCGATACTCGGTCATGACCTGCGCGCGCCGTTGCAGGCCGTGAGCATGTCCACCGAGTTGCTGCTGCGCAAAGCGACGCTTGAAGGTGATGCGCTGACGTGCGCAATCAATATCAAGCGTGGCGCGCGGCACATGGCAGTGATGGTCAGCGATTTGCTGGAGTTGGTCCGCAGCCGGTTGGGCAAGAGCCTGCCGATCGAGCCCAAGCCCATGGACCTGGCCGATGCCGCGCATGCGGCGATTGCCGAGGCATGCGCCGGTAACCCGGAATGCGATCCAATAGTGAGGGTGGTCGGCGATACCCGTGGTGTCTGGGATGCCGGGCGACTCGATCAGCTGTTACAGAACCTGATCGGCAATGCGTTGCAGCATGGCTTGAACAAACGTGATGTCACCGTCACCGTCACCGGCGAGCCGGACTCGGTGCGCCTGACTGTGCATAACTTTGGCGTGCCGATTCCCGATGATGCTATCCCCACCCTCTTCGATCCATTGGTGCGCAGCGCCAGCGAAGACCTCGGGCAACCGACGACCAGCCTTGGCCTGGGATTGTTTATCGTCAAGGAAGTGGTCGATGCGCACGGCGGGACCATCGACGTTATCTCGAATCAGACAGATGGCACGTTGTTTACCGTGGTGTTGCCACGGAACGTTTAATGCTGACAGACCGCGTTATCGTTCATCGCGAGCAGGCTCGCTCCCACATTCGACCGTATTGCGTCTGAAGGAACCCGGTTAACGGTGGGAGCGAGCCTGCTCGCGATAGCGCCCGAACAGGCAACGCAAAATCATCAGAACACCTACTCAACCACCAACCGCCCCAGCCGCTGCCTGAGCATGCGGTTCTCGGCCCGCAGTTGCTGGACCTCGTCAAGCAGGTCCAGCGCCAGGGCGACGCCTTCCCATTCCAGCTCCAGATCGCGCCGCAGCTTGGCGGCACGCTTGGCCAGCACCAGTTCATAATCGGTGAAACGCCAATCCTTGGGCTGCTTGCCCTGAGGTTCGAGGATGCCGTGTTCGACGATTTCGATCACGTAGACGTCCGACAGCTCGGTCGCCTCACAGAATTCTGCCATGTCCAGTTGAACGATCAGGGGGTTGCTCATGATGGGCTACTCCGTCTCTTGGATCAGAAGTTTTCTCTTGGGTTGAAAGCGGCTTTTTTCGCCAACTCCTCCCACAGCACCTTGACCTCGTCGTTCGAGGTTTTGGGCATGACAGCCTTGAGCTGCACGAACAGATAACCTCGATGACCGGCCTTGTTCAGCAAGCCGTGCCCCTTGGCACGCATGCGCTGACCATTCTGGCTACCGGCCGGGACCTTGAGGTTGATCTTGCCCGTCAGGGTCGGCACGGCCACTTCGGCGCCCAATGCCAATTCCCACGGTGCCAGCGGCAACGTGATAATCAGGTTTTCGCCCTCCACATCGAATTTCGGATGTGGCGCAAAACGAATGATCAGGAACAAGTCGCCATTGGCCCCGCCACCGATGCCCGGCGCGCCCTGGCCCTTGAGGCGGATACGCTCGCCGTCGGCCACGCCTGCCGGGATCTTCACGTTCAGGCTTTTGCTGGTATTGCTGACATGTTGACCTGCGGCATTGTACTGCGGCACCTGGAAAGTGACCTTCTTCGACTCGGTCGAGAGGGATTCTTCCAGGAAAATCGGTAATTCCATTTCCACGTCTTGCCCTCGACGCCCGGCGCTTCGGCCCGGCTGTGCACCACCAAAACCACCACCGCCACGGTTGCCAAAGATCGAACTGAAGAAGTCCGAGAAATCCCCCGTGTCCTGACCACCGCCAAAACCGCCACGCCCCTGCCAGCCTGGCGGGCCCTGGAACGGTTGGCCGTGCTGGCCGTATTTGCGTAAGTCGTCATATTCGGCACGCTTGTCGGCGCTTTTCAGCGCTTCATAAGCCTCCGAGGCGTCCTTGAACTTCGCCTCGGCATCCTTTTCCTTGCTGACGTCCGGGTGGTATTTGCGTGCGAGCTTGCGATAGGCGGCCTTGATCGCCTTATCGTCAGCCGTCGGCTCCACACCGAGAATCTTGTAATAGTCTTTGAAGTCCATCGAGGGAATCACCATCCGTTATCGAAATCGCGCTACCACTGTCAGCATGCGCTCATTACCAGCCGCCAGCTTGACCGATCTCAAGGTTGTGACCGGGCAGCGCATCAGAAGTTTATCGGCAGCAGTCGGGGGTTCTTTTGACCGTCCGGTGGCTGCCAGGGCCAATGCAGACAAGTTTGGGGCAAAGGATAGTCTTTCAAGGCGCTAATAGCCGAGATTTAGCGGATAGTCGGCCTTCGAATATTCGCCGCACTGGCATACACTGCGCGGCCGTTTTTTAACCGGAACTCGAAAGACATGAAAAACGCATCTCCAGCCCGTGCCTGTGGTATCGACTTCGGCACGTCCAACTCCACCGTCGGCTGGCTGCGCCCCGGCATGGAAACGCTGATCGCGCTGGAGGACGACAAGATCACCCTGCCCTCGGTGGTCTTCTTCAATATGGAAGAACGCCGCCCGGTGTACGGCCGGCTGGCGCTGCACGAGTACCTGGAAGGCTACGAAGGCCGGCTGATGCGCTCGCTCAAGAGCCTGCTCGGCTCCAAGCTGATCAAGCACGACACCAGTGTCTTGGGGACGGCGATGCCGTTCAAGGACCTGCTGGGCCTGTTCATCGGCCAGTTGAAGAAGCGCGCCGAGACCGCCGCCGGTCGGGAGTTCGAGGAAGTGGTGCTGGGTCGCCCGGTGTTTTTCGTCGATGACGATGAAATGGCCGACCAGGAAGCCGAGAACACTCTGGTGGATGTGGCCCGCGCCATCGGCTTCAAGGATGTGTCGTTCCAGTACGAACCGATTGCGGCGGCGTTCGACTACGAGTCGACCATCGAAAAAGAAGAGTTGGTGCTGATCGTCGACATCGGCGGTGGTACGTCCGACTTCTCGCTGGTGCGCCTCTCGCCAGAACGCCGCAACCACGACAACCGCCACGACGACATCCTTGCCACCGGCGGCGTGCACATCGGCGGGACCGATTTCGACAAGCAGTTGAGCCTGCAAGGGCTGATGCCGCTGTTTGGCTACGGCAGCCGCATGAAGAGCGGCGCCTACATGCCCACCAGCCACCACATGAACCTGGCGACCTGGCACACCATCAACTCGGTGTACTCGCAGAAGTCGACCCTGGCCCTGGGCAGCATGCGTTACGACATCGAAGACACCGGCGGCATCGACCGCCTGTTCAAGCTGATCGACCAACGCGCCGGTCACTGGCTGGCCATGGAAGTGGAAGAAACCAAGATCCAGCTGACCCACGCCGACAGCCGCCATGTGCCGCTGGACCGCATCGAGCCGGGGTTGAGCGTTGAACTGAGCCGGGCGCTGTTCGAATCGGCCATCGACAACCTGCTGGAGCGCGTGCGCAACAGCGTTACCCAACTGCTGAACGACGCCAATGTGCGTGTCGATCAGGTCGATACGGTGTTCTTCACCGGCGGTTCGAGCGGGATTCCGGCGCTGCGCAACAGCGTGTCGGCGATGTTGCCGAATGCGCGGCATGTGGAAGGGAACATCTTTGGCAGTATCGGCAGTGGCCTGGCGATTGAGGCCATGAAGCGCTACGGCACGATGGACTGATCCAAAACCCTGTAAAGATCGTTCCCACGCTCTGCGTGGGAATGCCGCCATGGACGCTCTGCGTCCGCTGTTGAAACTGTGACGCGGAGCGTCACGGGATGCATTCCCACGCAGAGCGTGGGAACGATCGGTGCTTATCCGCCTGATCAAACCATCCCGATCTGCCTTAATTCGCTCTTCAGATACGCGTAATAAATCGGTCCCGCCACCACCCCCGGCAGACCGAACGCCGCCTCGAACACCAGCATCGCCAGCAGCAACTCCCACGACTTGGCACTGATCTGCCCGCCGACGATGCGCGCGTTGAGGAAGTATTCGAGCTTGTGGATAAAAATCAGATAACCCAATGCCGCCACGGCGACCCAGATCGACAGCGACAAGCCGACGATGGTGATCAGCGTGTTTGACATCAGGTTGCCAATGACCGGCAGCAAGCCTAGCAGGAAGGTCAGCACGATCAGGGTTTTGGTCAGCGGCAACTTGATCCCGAACAGGGGCAAGACCACCACCAGGAAGATCGCGGTAAAAAAGGTGTTGAGCAGGGAAATCTTGATCTGGGCAAACACGATATTACGAAACGCCTGGACCACCAGATGCAAGCGATCGAACAGCGCGGCAGCCAGTGGTTTGCGCTTGGTCACGTCCGGCGCGCGCTGCAAGGCGATGATCGCGCCCAGCACCATGCCGATCAGCAACGTCACAAACATGTGCGCGGCGTCCTTGCCCACCAATTGCAACTCGCTCAGGTGCTTGCTCATCCACTCGCCGATGGCCACGCGGAATTCGGCGGCGCTGGCCGGCAAATAGGCATCGATGAACGGTGGCAGTTGCCCCCGCGCACGGTCGACCACGTGCATGAATTTATCGAGGGAAGCGCCGGGGTTTTCCGCCTCGTGCAGCAGAAAGCTGATGGCACCGGCAAAGATCAGCGCCAGCACACTGACCACTAAAGTCCCCAGCAACGCCACCGCCAGCCAGCGCGCACGCCGACCTTCGATCAGTCGCTGCAGTTGCGGGGTGAGCATGTTGACCAGTTCGAACACCAACAACCCGGCCAGCAGGCTGGGCAGCAATCGCAGCGGGATCACCAGCAACAAGCCACCGAAGATGATGACCCAGCTGATCAGCAGCAAGACGTGACGTTGAGAAAACGTTGGCATACAGCCTCAAAACGAACGGCATAAAAAGGATTGGCAGTCTGCCAGCGTTCCGGTGCCAGCACTAGGGATTGTGTGGATCGACCTTGGTCGGGAGCTCAGCGGATTTTTTTACAAAGCCCATGCCGCCCCCATCGCGAGCAGGCTCGCTCCCACAGTGGATCTGTGTTCACCGAACCAATGTGGGAGCGAGCCTGCTCGCGATGGGGCCCTGACAACCCTGCATCTTCCAGCCAATGATTATTTTTTCTTCAGGCAGTCACTCATGAACGCCTTGCGCGCATCACCCTTCAGCGCTTTGGTGGTGGCATCGGCATTACAGGTTTTCATCTTCTCTTGCTGAGGTGTAAGGGTTTTGGCGTCGTTGGCGGCCGGCGCGGCTTTGAGGCAGGTGCTCATGAAGGCTTTGCGTTCATCGCCCTTGAGGCTTTTCGCGGTGGCGTCGGCGTTGCAGGTGGTCATCTTGTTCTGTTGTTCAGTGGCGGCGAAGCCTTGGGCGCAGAGCAGTAAACCGATCATCAACAAAGGGACACGCAACATCTTCATGGAGTTTTCTCCTTGTTGCCGCACCGAGGGGTGCGGCCTCATTCAGGAGTGTAGACAACCCCTGTTACACCTTCCTGCTTTCAAGGTGGCTGCGTCGATACTGCTCAGGTGTGCAGCCGGCCTGACGCTGAAACATGGCGATAAACGCCGAGCCGGTGCTGTAGCCCATGTCGAAGGCGATCTCCTGAATGCTGCGTTGACTGTCCAGCGCTTCGATGGCCGCCAGAAAACGTAATCGTTGCCGCCACTCGCCAAAACTCATGCCCAGTTCGCGAACACATTGCCGCGCCAGGGTGCGCTCGCTGACATGAATGAGCGCCGCCCAGTCTGCCAAGGGTCGGTTATCGCCAGGCTCGGCCTGCAAGGCTTCGAGTATTCCGAGCAATCCCGAACTGCTGGCGTAGGGCAAATAACACTCGTGGATGGGCGCTTGCTGCAGCTGATCCACCAGCACCTGGGCCAGGCGTTTGTCCGCCTCGCGCTCGGGAACCTTCACGTCGCGGGCGGCGAAGTCCTTGAGGATCGCCTTGAGAATGTCGCTGATCGCCAGGGTGCAGGCCTGTGGCGGCAGATCGTGACACAACAGCGGATCCAGGCAGACGGCGCGATAGTTGATCGGCTGGTTGCTGTAGAAACTGTGCTCGGTCTGTGGCGGCACCCACACCGCGTATTGCGGCGGCGACATGAAACGGCTGCCGCCGATTTCCATGTGCAGCACGCCGTGGGCCGAATACTCCAGCGTGCCCCACGGATGCCGGTGCGCCGAGGCAAAACGGTGCGCATCGAAATCGGCGTAGCGAAAATAGACCGGCGCTGGCAATTCGCTGAAATCCAGCAGGTCGATGTGTTTACTGTTCATGCTGTCCGTCATCAGGGGCAGGTTGTCTGGATCGAAGTATAGGCTTGCATCCAGACAAGGGATAATTGCCCCTCATTAACGTTCTGGTTTTCTCTGATGCAATACGCTTATCCCCTGCTGGCCATTTTCATCTGGGCCGGCAATACCGTAATCACCAAAATGTCGGCCGGGGCGATCTTCCCCGCCGAGATCGGTTTCTATCGCTGGCTGCTGGCCGGGTTGCTGTTCACGCCGTTCATGCTCAAACCGGTGATCGCCCATTGGCCGTTGATTCGGCCGAACCTGGGCAAGATCTTCATCCTTGGCGTGCTTGGCATGGCGGTCTATCAGAGCCTGGCGTACTTCGCCGCGAGCCTGACGTCGGCCACCAACATGGGGATCATCCTGTCGCTGATGCCGTTGATGTCGCTGGCCATGGCAATTGTCAGCCTTGGCCAGCGCTTGACAGCGGGTGCGCTGGCCGGCGCGGTGTTGTCGTTTGCCGGCGTGCTGGTGGTGGTGTCGTCCGGCAGCCTCGGCGTATTGCTCGAACACGGGATAAACCTGGGCGATGCAATGATGCTGATCGCCACCCTGGCCTACGCGATCTACAGCACGCTGCTGAAAAAATGGCAGTTGCGCCTGCCGCCGCTGGTATTGCTGTATTTGCAGGTGCTGGTGGCGGTGGTGGTGTTGTTTCCGCTGTTTATTGTTTCACCGAAGACCGGCCTGACACTGCAGAACATTCCGCTGGTGCTCTATGCCTGCCTGCTGGCCTCGATGATCGCGCCGTTGGCGTGGATGCAGGCCGTGGTGCGCCTGGGGCCAAGCCGGACCACGCTGTTTTTCAATCTGCTGCCGTTGATCACCGCGCTGATTGCGGCGCTGGTGCTGCATGAGCAACTGGCGCTGTATCACTTGGTGGGCGGGGTGTTGACGTTGGGTGGGGTGATACTGTCGGAGCGTTGGACCACCGTGCTGGGCCGCAAGATTTGCGTTGCCTGACCTGACGCTATCGCGAGCAGGCTCACTCCCACAGGGAATGCGCTCAACTGTGGGAGCGAGCCTGCTAGCGATGAACGATGACTCGGTCTAGACCCCTGCCGCTTTCAGCCGGGCCGCGTGCTCGACAAACAACCGCACCGGATCAGCCCCTTTGCCCACCAGTCCCAGCGACTGGTTGACGATGTCGAAGTGATCCAGCGGATATTCATCGCCAATCACAGTCCCCAAGTGCGAGCTGTAACGCCCGACCATCCCGTCGCAATGCCCGGTTTCGCGCACAAAAGTTCTGGCAAACAATCGACAACTGCGATTTGTGCCGTCGAACAGGTTACCGCCGCGATCGGTCTTGCCTGGTTGCAACGTCCCCGACCACGAGTAATAGCGCACGCCGTTGACCTCCTCCGGCCCCTGCCCGCCCCAGTTTTCAGGCAGTCCCTGCGGATAACGCTGGTTGAACAGCGCCACGCCCTTGCTGGTCAGTGCCTGATGCGAAGCCGGGATATCCACAGGCAGTTTCGGCCCGCGATAACCGGTATCCAGCAGGCTCATCAATGCACCGACCCAGCGCAGCAAGACGCTGAGCACGCGCCCCCTGAGGCTGTTTTCCGGGTAGTGTTTTTCCAGGTAATCGGCAAGCTCGGAGCCATGATTCGGCCCGGCCACCGAGGTCACGGAGGCCACGCGATCCGGGCGTTTGGCCGCCGCGTAACGCGCGGTCAGCGAGCCTTGGCTATGACCGATCAGGTTGACCTTTTCAGCCCCGGTCTCGCGCAGGATCTCCTCGATCCGCGCCAGCAACTGCTCGCCACGCACCTCGCTGGAATTGAGCGGCGAGACCTGCACCGCAAACACCGTCGCCCCGCCCCGGCGCAATGCCGAAATGATCCCGTACCAATACGGATAGAACACCAGGCGGATGAATCCGAGCATCCCCGGGACCAACACCAACGGGTAGCGCGTGGCGGAACCTTGCGACATGGGCGAACGTCCTTGTGATCGGAGAGATAAGGCAAGGCGCGATGCAAGACGTCAGCCAAGCATCGTCACCGGAGATGACAACTCGACGACCAGTCTATGACATCCCGCCTCACTTCAGCCCCATCACGCCCGCCACGATCAGCCTCACCGACACCAGCTTGAGCGCCGTGAGGCTTTCGCCCAGCAGCGCACAACCCAGAAACACCGTGCCCAGTGAGCCGATAGCGGTCCAGATCGGATAGGCAATGCTCACTGGCAACTCGCGCATGGCCAGGCTGGCACTGGCGTGATCGTCTCGGTCACGGCTTGCGATTGCCAAACTGCATAAAACTTTTCTCAGCGCCTGTCACTCACACCTACGTAGCGATCACTTCTCTAGACGGTGACGCAAACCTGATTAGCCTCCAGGAGAACGAGATGAGCGACATGCATTTGTCTGATGTAACCACGCTTCGCGAACGTGCCCGCAAGAACGTCGAGAATGGCGCAGTGACCGAAAGCTACAGCGCCGACCGCGAAGAAGTCCTGCGCCTGCTCAATGAATCGCTGGCCACCGAACTGGTCTGCGTGTTGCGCTACAAGCGCCACTACTTCATGGCCAACGGCCTGAAAGCCCACGTTGCCGCCGATGAGTTCCTCGAGCACGCCACGCAGGAAGCCGAGCACGCCGACCGCCTGGCCGAACGCATCGTGCAACTGGGTGGCGAGCCTGAGTTCAACCCTGACCTGTTGTCGAAAAACTCCCACGCGCAATACGTGGCCGGCAATTCACTCAAGGAAATGGTGTACGAGGATTTGGTGGCCGAACGCATCGCCATCGACAGCTACCGCGAGATCATTCAGTACATTGGCGAAAAAGACCCGACCACCCGGCGCATCTTCGAAGACATCCTGGCTCAGGAAGAAGAGCATGCCGATGACATGGCCGACATACTGAAAGATCTGTAGCGCCTGTCAGATCGCCATCGCGAGCAGGCTCGCTCCCACATTGGTTCTGTAAACACAGTTCAATTGTGGGAGCGAGGCTGCTCGCGATGGCGTCATGACAGACACCGAATAGTTACTTGGTCGGCTTAACGGTCACAGGCGCCTTGCCCGCCTTCATCTGCTCCAGCAACGGCGCGCACTGGTTCGGCTCGCCGCCACTGGGCGCCACCAACGCCAACAACCCGGCCGCCGGTGCCGCAATCACGCCCAGCGCCACCATCCCCGCCCCGCGCAACATCAGCGGCACCGCCTTCACACCGGCATCGGGCTTGATGAACTTGCCCCGCACATACAGCGGCGAGCGCAGTGAAATCAATCGCCAGCCCTTGGATTCCGGGGTAATGATCAGGTCCAGTTGCTCTGTGGCCATGTTCGCTGTGCCGTCGATATAGATGATCGCGTTCTCGGTATCGAACACAAACAACCGCGTGGTCGCCAACCCGCTCTTGATGTCGAAGTCGGACGCCGCGCAATTGATCTTCACTTCCTTGTCGCCAAAGATCTTGCCCACCACGTAGTTGCCGACGTTGAGCCCCGCCAGTTCCATCAGTTCACGGCTGATGGCGCCATCGTTGATCAGCATCTTCAGGTTGCCGTTGGCGCTGCCCAGCAGCTTGGCCACCGAATTGCCACGACCGGTGATGTCGGCATCGCCATTGAGTTCGCCGAAGCTGGTTTTCATCGGCTCGAAGGTGGGGAACAGCTGCTTGAGCTTGAACTTGCGCGCGGTGAGTTTGGCCCGGCCTTCCAAGGGATCGGTGCGGCCATTAAGGCGAATCTGCGCGTCGAGGGTGCCTCCCGCCACGCCGAAACGCAGGGGTTCGAGGCTGAGGACACCGTCGGTGAGCACCAAGTGGGTGTAGAGATCGTTGAACGGCAGCTTTTCGCTGTGGACGATGCGCTTGCCGGTGAATTCGACGTCGGCGTCCATGTCGCGCCAGCGCTCGGTCTTGAACTCTTCGACTGGCAACACCTTGTCCGCCGGCTGCTTGCTTTCGCCACCCCGGGCTTTTTGCTTGGCGTTGGAATCGGCGCCGATCAGCGGCGCAAGGTCGGCGAACAGCAGTTGATTGGACAGCAACGAGCCACTGAGCTTGGGTCGCGGCTGGCTGGCGACATAGGCCAGGCTGCCATGAATGTCGCTGCCACCGATCTTGCCGTTGAACTCTTCATAACGGAACACCGCGCCACCCGCGTCATGCAGCTTGGCAATCAAATGCCCGTCGGTCTCGTACGGCGGCGTAGCCGGCAGGGTTACGCCGGTCAGCGGGTAGAGCGTGCCCAGGCTGGCACCGGCCAGTTTGAGGCGCAGGTCCAGGGCACCGAGGTTCAGGGGGTCGGTCAGCGTGCCGGCCAGTTCGATGCTGGTGTCGGCAATTTTCACCTGGGCCTGAAGGGGGAACGGCCTGGCGGCGTCTTGCAACGCCAGCAATCCGCCGATCTTGCCTTCGCCCGCGAGTTTCTGGTCGTGGTACTGGCCTTTGACCTTGAGGGCAAACGCGTAGTCCTGCGGCGCAGCACCCTTTTCCAGCGCGGCTTTCGCGGCTTTGTCGCCGACGATATCGCTGAACGGAATGGGTTTGCCCAGCGGATCAATGATCAAGTCGAGCTGAGTCTTGAGATTTTGGTCGTCGAGGGTGACGTGACCTTTGTCGAAACCGATGGCACCGATGTCCACCACCCAGTTTGAAGGTGCGGCGTTCGGGTCTTTGGGGTCGAATTTGAACGTCCAGTTGGCACGTCCGTCGGCTAGACGCTGCAGGTCCGCGTTGGGTTCGGTCAGGTCAATGCGCGGGATCACCACCCGCTGCGCCAGCAGTGCCAGGGGCGAAATGCGCAGTTCGACGCGTTTGAGCGTGACCATCTGCGGTTTCTTCGACCAGTCGGGGTTACCCAGGCTCAGGTCTTCGGCCACCACATGCGGCCATGGCACCCAGGACCGCCAACCGCTCTCGTCGAGCTCACGACGCCAGACCACCGCCAGGTTGCCGTTGATGGCGAACGGACGATGCAGTTCTTCGGACACCTTGGCATTAAGGGACGGTTTGATCCGGTTCCAATCGAAGAACACGATGATCAGAACCAATACCGCCAGCAACACAACCAGGCTGGCGAAGGTCCAGGCAACTATTTTACGAGTGCGCGTCATTGCACAGGGCTCCTGATACGACTGAGCGCCCTGACTGCGACGCATAGGTGAAACGTTAGGCCACAACCGGCCTGCCATGGAATCTACGACTGAAAAACGGCCCGCAGGTTTAACAGAAAAGACGATTAATCCTCAAATAATCGGCCAGGGAGAGACTGCGCCCGAATCCAGCGTTACCGCCCCGCACTTTCGTGCGGCACGGGTGAGTCGAAAATACCCACCTCAGTGCAAAAACGGTCGTCGGAAACGCCCGTTCTAGAGCCCCCCAGTGGAACAATCAATTCCGTTGATTATTACCATTGCGTTTATGAACTTTTATATCGACTTATCGAGAGTAGCATTGCACTCGTACCCACTTTATCGCCCTCCCAAGGAGCAACCCATCATGAAACGCCAATTACTGCTTAGCCTTTCCCTTTCACTGCTAGCCAGCACCGCTTTTGCCCTGCCAGCGGCTGACCAAGCTACTCCACAAGCCAAAACCAGCTACTCAGTATTCAGCCAAACCGTCGCTGCCGATGGTTCCGAGCGCACTCCACAAGGTCAGACCCTGGCTGAAGGCGGTAACGATCGACTGAAAGAAAAAGGCCTGATCACTCAAGACGGTTCTGATCGCACTCCACAAGGCCAAACCCTGGCTGCTGATGGTTCCGATCGCACGCCACAAGGTCAAACCCTGGCTGCTGACGGCTCCGATCGCACGCCACAAGGTCAAACCCTGGCTGCTGACGGTTCCGATCGCACTCCACAAGGCCAAACCCTGGCTGCCGACGGTTCCGATCGCACTCCACAAGGCCAAACCCTGGCTGCTGACGGTTCCGATCGCACTCCACAAGGCCAAACCCTGGCTGCCGACGGTTCCGATCGCACCCCACAAGGCCAAACCCTCGCCGAAGGTGGTGGTGACCGTGTAATCGAACGCAACAGCGCTTTGAGCTAAGCCCATGGCGGCCCTGAAAAAAAGCCCAATCACCGGATTGGGCTTTTGACTTTTACAGAAGCAGCGTTTCCCCGCCTGATCCTCTGATGGTTGCCCCCGATAGTCGTTCGACGCCACCGAAGCCGATTTGCTAGAGTGCGTCGCTGTCCTGTCCAGAAAACACCTTTGCGATGCTGCCCCGCGCCGAACAGAAACAACAAACCCGCAACGCCTTGATGGACGCTGCCCGTCACCTGATGGAATGTGGCCGCGGATTCGGCAGCCTGAGCCTGCGCGAAGTGGCGAAAACCGCCGGGATCGTGCCCACCGGTTTCTACCGGCATTTCGCCGATATGGACGAACTGGGCCTGGTGCTGGTGAGCGAAGTCGGCCAGACCTTCCGTGAAACCATTCGCCTGGTGCGCCATAACGAATTCGTCATGGGCGGCATCATCGACGCTTCGGTACGAATCTTCCTCGACGTGGTCTCGGCCAATCGATCGCAGTTCCTGTTTCTGGCCCGCGAACAATACGGTGGCTCACTACCGGTGCGTCAGGCCATTGGACGTTTGCGCGAAGACATCAGCTCCGACCTGGCCGCAGACCTGTCCTTGATGCCAAAACTGCAGCACCTGGACATCGCCGGCCTCAGTGTCATGGCGGATCTGATTGTTAAAAGTGTGTTTGCAACCCTGCCGGACATCATCGATCCGCCGGCCGAGGCGTTGCCGGAACACCTGACGCCACAGGCAAAAATCACTCAGCAGTTGCGCTTCATCTTCATCGGCCTCAAACATTGGCAAGGCCTCGGCAGCACCGAGTAGACCTTTGGGAACAGGCTCGCCCCCACAAAAACCCCACAAGGCATCAATTTGGTGCCGCCAAAAAATCCTCGCACCGTTCTGGCTCACAATTCCGCAACATCCTGAAACACCCGCTACGCTCCGACAGGTATTTCCTACGTATCACCCGATTGGCAAGCCCCTTGCTCTAGCCTGAGTATTGTCAATTGCTGGAAGCCTTCCGATGCTGGTGATTCATCGCAGAATCGACCCTCAACCCGTCTGGGCCGCCGAGTTGCACCTGAACTTCGAAGCCCGGAGCAAAAGCCGTTTGCGCTGTTTCAGTGCCGAGGGCGAAGACGTCGGGTTGTTTTTGGAGCGCGGTCAGCCACCGCTGTATGACGGTGAATGCCTGCAAGCCGAAGACGGGCGCGTCGTGCGCGTCTGCGCCCGCCCCGAACAACTGCTGCACGTCACTTGCGCCAATGCCTTCGAATTGACTCGCGCTGCCTATCACCTGGGCAATCGCCACGTGGCCTTGCAAGTCGGCGATGGCTGGTTGCGGCTGCTCGACGATTACGTGCTCAAAGCCATGCTCGAACAACTCGAGGCCAAGGTCGAGAACATCGAAGCCCCGTTCCAGCCGGAACACGGCGCCTATGGCGGCGGCCATCACCATTCCCGCCATGGCGACGAAGACTTCAACTACCCGCCGAAACTGCACCAGTTCGGCGTACGTTCATGAACCCAGCCTGGGCGCTGCTGCGTCTGGCCAGCCCGCAGCTGCCGATTGGCGGCTACAGCTATTCCCAAGGCCTGGAAATGGCGGTGGATAACGGCCGGGTGAACGATGCGGCCAGCGCACGTCGCTGGATCCGCGATCAACTGCTGCTCAACCTCGCCCGTTTCGAAGCGCCGCTGCTGCTTGCCCATTGCACCGCCGCCGCGGAAGAAAACTGGGGCGAGTTGCTGCAACGCTGCGAAGAACATCGCGCCAGCCGGGAAACCCGTGAACTGCATCAGGAAAGTCGGCAAATGGGCTATTCCCTGCAGCAGTTGCTCAACGGGTTGCCGGAACTCGATGGCCCGGCCCGCGCCTTTCTCGATCAACGTCCCGAGCCTCACCTGGCCCTCGGCTGGGCGCTGGCCGCTCGCGCTTGGAACATCAGTCCGCAAGACGCCTTGGCGGCGTGGCTCTGGAGCTGGCTGGAAAACCAACTGGCGGTGTTGATGAAAACCCTGCCGCTGGGCCAGCAAGCCGCGCAACGCCTGACCAGTGAATTGCTGCCATTGCTGCAACAAGCCCAGCAAGACGCTACCCGAATCAACCCCGAACACTACGGCAGCGCTGCTTTCGGCCTGTCCCTGGCGTGCATGGCCCATGAGCGCCAATACAGCCGTCTGTTCCGGTCCTAGGGCCTTTCAATTTGGAGAACCACATGAACACACAACCCCTGCGTGTCGGCATCGGCGGCCCGGTCGGCTCCGGTAAAACAGCCCTGACTCTGGCGCTGTGCCTGGCCCTGCGCGAGCGCTACAACCTCGCCGTCGTCACCAACGACATCTATACCCGCGAAGACGCCGATTTTCTGGTGCGCAACGAAGCCCTGGCGCCAGAACGCATCATCGGCGTGGAAACCGGAGGCTGCCCGCACACCGCAATCCGCGAGGACGCCTCGATCAACCTTGAAGCCGTAGATCAACTGAACCGTCGCTTCCCGGGGCTGGACCTGATTCTGGTCGAGTCCGGTGGCGACAACCTCTCGGCCACCTTCAGCCCTGAACTGTCCGACCTGACCATCTACGTGATCGACGTCTCGGCCGGCGACAAGTTGCCGCGCAAGGGCGGCCCCGGCATCTGCAAATCCGATTTGCTGGTCATCAACAAAGTCGACCTCGCGCCGTTGGTGGGCGCCTCGCTTGAGATGATGGACAGCGACACCAAGCGCATGCGCAACGGCAAGCCGTTTGTCTTCAGCAACCAGAAGACCGGCCTCGGCCTGGAAGAAATCATTGCGTTCATCGAACGCCAGGGTTTGCTGACCGCAGCCTGATCGCAACTTATCAACAAGGAAGCTTATTCATGACACTCAAACGTATTCTGGGCGCCCTCGCCCTGCTGCTGACCCCAGCCATCGCCTTCGCCCATCCTGGCCACGGCGATAACGGTTTGATCGCGGGCATCAGCCACCCGATCGGCGGCCTTGATCACTTGCTGGCAATGGTTGCCGTCGGTCTGTGGGCGGCGCAGCAAAAAGGCGCGGCGCGCTGGGCGCTGCCCTGCACATTCGTCGGCACTATGCTGATGGGCGGCTTGCTCGGGTTTGAAGGGCTCAACCTGCCGGCGCTGGAAAGCGCGATTGCGGCGTCGGTGCTGGCGCTGGGCCTGGCGGTCGCGTTGGCGGTGCGTCCGCCATTGAGTGTGGCGGTGGCGGCGACAGCATTGTTTGCGCTGTTCCACGGTGTGGCCCATGGCCTGGAACTGCCGGAGATGTCGAGCCCTTGGGCCTATGCCGCAGGGTTTGTGGCTGCGACGGCGGCATTGCATGCCGCGGGTTACGCAGTGGTGCGTGTGTTGCCGCAAGCGGCGGCTCCGCTGGTTCGATTGGCGGGCGCGGCTTCGGCGGCGACCGGGGTCTGGTTGCTGGCGGGCTGATTCTCTAGCGCCTGAACAAGCCCCATCGCGGGCAAGCCCGCTCCCACAATTGTCCTGCGTACAGCGGTCCAATATGGGAGCGCGCTTGCCCGCGATGGCGGCCTGACAGACACCGCATCCCTCAGGCCTGCTAACATGTCGCGCAATTAACCCTGCCGTGACGACGCCAGCCAATGCCGCCTGTTTCCCGCTCCGCCTCCGCGCCTGAATTGACCGCTCTGTTTGCTTCTGTGCAACAGCATTTCCAGGAAGTGATCGTGCCGCTCTGGCAAGGCCCCGGCTGGAATGCGGACATGGCGCTGCCCTATGAAGCGCTGGACGCCGGGCATCAACCGCTGCCTCCCCAACGCTATCGGGCCATGGCCTGCGCGCGACAGCTGTACCTTTTTTCCAGCCTGATCGGCGAGGTGCCGGCCGCCGAAGCGCACGCCGCAGCGCTGTTCCGCTCCTTGCAACAGCATTTCCATGACGCCGAACACGGTGGCTGGTTCTACAGCATCGATCCCCAAGGTGCGCCGCTGGATCTGCGCAAAGACCTCTATACCCACGCTTTCATCCTGTTCGCCTGCGCCCACTACTGGGCCAAGGTGCGCGAGCCACTGGTGGAGTCGGTGCTCAACGCGGCACTGGAAGTCATCGGCCAGCGCTTCGCGACAGGCGACGGCCTGTACGAAGCCACCCTCGACCGTGACTGGTCGTCGCTTGCGTCCGGCCCTCTGCAAAATCCACTGATGCACTTGGCTGAAGCCTTCCTCGCGACCCTGTCGGTGCGTGAGGACATCGCCGCGCAGCGGGCACTCGTCGAGTTATGCACAGCCATGCAAAAGCGCTTCATCGACCCGCAACAGGGTGTGTTGATGGAGAAACCGCTGGGCGCTGTGGATAACTGGTTTGAACCGGGGCATCAGTTCGAATGGTATTTCCTGCTGGAGTCTTCGCCGTTGCTGCGCGGCTCCAGACTGCACACCTCGCTGGACCGTGCGTTTGCGCTCACCGAACAACAGGGCGTTGATCCACAGACGGGTGCGGTAGTGGCCATGCTTGATCTGGACGGCTACGCGAAGGATGCGACCCAACGCATCTGGGCCCAGGCTGAATACCTGCGCGCGCTGACCTTGCGCCCGAACAGCGAAGCCTCGGTGCTGCGCCAGTTAAAGGCGTTGCAGCAGCGCTTTTTGCATTCGGCCGGCTGGCATGAGTGTCGGGATGAGAATGGCGAGGTGAGTCGCAAGGACATGCCATCGACCACGCCTTATCACTTGGCGACCTGCTATCAAGGGCTGGTTGACTATCTCGGTTGACTGACCGATCGCCATCGCGAGCAAGCTCGCTCCCACAGGGATTGCGCTGAACCTGTGGGAGCGGGCTTGCCCGCGAAGGCCGTTACGCGGTCTTAAGACTTGGCATTACGCTCAATCGAAAAACCAGCCCACGTCTGGCTTACCGGCATCAATTCCAGGCTATTGATGTTGATGTGCGCCGGTGCATTGAGCACCCAGAAAATGGTCTCGGCGATGTCCTGCGGCTGGATCGGCTCGGCACCGGCGTAGGTCGCGTTGTAACGCTCCTGGTCACCGGCAAAACGCACCAGCGAGAACTCGCTTTCGCACAGGCCCGGCTCAATATTGCTGACCCGCACGCCAGTGCCCTGCAAGTCGCAGCGCAGGTTCAAAGAGAACTGTTTTACGAACGCCTTGCTCGCGCCATACACGTGGCTGCCCGGGTACGGGTAGTTACCGGCGATGGAACCAAGGTTGACGATACCTGCGCCGCGACCGTGGGCGATCAGGCGCGGCAACAGCAGACGAGTGCTGTACATCAGGCCTTTGATGTTGGTGTCGACCATGGTGTCCCAATCGTCGAGGTCGCACTTGGGCGCCGGATCAACACCCAGCGCCAGGCCGGCGTTGTTGATCAGCCCGCGCAGCTTGGCAAAGGATGGCGGCAGGTTGGCAATCGCCTCCTCCATCGCCTTGCGATCACGCACGTCGAGCACCAGGCCATGCACTTCTGTCTGCTTCGACAATTCGGCGCACAGGGCATTGAGGCGCTCTTCACGACGACCTGTCAGCACCAGCTTCCAACCCGCCTCGGCAAAACGACGGGCACAGGCTTCACCAAAACCGGAGGTCGCGCCGGTAATAAACAGGGTGTTGGACATCGTGTTCTCCTTGCTTCGGCTGATCGGCAGCCATTGGAATAGAAAATCAGCTGGCAGCATGCCCGGCCCGGCTTCTACGGGCAACCTTCGTATTGTTGTATGAAAAATAACCAATCATGGCTACGCCGTGTCCGCCGTGGCTTGCAGCCATGTACGCGCACGTTATCCACAGGCCGGTCCACAGTTTCCGGGGGCAAGTCGAAAAGCTGGAAGCCGCTATCCACAAGGCTTTGCGGGCAATTTGGAAATTTTTTTGCTTGACCCTGAACGGTCTGCTGTGTACCCCCAAGGCAATTTGCACGATTGGCGGTAAAAGCGGCGATGGCGCCAAGCCAGCAACTACGGCCCTCAGCCGAGTCTTTCCAGAGTTTAACCACAGACTTATCCACAGGCATCTCGCGCTGTTTCCGAGCCATTTACGAGGCCAATAAAAAGGTTGACAAAGCCGAGTCAGACTCCAGTAAAAACGCCTGATCAAAAAACAACCACATCGCTGCAAGCCACGGATTCAAAGGCTTCCAGACAGCTACTCCCACGTTATTCACAGCCAGCTCCACAGCAAACGGGGACAAGTCAAAACCCTGACAAAACAACTATTTGCAGCGGCTTTATGTCGCGCTTTGAGAGCTTGTGAATATTGTTTTCCACAATTTCCGGAAAGCTCACGCCCACAGGTATTCGTGTTGTTTGCCAGAGATAAAAAAAGCCCCGGCGATTGCTCGTCGGGGCTGTGGATATTTCAGCGCAGAATCAATGACCGCCGAGATAAGCGTTACGCACCTCCTCATTCACCAGCAGCTCCTTACCGGTGCCCGTGATGCGGATCTCGCCGTTGACCATCACGTACGCGCGGTCCGACAGCTTGAGCGCGTGGTTGGCGTTCTGCTCGACCAAGAAGATGGTCATGCCGGTTTTGGCCAGCTCCCGCAATGTCGCGAAGATCTGTTTCACCACAATCGGCGCCAGCCCCAGGCTCGGCTCGTCGAGCAACAGCAGTTTCGGCCGGCTCATCAACGCACGAGCGATGGCGAGCATTTGCTGCTCGCCGCCAGACATGGTCATTGCACGTTGGTTGCGCCGCTCTTCGAGTCGCGGAAACAACATGAACATGCGTTGCATGTCTTCCTTGGCGTACTTGTCGCCAATCGGGATGGTGCCCATCAGCAGGTTTTCCTCGACCGTCATGTCGGGGAAAACACGTCGGCCTTCAGGCGATTGTGCAATGCCGTTGGACGCGATGTAGTGGGACGACTTGTGCGTGATATCCACACCCTGATAGATGATCTGCCCGTCAGCCGCCCGGGGCTGGCCGAAGATCGACATCAGCAGGGTCGATTTACCGGCACCGTTGGAGCCGATCAGGCTGACGGTTTCACCTTCATTGATGTGCAGCGAGACATTCTTCAGGGCCTGGATCGGCCCGTAGAACACGTCCAGGTCCTTGAGTTCGAGGATCGGCTGACTCATAACACCACTTCCTCTTCATCCGCGCCCAGGTAGGCCGCAATCACTTTCGGATCATTACGGATCGCATCAGGCCCGCCCTCGGCGATGACGATGCCGTGGTCCAGCACCACGATGTGGTCGGAAATGCTCATTACCATGCCCATGTCGTGTTCGATCAGCACCACGGTCAGATCGTGCTCGTCGCGCAGCAGACGGATCATCGCGCTCAGCGCTTCGGTTTCCTGAGGGTTGAGACCGGCAGCCGGTTCGTCGAGGCAGATGATCTGCGGCCGGGTGCACATGGCCCGGGCGATTTCCAGACGGCGTTGTTGCCCGTAGGACAGTTCACCGGCCAGACGGTTGGCGCAATCCACCAGGTCGACCACTTCCAGCCAGTAGAAGGCATGGTCCAGCGCATCGCTTTCGGCCTTGCGATAGGCCTTGGTGTTGAGGATGCCGGACAGCATGTTGCGGTTGACCCACATGTGTTGGGCCACCAGCAGGTTTTCCAGCACCGACATTTCCTTGAACAGGCGAATGTTCTGGAAAGTCCGCGCCAGGCCGGCGCGGTTGACCAGGTGGGTGCCGCCGAACATTTTGTAAAACAGGCGGGTGGCGAAGGATTTCGGCGAAACGAAATCGATCGGCTTGAACGACTCGCCCAGCAACTGGATGACGTTGGTCCGTTCACCACGCACATTGAGTTCGATCTTGCCGCCGGAGGCCTTGTAGAACCCCGTCAGGCAGTTGAACACCGTGGTTTTGCCGGCACCGTTGGGGCCGATCAGGGCAAAGATCGAGTTGCGGTGGACTTTCAGGCTGACATCACTCAACGCCTTGATGCCGCCGAAGTGCATCATCAGCTTCTCGACCGAGAGTACGACTTCGCTCATGGCGCTACTCCTTTACGCGGGGTCACACCGGTACGGCTGATCCGAATCAGGCCGCGCGGTCGCCAGATCATCATCAACACCATCAGCACGCCGAACAGCAACACGCGATATTCCGCGAAGCCACGCAGCAGTTCCGGGGCAACGGTCAGCACGAATGCCGCAATCACCACGCCAATGGTCGAACCCATGCCGCCAAGTACCACGATGGCGAGGATCAGGGCGGATTCGAAGAAGGTGAACGAGGTCGGGTTGACGAAGCCTTGATAGGTGGCGAAGAACACACCGGCCAAACCGGCGGTCGATGCCCCGATGGTGAACGCCGAGAGCTTGACCAGTACGTGGTTCAGGCCCATCGAGCGGCAAGCGATTTCGTCTTCACGCAAGGCTTCCCAGGCGCGACCGACTGGCATGCGGGTCAAGCGATGCTTGATGTACAGCACAGCCAGCACGACCAGGAACAACACCGCATAGATGAAGTAGTACTTCACATCAGGGTTGTAGGCGATGCCGAAGAACTCATGAAACGGTATGCCACCATCCTTCGCTCGTTTGCCGAACTCAAGGCCGAAGAACGTCGGCAGCGGTGCCGGCATGCCGTTCGGACCGCCCGTCAGGGAGAGCCAGTTGTTGAGGATCAGCCGGATGATTTCACCGAAGCCCAGGGTCACGATCGCCAGGTAGTCACCGTGCAGTCGCAGCACCGGGAAGCCAAGGATGCAGCCAGCCAGCCCCGCCGTGATGGCCGCCAGTGGCAGCACCGTCCAGAAGCCCAGGCCGAGGTATTGGTAACCGAGCGCCAGTCCATAGGCACCGATGGCATAGAACGCCACGTAACCGAGGTCGAGCAGGCCGGCCAGGCCGACCACGATGTTCAGGCCCAGGCCCAACAGCACATAGATCAGCCCGAGGATGACCACGCCCAGCAAGTAGGAGTTGGAGAAAAACGGGAACACCACGGCGATCAAAATCACCAGCGGCACGACCCAGCGCAAACGGGATTTGTAATCAGGTGGCAGTACATGAACCCCGGAGCCTGTGGTTTCAAAGCCTTCAAGGATTCTCAGGCCCTTGGGCGTTTGCAGGAACAGGCTCAGGGCAAAGCGGCCCGCCATGACTATGGCGACAATCCACGCCACTCGCTTCGGTTCCAGGTTGAAGCCGTAGCCGTCGAGGACCACGCCGACAATCGGACCGAACACAATGAGCGCTACAAGGCCGGCAAGAATCGCGTCAACCAGGCTTCTTTTGATATCAATGGTTTTTTTAGTGGTTGAAGACATCGCTTACACCTTCGACACAAGAGGACGGCCGAGCAGGCCTTGAGGCCGAAAGACCAGAACGAGAACGAGCAGCGAGAAGCTGAACACGTCTTTGTAGTCCGAGTTCACCAGGCCCGAGAACAGCGACTCGGAAATCCCGAGGATGATCCCGCCGAGCATCGCGCCAGGCAGCGAGCCGATCCCGCCGAGTACCGCCGCGGTGAACGCCTTGATCCCGATGACGAAGCCTGCGTAGAAGTCGAACGTGCCGTAGTTCATGGTGATCAGTACGCCGGCCAGGGCCGCCATCGCTGCACCGATGATGAACACGTAGGAAATCACGCGATCGGTGTTGATCCCCAGGATCGAGGCCATCTTGCGGTCTTGTTGGGTCGCGCGGCACATGCGGCCGAGCTTGGTGTACTTGATGACATAGGTCAGCAGGCCCATACCGACGAACGCAGCGACCAGGATGAAGATCTTGGTGTAGGTGAGCTGGACGAAGCCGGTCCCGACTTCAACTCGCCATGCACCGGTCAACAGTGTTGGCACGCCTTGTTGGCGGGCGCCCTGGGCGATCTGTGCATAGTTTTGCAGAATCAGGGAAATACCGATGGCGCTGATCAGCGGTGCCAGTCGTGTGGAGTTACGCAGCGGTTTGTAGGCGACACGCTCGATGACCCAGCCATACACCGCCGTGACGACGATGGTGAAGACCAGTGTGCCGAGCATCAGCAGAGGGAAGGATTCAATACCGAAGTATGCCAGCAGAGCCAGACTGATCGCCGCGAGGTACGCAGAGATCATGTAAACCTCGCCATGGGCGAAGTTGATCATGCCGATGATGCCATAGACCATTGTGTAGCCGATGGCGATCAGGCCATAGACCGACCCGAGGGTCAGGCCGTTGACCAGTTGCTGCAGGAAAATACCATCCATAACGCAATCTCACGCATTTGAGAGACTGCACAGAAGCGGGTTGCTACGGACCGGGGTTCAGCCGCCGACGCAACACGGTTGTGTGCAGCTCTACGAGAAAAGACAGGTACTGCACGGACATGTTCTTTGATTGCCCGGCGCACAAGGCGCCGGGCATCAGCTCATATCACTTCTGTTTTTCCAGCTGGTGGTATTTGCCGTCCTTGTCCCACTGGTAAACCACGTAGTCGGAGACTTTCAGGTCGCCCTTGCTGTCCCAGGTCTTCTCGCCCATGACGGTTTTGACCGGGTGTGCTTTCAGCCATTTGGCAGCGTCTTCACCCTTGTTGGATTTAGCACCATTGAAAGCTGCGGCCAGGGTCTGGACAGAAGCGTAGGCATACAGGGTGTAGCCTTCAGGCTCGGTGCCTTTTTTGCGGAAGTCGTCCACCACCGTCTTGCTGTCTGGCAGCAGGCGCGGGTCGGCGCCGAAGGTCATCAGCACGCCGTCAACGTATTGCGGGCCGCCAGCGGTGGTCACCAGTTCGTCGGTCACGATGCCGTCATCGGACATGAATTTCACGTCTTTGAGGCCTTCGGTACGCAGTTGTTTAACCAGTGGACCGGCTTCTGGGTGCAAGCCGCCGAAGTAGACCACGTCGGCACCGGCCGCACGGATCTTGGTGACCACGGCGCTGAAGTCTTTCTCGCCACGGGTCAGGCCTTCATACAGCACCGGCGTTACGCCGCGCTTGATCAACTGAGCCTTGGTGGCGTCTGCCAGGCCTTGGCCGTAGGTGTCCTTGTCGTGCAGTACGGCGACTTTCTTGCCCTTGAGCACGTCGACGATGTAGTCGCCAGCGACGATGCCTTGCTGGTCGTCACGCCCGCACATACGGAACATGGCGCTCAGGCCGCGTTCGGTCACTTGTGGGTTGGTAGAACCTGGGGTGATTGCGATGATGCCCGCTTCGTCGTAGATCTCGGAGGCCGGGATGGTCGACGAGGAGCAGAAGTGACCGACTACGCCGGCGACTTTCTGGTTGGTCAGGTCCTTGGCGACCGTCACAGCCTGTTTCGGTTCGCAGGCGTCATCGCCCTTCACCAGTACGATTTTTTCCCCGTTGACGCCGCCCGCCGCGTTCACTGCGTCGGCTGCAGCCTGTGCACCCTTCATGTACTGCTCGCCAAATGCCGCGTTGGCACCTGTCATCGGACCCGCCACACCGATTTTCACATCAGCCTGTGCAAACGCAGAAACACCCAAAGCAGTTGCCACTGCGAGGGCCAGAAAGCCTTTCTTGTAAAACGTCTGGGACATGAGGTGGTGCTCCAAGGTTTTTTTTTAGTTGGCACTGCGACTTCACTGAATGCTCAGAGCAAGGGCCGTGCCATCGGTTTTTTATTCTGAGAAAAGTCGCTGCTTTATTGTTATTTCGACTGTTTCGATCCCATTTTCATTGGGCGTGCAACCGTCTAAACCGCGGAAGGTGAAACCATTTATTTTTAACGGCGCAACCCGTGCGCGCCATCATTGCAACCGCGGCGTCAAACGACGTGCAACCAGCCTGTAACAACGTGCGTCACCGAAGTGCACACTGCTGGTGCGGGACTGCTACAACCCGCACCTTTTACAGGCTAGTCGCTGCGCGAAAAAGCGCCGCTTTCAGCAACAAATTTCAACAATCAAATAACGATCCGCAAGCACTGGCCTGCGTGATACAGCGAGAACCCGGCTTCGTACAAACAGCTGCGCAAACCCACCCCTGCCAACGGCTGCATGGGGGCGAAAGGAATCGGCAGCGCCTGAGGATTTCCGTTACACAGATAGTCGGCAAATGCCTTGCCGACCACCGTCCCCGTCGTCACACCCCGACCGTTATAGCCAGTGACTGCCACTAAACCGGGCGCCGGTTCGAACAAACGCATCAAGTGATCAGGGGTAAATGCAATGCAACCGGTCCACGTGCACTCCCACTCCACAGGTTTGAGGTACGGAAAGTAGTGCTGCTGAACCCGGTCGGCCCAGGCCTTGAGGAACCAGGTCGGTTTCTGATTGCCATTACCCAGGCTACCCAACAGCAATCGACCGTCCTTATCACGACGGATACTGCTGAGGACCTGCCGAGTGTCCCAGGAACCCTGGCCGCCGGGCAGAATCTGCTGCGCAGCCTCTTCGGTCAGCGGGACCGAGGCCACTTGGTAGTAATAACCGGGGAAGAAATTACGTCGAAGCTCGGTCCAGTCGCCCTCGGTGTAGGCGTTGGAGGCGATGACCACTTGCTCGGCGAGCACCGAACCCTGCGCAGTTTGCACCGACCAGCGCTGACCCTGACGTTCGAGCCGGGTGACTGCAGAATGATCGAACAGCTGGCCGCCGAGGCCGATGGCCGCTTTGGCCAGTCCGGTCGTATATGCCATCGGGTTGATCGTGCCCGCACGCCGATCAAGCAGTGCCGCAGCAATTTTTTTGGTTCCCGTCGCTTGCTCACAGGCTTGCCCGGTCAGCAGTTCGACCGGGGCACCACGACGTTTCCATTGTTGTTCACGACTGCGCAGATCGGCTTCGCCACGGGCGTTATGCGCCATGTGCAGCGTGCCTTCTCGGCGTAACTGGCAATCGATGTTGTATTTGTCGACCAGGCTGAACACCAGGGAGGGTGCAGCCCCCAGCATGCGGTTGAGCTGACTGCCGACCGCTTCGCCGAACCCGGCTTCGATCTCGTCCGGTGGAATCCACATACCGGCGTTGACCAGCCCGACATTGCGACCCGAACCGCCATGACCGGCGCGATGGGCTTCCAGCACACACACTGTCTTGCCTTGTTCCAGCAAATGCACCGCCGCCGACAGACCGGTGAAACCGGCGCCGATGACGCAGACATCGACCTTAACTTCGCCCTTGAGCGCCGCATTGTCAGGCCTTTGCGGCGTCAGTTTTTCCCACAGACACTCTTCGCGTAACGGCATTGCCAGACTCCAACAGAAACCTAACCAACACACCATTCAAGTGTGGGAGCGAGCCTGCTCGCGATAGCGTCGTCACATCCAACATCCATGTGACTGACAAACCGCTATCGCGAGCAGGCTCGCTCCCACAGGAATCACCGTTTGACTCAATACTTAGTCGAACGTAATGCCCTGAGCCAACGGCAACTCCAGCGAGTAGTTCACGGTGTTAGTCTGGCGGCGCATGTAGCCGCGCCATGCATCGGAGCCCGATTCACGACCACCGCCTGTTTCTTTCTCTCCACCAAATGCGCCACCGATTTCCGCGCCGCTCGGGCCGATGTTGACGTTGGCGATGCCGCAGTCGCTGCCCACCGCCGACATGAACTGCTCGGCTTCACGCACGTCAGTGGTGAAGATGCACGAGGACAGGCCTTGCGGTACGGCGTTGTTCAGGCGCAGCGCTTCGTCGAAATCCTTGTAGCCGATCACGTACAGAATCGGCGCGAACGTTTCGTGGCAGACCACATCGCTCTGTTCCGGCATTTCAACGATGGCCGGCGAGACGTAGTAAGCGTTCGGGAATTTATCTTCCAGTTGGCGTTTACCGCCGAACACCCGGCCGCCTTCGCTCAAGGCCTGCTCCAGCGCGTCCTGCATGTTTTCGAAACTGTTTTTGTCGATCAGCGGCCCGATCAGATTGCCTTCCAGCGGATGGCCGATGCGCACTTTGGAGTACGCGGCTTTCAGGCGGGTGACGATTTCTTCTTTCACCGATTCGTGAGCAATCAGGCGACGCAGCGTGGTGCAGCGTTGACCGGCGGTGCCGACGGCGCTGAACAGGATGGCGCGAACGGCCATGTCCAGGTCGGCGCTTGGGCCGAGGATCATCGCGTTGTTGCCACCCAGTTCGAGGATGCTGCGGGCGAAACGTGCGGCGATTTTCGGCGCCACTTCACGGCCCATGCGGGTGCTGCCGGTGGCGCTGATCAGCGCGACACGCGGGTCATCGACCAAGGCTTCGCCGGCATCGCGACCGCCGATGATCACTTGGCTCAAGTGTGGCGGAGCGTCGCTGAAGTTCTTCAGTACGCGGTCGAACAGTGCCTGGCAGGCCAGCGCGGTCAGCGGGGTTTTCTCCGACGGTTTCCAGATCACCGGGTTGCCGCACACCAGCGCCAGCGTGGTGTTCCAGGCCCAGACGGCGACCGGGAAGTTGAAGGCGCTGATCACGCCGACGACGCCCAGCGGGTGCCAGGTTTCGCGCATGTGGTGGCCAGGACGCTCGGAGGCGATGGTCAAGCCGTACAACTGACGGGACAGACCGACCGCGAAGTCGCAGATGTCGATCATTTCCTGAACTTCGCCCAGGCCTTCCTGAGTGATCTTGCCCGCTTCCCAGGACACCAGCTCGCCAAGGTCAGCCTTGTATTCACGCAGGATATCGCCCAGTTGACGCACCAGTTCGCCACGGCGCGGGGCCGGGACCTTGCGCCACAATTCGAACGCATGATCTGCACGACTGATGTGCTGCTCCACTTCGGCAGCACCTTCCCAGTTCACGGCGGCGATCTGGCTGCCATCGATCGGCGAATGCACCGGCACTTTGCCGTTCTGGTACAGGGCCGGGTTCACACCAAGACGATCAAGCAATGCGGCAACCATGGGTCACTCCTCAAGCAAAAAACAGAAAACGTGCAGCCGTAATTTCACGACTGATCAGACCTGTAGTTTTAGCTCGCCCGAGGTTACCCAACAAACGACCTTTAAGAGAGATATCATTCCGTTTATTCATGCTTTGAATTTGCTGGTAGTAAAAGAAACAAGAAAAAGGACCGTCCATGCTGAATAAACGCTACCTGCCGTCGATCACTGCCCTCCAGTGTTTCGAGGCCGTCACCCGGCATTTGAGCTTCACCCGGGCCGCCGAAGAGCTGAACCTGACCCAAAGCGCTGTCAGCAAACAGGTGGCGCAACTTGAAGAGCTGCTGCAGCACTTGCTGTTCCGTCGGGTGCGCCGACGCCTGCAAATGACGCCCGCTGGTGATTTGTACCTGGTGGAGGTGCGAAAAATCCTCACTCAGGTCGAGATGTCGACCCATTACCTGCGTTCCTACGGCGGCGAAACCGAAGTCTTGCGCGTTTCAACACCCCCGACCTTCGGCGCGCGCTGGCTGGTGCCACGCTTGAAAGGCTGGCGCCTGCGTCATCCCTCGATCCATCTGGACCTGTGCAGCGAACAGGAGGCCGACGACTTGCTGCAAGGTCGCAGCGACCTTGCGTTCTACTTCGGCCAGGGCTCACGCCCCGGCACCGAATGCCTGAAGCTCTTCGGCGAAGAGCTGGTGCCGGTCTGCGCGCCGGGCAGCATGCCAGATACGCCGTTCACCGATCCCACGCAGCTCACCGACCTGGTCCTGCTGCAAAACGCCTCCCGGCCCCAGGCCTGGCACGACTGGTTCGACAGTCAGGGCTACCACACCGAACACAGCTACCACGGCCCACGCTTCGAAACCTTCTACATGTGCATCCGCGCCGCGCAAGTCGGCTGCGGCGTCGCGCTGTTGCCGAGGTTTCTGGTGGAAGAGGAATTGGCCGATGGCAAACTGGTCATACCCTGGCAGCACGCAATGCCCAGCACCGATGCCTATTACCTGGCGTACCCGGAGCATTCGGCGGAAGTGCCCAAGGTTCGGGACTTCGTGAAGTGGATGCTGGAGCAGATTGATAGCCCGGACGCATCGCAGCACTGAGCCCATCCGCGCCCCCCCTTTAACCGGGGGGCTGCATTAAGATTTATCAGAATCATCCCAGCTTCACGAAATAACAAAGAGGCCGTCGACAACGCTGGTTTGGGCAAGGCGTGCGCGCAGATCATCATCAATGAAGGGATCATCCAGGCTATATAACCTGACTTTTCGATACGCATCAGTCCGAATCTCCTGTCCGAGATACTCCCAAACAACTCGCGAACACGCGGGTGTCCGATGGTCCGCAGCGGAAACGCCGATTTTCAAGCCATTAAGCCGGGTAATACAGCTTTTAAAGCTTGGAATAAGGATGGTTTGGCTGATTTCGTTGGACGTCAGCGACTCGTAATCGATGAGAAACAATCGATCCTGCAAATAGTAGGCAAGCCCTACATACCGATACTGCTCAAACTCTTCTTGCGCGCCGACAATTTGTAAACGCTCATTGCGCTCATAGACGAAGTGCTCGCCATCCTCATGGATATGCACCAGCGCACAAATAATAAAACCCGGCTCCGTCATCGCATGGTAATACTCATAGTAGTAGCCCGTGTACGCTTTTATTTGCAATGAAGACTGTTGCCGAAGGTGATCAAGAATTCGTTCCGGCGCCGACACCTCGCGAGAAGCGGTTGCTCGTGCGGTCTTGCCACCAATGAGATTGATGAATTGATCTGTCGGCAGCCCTATCTCAAATTCTTCCACACCGAAAAAATCACAAATACGCTTTAGGTTAAAAGCGGTAGGGACACTACTCCCACAGAGATATTTATTAAATTGCCCACGATTAATCCGAAGTTTCCTACAGACTTCCGCGACAGATCGGTAGTGACTACACAGCAGTTTTAAGTTAGCGGGTAGAAAATCACGCATATTAACCCATCACAACAGCATCAGAAGGCGCAACCATAGCAGCTACTCGCATCACATTTAAGCAACTAGCGAAATTGCGGAAAGTTATAGATGACCTGATATTACTGAACCTGAATAATTTCAGGTTTCTGTACACCGTCGATTCGCTGGCAGTCTTAAAATAGCAAGGAGCTTTGAATGCTTGACGTCATCAATGACTTTCTCTCTGGAAGGGTTTTGATACCTTTAGTTCTCGGACTAGGAACCTACTTCACCATCCGCTCGCGATTCGTACAGCTTCGCTACTTTGCACACATGATTTCTGTATTACGTGACTGCTCGCCTACTGGTAACCGCCACTTAAGCTCGTTACAGGCATTGACGCTCAGCCTCGCCGGACGGGTCGGAACCGGCAATATCGTAGGCGTCGGAATTGCCGTGAGCATGGGCGGACCCGGTGCAGTGTTCTGGATGTGGATGACAGCTCTACTAGGAATGTCGAGCAGCTTTTTCGAATGCACACTGGGCCAACTTTACAAGCGCTGCGATGAGAATGGTCAGTATCGCGGGGGACCGTCCTGGTATATCCAACATGGTCTGGGCAAACGTTGGCTCGGAATAATTGCTGCGTTCCTGCTTTTGGTAACCTTCGGGTTTGCTATCAATGGCCTTGAATCGCATGCCGTATCGCATTCTCTCAACGATGCATTTGGATTATCGACGTCATGGTCCGGACTCGCGCTGTCGTTGTTGCTGGGCACAGTGTTCATGGGAGGCATAAAGCGAATCGCGGCAGTTGCCGATCTATTGGTTCCCCTTAAAGTCATCGCCTACGTCGGCGTAACGCTTTACGTCATCGTGTTACAAATTGATCAGGTCCCCGGTGCGCTGATCAGCATCGTCAAAAGTGCATTTGGACTGGATCAGGCATTTGGCGGGCTCGTCGGCAGTGCGATCATTATGGGAGTAAGGCGCGGAGTTTTTTCCAATGAAGCAGGATTGGGCAGTGCACCTAACGTTGCCTGCGCGGCGAAAGTCGCCCACCCAATAGCTCAAGGTGTGGTGCAGGCATTTAGTGTCTTCATCGATACCATCGTTATTTGCACCTGCACTGCGTTGATCATTTTGCTTTCAGGTTTTTACACTCCCGGCTTTGAAGGCGACGGCATTACGCTGGCTCAAAACTCGCTGGCTGAGGTGGTCGGTGATTGGGGCCGGATGTTTATCAGCGTGGTACTAGCGCTGTTTGTGTTCACGGCAATGCTCTACAACTACTACCTGGGTGAAAACAGCTTGCGATTCATCATTGCTGCCCCTCGCAAATCATTAATCGCGTACCGCCTCTTGGTATTGATGCTGGTTTTTTGGGGCGCGATTGAAGACCTTTCCACGGTGCTCGCGTTTGCCGACATCACCATGACACTTTTGGCCTTAGTCAACCTGATAGCGATGGCATTACTATTCAAAGTTTGCATGCGAGTTCTGGACGACTACGATGAACAACGTCGCGCCGGCACCCGAACGCCCGTTTTTAACTCCAGCAAGTTTCGCGATCTGGATATCGATTTGATGGCCTGGCCTGCGGTTCCAACTCCCCTCCCGCCGACGAGTCCCGTATGTGCGGTTCGGGCCCCGGCTAAAGCCAAGCTCACATAGATTTCGAATAAACGCTGATCCATTGCATTGTTGCGGTGGTTCAGCAGTCAAGCAATGCCAGGCAACGTCCCCCCCCTTAAATAACGACTGAGCGCGCCCTAACAACCCAAGCGTGCTCAAGGAGCTCGTCCGTGAATCGCTTTCATCCTCTTAAAGCCAACGCATCAAACAGCCCAACTTTTTATATAGACTCGCATGCCGCACCTCATTTGTTATTTGAAGACGCCTGTTTCAGAATTCGTGCAGCCACCAGCCTCTTAGAGGCGCTGACTTCGGTAACCGTTAAACATATCAATGATGCTGATTTTTTCCGTTTGATACTTCCAGCCTATTTATTGCTCCAGGACGGTGTCGATGCACTGGATCAAATAACATTCAAAGGACTCTAGATCATGGCAAGATCAGCGACTCATGAAATGATCAAAGCCGCAATGATTAAGGCCATTGAAACAGGTCTTGTTCCTCGTCACCGCCACTTGGATGGCTATTTAAAAAGTTGGGAGAGCCTGGCGCTCGTCATCCAGGCAGCCCTTGAGGCAACACATGAAAATTGATTAAACACTGGCGTTGCTTTGGCAGCAGCTGGCAACAATTGATTAATCCATCATGAACACAAAAAAAACTGGCAATCTCCACCCCTGTTATGCGCCACTAGCCCCATTCATTGAAGCCGCTGAAAATTCGTGGCCACGAGCCTCGGCCCGCCTGGAGAACCCCCGTTATGAGCGAGAGCGTGTTTGGCGATCGCATCGTGCAGAACCTGCTCGACACCGACTTCTACAAACTGACGATGATGCAGGCGGTGCTGCACAACTACCCGAACGTAGACGTCGAATGGGAGTTCCGTTGCCGCAACAGTGAGGATTTGCGTCCCTACCTGGCGGAAATCCGGGTCCAGATCGAACGTCTGGCCGAGTTGAGCCTGAGCGCCGATCAATTGAGCTTCATGGAGCGCATCAGCTTCATGAAGCCGGATTTTCTGCGCTTTCTCGGGCTGTTTCGCTTCAATCTGCGCTACGTCCACACCGGCATTGAAAACGGCGAGCTGTTTATCCGTCTACGCGGACCGTGGCTGCATGTGATCCTGTTCGAAGTACCGCTGCTGGCGATCGTCAGCGAAGTGCGCAACCGCTATCGCTACCCGCAAGTGGCGATGGAACAGGTGCGCGAGCAGCTTTATCGCAAATTCGACTGGCTGACCGCCAACGCCAGCAGTGACGAATTATCCGAACTTCAGGTCGCCGATTTCGGCACACGCCGGCGCTTTTCGTTCCGTGTGCAGGAAGAAGTGGTGAACGTGCTCAAGCACGATTTCCCCGGGCGCTTCGTCGGCACCAGCAACGTGCACCTGGCGCGAGAGCTGGACATGAAGCCGCTGGGCACGATGGCCCACGAGTGGATCATGGCCCACCAGCAACTTGGGCCACGGCTGATCGACAGCCAGATCGCCGCCCTCGATTGCTGGGTACGCGAGTATCGGGGTCTGCTGGGGATCGCCCTGACCGACTGCATCACCATGGATGCCTTCCTCAACGACTTCGACCTGTTCTTTGCCAAGCTCTTCGACGGCCTGCGCCATGACTCTGGGGATCCGGTGATCTGGGCAGAAAAAGCGATCGCCCACTATCAAAAGCTGGGCATCGACCCGATGAGCAAGACCCTGACGTTCTCCGACAGTCTGACGCTGCAAAAGTCGCTGGAAATATTTCGAGCGCTGCGTGGTCGGATCAATGTCAGTTTTGGTATCGGGACTAACCTGACGTGCGACATTCCGGGTGTTGAACCGATGAGCATCGTGCTTAAAATGGCCGCCTGCAACGATCAGCCCGTGGCCAAGATTTCCGATGAGCCGGGCAAGACTCACTGCAAAGACCCGAATTTCGTCGCCTACTTGCGACATGTTTTCCAAGTACCTGCCGCCCTTTCCAGCACATCCAGTCCATCTAGCAAGGAGTGAATTCATGCAAGCCGTACAGCGTGAGATTGCTGAGCAGCTCAAGGTTCAACCACCGTTCGCCGACCATGCCGCCCTCGAGGCGGAAATCGCCCGGCGCATTCGCTTCATCCAGGATTGCCTGGTCAATTCCGGGCTCAAGACGCTGGTGCTGGGCATCAGTGGTGGTGTCGATTCGCTGACCGCCGGCCTGCTGGCCCAGCGCGCCATGCGCGAATTACGCGAAAAAACCGGTGATAAAAGTTACAAATTCATCGCCGTACGCTTGCCGTACGAGACTCAGTTCGATGAACACGACGCTCAGGCTTCGGTGGACTTCATCGCCCCGGACGAACGTCACACGGTGAACATTGGCCCGGCAGTCAAATCCCTGGCCAGTGAAGTCGCGGCGTTTGAAGGCAAACACGCCGTCTCCGTGGACTTCGTGCTGGGCAACACCAAGGCGCGGATGCGCATGGTCGCTCAATACACCATCGCCGGCGCGGCCCACGGGCTGGTCATTGGCACCGACCACGCGGCGGAAGCCGTGATGGGGTTCTTCACCAAATTCGGTGACGGCGCCTGCGACCTCGCACCGCTCAGTGGCCTGGTGAAAAACCAGGTCCGTGCCATCGCCCGCCACTTCGGCGCCCCCGAGTCGCTGGTGGAAAAAGTCCCGACGGCCGATCTTGAAGATTTGTCGCCAGGCAAGCCGGATGAAGCCTCCCATGGCGTCACCTACGCCGAGATCGATGCGTTCCTGCACGGCAAGCCGGTGCGTGAGGAAGCGTTCAAGATCATTTGCGATACGTACAACAAAACCCATCACAAGCGCATGATGCCGTTCGCGCCTTGATGGGTGACGCCTGACCCGCGATGAACGATGAGCCGGTCAAATGCCAGGCACAAAAAAAGCGTCCCAAGCGGACGCTTTTTTTATTCGTTCAATTCAATTACTTCAGGGTAACAGTGCCTTTCATCATCGAGATGTGGCCTGGGAAGGAGCAGAAGAAACCATAGGTTTCGCCAGCAGCCAGTTTCGATACGTCGAAGGTCACTGAATCCGTCTCGCCGGCACCAATGACTTTTGTGTGAGCGATGATGCGCGCATCACCTTCTTTCAAGTAGTTTTTGTCGATACCGGCTGACAATCCGTCGGTAGCAATCGGTTGCATATCAGCTGTTTTGCTCAGCACCCAGTTATGGCCCATGACGTTTTTCGGCAGGCTGCCCGAGTGCTTCAGGTCCACGGTGAAGGTCTTGCAACTCTTGTCGATGCTGATTTCCTTGGTGTCATAGGACATCTGATCAGTCGAGTCGACAGTGACCTTGCATTCAGCAGCCATCAATTGACTGCTGGCCAGTGTCAGCAGGGATACCGCAACAAGTTTGGCAAACATGGTGAATCTCCAAGGCAGGGTTAACAGAAGTGCGAATGGACAGAAGACTGCCTGAAAACTTCGCAAGTTCCTATGACCTGAATCAAAAATTGTATACAACTTTCGGGCTATGACACCTATCGAAACAATCTACCAGCCAGACGTCTAGGTCGGCCCTATCATCAGGTCGTCATCATTCACCCGGAGCGTCTGTCATGTCCATCAACAGCTTTTTGTGCAGTTTGCTCGCCGTCTATGCCTGTGGCGCAAGCGGCACCTTTGAAACACCTGAACGCGAAGTTTAGCCCTTGGAACGCGGCTTGCCTGCCTTTACTCTGTGGCCATCCTGACCATGGAGTAAGGCATGTCTTTAGCGTCCGTTTGTGTATTTTGCGGTGCCAGCACCGGCACCCACCCAGCTTATCGTGAAGCGGCTGTCGCCCTCGGGCAGGCATTGGCCGCGCGCAAGCTGACCCTGGTCTATGGCGGCGGCGCCGTCGGGCTGATGGGGATCGTCGCCGATGCTGCGCTGGCAGCCGGCGGTGAAGTCATCGGCATCATTCCGCAAAGTCTCAAGGACAAGGAAATCGGCCACAGCGGCCTGACCCGTCTTGAAGTGGTCGACGGCATGCATGCGCGCAAGGCGCGGATGGCCGAGCTCAGCGACGCGTTTATCGCCCTGCCCGGAGGCCTTGGCACCCTGGAAGAACTGTTCGAAGTCTGGACATGGGGCCAACTCGGTTACCACGGCAAACCGCTCGGCCTGCTGGAAGTGAACGGTTTCTACAGCAAGTTGACGGGTTTTCTTGATCATATCGTCGGTGAAGGCTTCGTTCGCGAACCACACCGTGACATGCTGCAAGTGAGCGAATCACCGCAAACCCTGCTCGACGCACTGGATGCCTGGCAACCCTCGATCCCGCCAAAATGGGCCGAGCAAAAACCCAGCTAACGGCTCGGTGCCGATACAGGGCAGAATATGCGCCGCTCAACCTCACCTTCGACCCCAGAGGATCGCCCATGGCTAAACCTAATTATTCCTTCGCCAAACGTCAGAGAGACTTGGCCAAGGAGCAGAAGAAAGAGGAAAAGCTTCAGCGCAAGAAAGCTACAGCTGAAGAAGAAGCAGCAGCACTGAACCCGGATGCCGAAGGCGAAGTGGCTACAGACGAAACTGAAGCACCGAAAGATCAGGCGCCCGACGCCTGAGACCCTCAGGGCCCGATGATCTGATCAGGCCCACCGGATCTGTGTCCAGGGTCAGCAGCCACTTTGCTGACCCTCACAGTCCCCTCTGAAATACCCCATCCAAAGAACGCACACAGCCCCCTGTAGGAGTGAGCCTGCTCGCGATAGCGGTGGCACATTCAACATTTATTTTTCTGACACACCGCTATCGCGAGCAGGCTCACTCCTACAGGGGAGCTGCGTTAATCCAGTGGCATCACGGTGACGCGCACTTCCGGATCATGATTCCCGCCGCCCAGAATCACCCCACGTAGTGGCGAAACATCGGAAAAATCCCGTCCCCAAGCCAGGGTGATGTGTTCCAGTGCCGGCTGCACGTTGTTGGTCGGATCGAAATCGACCCAGCCCAGCACCGGGCAAAACACCGACACCCAGGCATGCGACGCGTCAGCGCCGATCAGTCGCGGCTGGCCCGGCGGTGGCTGGGTCAGCAGGTAGCCGCTGATGTAACGCGCCGCCAACCCACGGGAGCGCACACACGCGAGCATCAGGTGAGCAAAGTCCTGGCAAACCCCGCGCCGTCGCTCCAGCACTTCCACAAGCGGTGTCGCCACTTGAGTGGCTTCGGCGTCGAAGGTGAATTCGCTGAAGATTTTTTCCATCAATGCCTGGACGCCCAACAACAAAGGCTGACCCGCCGGGAAGCAACTGTGCGAAAAGTCGACAAAGTTGCTTTTCAAATGCACGTAGGGCGATTCGAACCGGTAACGGCACGCTTCCAGCAACTCAGGCGACAGTGGCTGGCCGCTATAGCTCAGTGCGTTGCGGGTTTCTTCCCACGCTGGGGATTGATTGAAGTCCAGCGTCGGCCGGGCCAATACCTCGACCGTGAGACTCGCGTTGACCAGCAATTCATCGTGCGGCCTCTCGAATGCCAACCGGGTCAGCGGATTGCCGAACACATCCAGCTCATCGCGGCGCGAGGTCGGGTCGGGACTGATCTGCAACTGCCGCTCGGAGCAGCGTTGCCAGGCACAGGCCCGCGGCCACAGGTGCGCCAGTTGCTGGGCCAGGGATACCGGGCTGTCGTAGTGATAATGGGTGTCGTGGAAAATCTGGTAATGGGCGCTCATCAGACGGACACCGTGCGCTGGCTGACATCATCGACGTGGGCGAAATGGCGCAACGCCAAGCGATCCGACACTTGCCCGCTGGCATCGGCGATCTGTTGCAGCAAATCCGCCAGCCCCTCAATGGCGGCGCGAACGCTGGCTTCGCCGAACAACGAGTTCTCCAGGCAGCCCAGGTCGAACTGCGCCAGCCGTTCGACCAATTGCGGCAGCCCGGCTTCGCGCGGCGCGCCAAAGTCATCGTTCAAACGCTTGAGCGTGCGGGTCACCAGTTTCAACTGGAACAGCACCGCGTGAGGGTTTTGCTCATCGAGCAGCAACAGGTCGAGCACCGGAATCAACTGGGCCACGGCCAGATACCGCGAGCGGTAAGTGATGCTGCTGTTGCCCAGTTCCAACAGCCATTCCAGCCCGGCTTGATCAAACGCGCCGGCACCGCGCAGAAACGCCGCCAGGCTGCCACTGAGAAACTGCAGTCGCTCGATCCGCCGGCCAGTCATCAAAAAGCGCCAGCCTTCGTCTCGCGTCATGTCATCCAGGGCGAAACCGGACAACGCCGCGAGGGACATCACCAGGCGGTTGAGGAAATCCAGCAACTCGCCGAAATCCGGCTCTTCGGTTTCCAGCTCCATGGCTTCGCGCTGCAACTCCACCAGCGCCTGCCAGTTTTCCCGTGAGAGTTTGCCTCGCACCTGCGATGCCGCCCACTGCAAACGTTGCAGGTTGGAGCGCAGGCTGAACGGCCAGTCGTCGCCGAGCAACGCGGCCAACAACCGCTCGGGCAACGCGCCCTCTTCCGGCAACAGATTCAGGCGCTCGCCGAGATCGACTGCCGCCTCCAGCGCCTGCGGGTCGTCCCCATCGACATAGCGCGCAAGCATGATCCGCAGCAGTCGGGCGCTGTCATCACAACGTTCGCAATAGCGGCCGAACCAGAAAAGGTTTTCCACCACCCGCGACGGCAGATAGGGATCACGCCGCACCAGATCATGCACGCCGATCGTGCGCTGGGTTTTCCATTGTTCGCCGCTCGGCGGACGATCCCCCAGCACCCACGTATCCTTGCTCGCGCCGCCGCGTTGCATCGACACCACTTCGGCGTCTGCGTCTGCGGCAACCCGAGTCAAACCACCCGGCAATATCCGGTAGCCGTCGCGGCTGGCCACGGCATACATGCGCATGCCGATGGCGCGTGGTTGCAGCTGACCATCCTCGGCCTGCCAGATAGGCGCCTGAGATAACTGCGCCAATTCTTGCGCAACATAGGCATAAGGCCGCGCCTGCATGCGCTCTGCCAACGCCTGGCGCTGTTTTTCACTCAAATCCCGGCCAAATACCGGAGCAAAGCTTTGCGATGGAAAGGCCGGCTTGATCAGCAGCTCGGGCAGTTTTTCCAGGGCCTGAGCCAGCACCGGCGCTTCACCACACCACCACGTCGCGATGGACGGCAAGATCAGTTCTTCGCCGAACAGGAACTGATTGATTCGCGGCAAAAATCCCAGCAACCCTGGCGACTCCAGCACACCGCTGCCGAGAGCATTGGCCACCAGCACGCGCCCCTGTCGCACCGCTTCGAGCAGGCCCGGCACGCCAAGCGCCGAGTCGGTGCGCAGCTCCAGCGGATCGCAGAAATCATCGTCAAGGCGACGCATGATCGCGTGAACCCGACGCAGGCCGCTCAGGGTTTTCAAGTAGACCGTGGCATCGCGCACCGTGAGGTCGCCACCCTCAACCAGGGGATAACCGAGCTGACGCGCCAAATAGAGATGTTCGAAATAGCTTTCGTTGAAACGCCCCGGCGTCAGCAGCACGATCAGCGGCGCCTCATCATCGCTTGGCGCCTGGCGGGCGAGGGTTTCCTGAAGCGTGCGGAAGAACCCGGCCAGATGCTGCACCTTCAAATCGCGATACAACTCGGGAAACGCCCGAGACACGATGGTGCGGTTTTCCAGCGCATAACCGGCACCGGATGGCGCTTGAGTGCGATCTGCCGTGACCCACCAGCGGCCATCAGGCGTGCGCGCCAGATCCACTGCGTACAGATGTAGAAAGGTCCCGTCGGGCGGCGCAATGCCCTGGCAAGGCCAGAGGAAGTTGTTGTGGCCGAATACCAGTTCCGCCGGCAGCAGACCTTCGGCGATCAGCCGTTGCGGACCATAGAGGTCCGCCAGCACAGCATTGAGCAAACGTGCGCGCTGGGCGATCCCGGCCGATAACCGTGCCCACTCATCAGCGGCAATCACATGGGGCAGCAGGTCAAGCTCCCACGGTCGGTCAGCGCCCTTGGGGTCGGCGTAGACGTTGTAGGTCACTCCGTTTTCCTGGATCTGCCGGGTCAACAGCGCCTGACGCTGCACCAATTGCGTTGGCGTGCTGCGTTGCAATTGGTCGAACAGACGGCGCCAGTGCGGGCGCACCGCGCCGCTGTCGTCGAGCAGTTCGTGATAAGTGCCCGCCGTCAGCGGGTAGCGGTCAAGCAGGTCAGGCATGGAAAGCTCGGCAGACAGCGAAGAACGGTCAGACTAACGCAGGCTCATGACACCCGGATAGACGAAAAATCCGGGCGTCGCGTACGGTTTAGAAGCGTCGTAAATCGAGCGTCATCGGCAACTCGTCGTTTATTTCCAGGATCGGTACAGGCAGTTTCCCGGGCGTGTGCCCGATACGGAAAAACCGCGCCATCCGCCGGCTTTCGGCCTCATTGGCGTTCACCGGCAGGCTGTCGTAGTTGCGCCCGCCCGGATGGGCGACGTGGTACTGACAGCCACCCAGCGAACGTTGCATCCAGGTGTCGAGCAGGTCGAACACCAACGGTGCATGAACCGGGATGGTGGGTTGCAGGCAGTTGGCCGGTTGCCACGCGCGAAAACGCACGCCAGCAACAAATTCGCCAACTCGCCCGGTTGGCTGCAAGGGCACCGGGACGCCGTTGCAGGTCAGCATGTAACGCTGCGGCGCAAGGCCAGTGAGTTTGACCTGCAGCCGTTCCAGCGACGAATCCACGTAACGCACCGTGCCGCCGACCGCGCCCTCCTCGCCCAGCACATGCCAAGGCTCCAGCGCCTGGCGCACTTCAAGCTCAATGCCACTGACCGCGTAATCGCCGACCTTGGGAAAGCGAAATTCCAGATGCGCCGCAAACCACTCCGCCCGCACTGGATAACCGGCAGCATTGAGGTCGACGATCACATCAGCGAAATCCTGCTCGATAAAGTGTGGCAACAGGAACCGGTCATGCAGCTCGGTGCCCCAGCGCGCCAGCTTCGGCGGCGCATAAGGCTCACGCCAGAACCGCGCGACCAGCGCCCGCAGCAACAACTGCTGAGCCAGACTCATGCGCGCATGCGGCGGCATTTCAAACGCGCGCAATTCGAGCAGCCCAAGCCGCCCCGTGGCGCCATCCGGCGAATAGAGCTTGTCGATGCAGAACTCGGCGCGGTGCGTGTTGCCGGTCACGTCGATCAGCAAGTTGCGCAGCAACCGGTCGACCAGCCACGGCGCACACGCCTCGCCCGGTTCGGGCATCTGGGCGAAGGCGATTTCCAACTCGTACAACGCATCGTTGCGCGCTTCATCGACACGCGGCGCCTGGGACGTCGGGCCGATGAACAATCCGGAAAACAAGTAGGACAGCGACGGGTGGTTATGCCAGTAACTGATCAGGCTGCGCAGCAGATCCGGACGGCGCAGAAACGGTGAGTCCGCCGGCGTAGCGCCACCCAGCACAAAATGGTTACCGCCGCCGGTGCCGGTGTGTCGCCCGTCGATCATGAATTTCTCGGTGGTCAATCGGGTCTGGCGCGCTTCTTCGTACAGAAACTCGGTGCGCTCGACCAGCTCGTCCCACGTGGCGGACGGTTGCACGTTGACCTCGATTACGCCTGGATCGGGGGTAATGCGGAAGTTGCTCAGGCGCGGATCGCTCGGCGGCTCATAGCCCTCCAGCAATACCGGGCAATGCAGTTCCTGAGCCGTGGCCTCGATGGCGCTGACCAGTTCCAGATAGTCTTCGACCCGCTCCAGAGGCGGCATGAACAGGTACAACCGCCCTTCCCGGGCCTCGGCGCAGAACGCGGTGCGGGTGAGCCAATCAGCTGACTCATCAACCTTCGGCGCCCGCTCAACCGCGTCGGCCGGCACACCCGGGCTGTTCAAATGCATCGTGTCCGGCAGTGCCGCAAATTCCTGGTTAGGATCGGCGGGATGGATGAACGGGTACTCCGCCGCCTTCACCCAAGGCTGCGAGCCCAGCGGCAAGCGATAGCCCAGCGGCGAATCCCCCGGCACCAGCCGGCAATGTTCGTCGCGCAGATACCAGCGACCGCTTTGCCACTGATCGCCCTTGGCGGTACGCGCCAGCGGCAAGACCTGACCGATGACCTTGTCCAGGCCCTGGCTGAAGACTTTGCGCAGGCGCGCACGCTCCAACGGTTCTTCCAGACGTGAGTCTTCGGCGCTGACGTTCATCGGCAAAGTGCCTTCGCGCCAGAGGTAATAGAAATTGTCTTCGTAGGCTGGAAACACGAAGCGCGTGGGAATTTTCAGGCGTTCGGCGACACTCGCCAGAAAACGTCCGGCCAGTTCGCCATCGGCGCCGTAGTCTTCCTGCTCATCGGCGATCAAGGCGCCGTTGTGCCAGATCGGCACGCCATCGCGGCGCCAGTAGCAGTTCAGCGACCAGCGCGGCAATTGTTCGCCGGGGTACCATTTGCCCTGACCGAAATGCACCAGGCCTTGGGGCGCGTAATGCTTGCGCATGCGTTGGAACAGCTCGGCGGACAGGCGTCGCTTGTCCGGCCCCAGCGCTGCGGTGTTCCATTCGGCGCCGTCCGGGTCATCGATGGACACGAAAGTCGGCTCGCCGCCCATGGTCAGGCGCACATCGCCTTCGAGCAGGTCAGCATCGATCTGCCGGCCCAGCGCCTGGATCGCCAGCCACTGGTCTTCGGTATAGGGCTTTGTGACCCGCGGCGCTTCCCAGATCCGTTCCACGGACATTTCGTGGGTGAACTCACACTCGCACGGCTCCACCAAGCCACTGATCGGTGCCGCAGAGCCCGGATCGGGACTGCACGCCAACGGAATGTGTCCTTCCCCGGCAAACAGCCCTGAGGTCGCGTCCAGGCCGATCCAGCCGGCACCGGGCAAATAGACCTCGCACCAGGCGTGCAGGTCGGTGAAATCCACTTCGGTGCCAGAGGGGCCGTCGAGGCTTTTGACGTCGGCCGTCAACTGGATCAGGTAACCGGAGACGAATCGAGCCGCCAGGCCGAGGTTTCGCAGCAGTTGCACCAGCAACCACGCCGAGTCGCGGCACGAGCCCGAGGCGTGCTCAAGGGTGTGCTCTGGCGTTTGCACACCCGGCTCCATGCGGATCAGGTAGCCGATGTCTTCGCTCAAGCGCTGGTTGAGCGCCACGAGGAAATCCACGCTCGGCAGCGGCGTGCGGTCGATGCCGTCCAGATAAGCCTTGAACTTCGGCGTCAGGGGCAAGGTTTCCAGATAGGGCGCCAGTTCCTTGCGCTCATCCGCGGCGTAAGTGAAAGGAATCTTTTCCGCGTAGGGCTCGAGGAAGAAATCGAAGGGATTGAACACCGCCATCTCCGCCAGCAGATCGACTTCGATCCGCAGCTCGGAGGTTTTTTCCGGGAACACCAATCGCGCCAGGTAATTGCCCTGGGGGTCCTGCTGCCAGTTGATGAAGTGCTGCTCGGGCGAGACTTTCAGCGCATAGGAGAGAATCCGCGTGCGACTGTGGGCGGCCGGGCGCAGGCGAACGATCTGCGGACCGAGCTCGACAGCGCGGTCGTAGCGGTAATGCGTGACGTGGTGCAATGCGACATGAATCGACACGGCGTGCCTCCTGCGAGCCTTAAGCGTATTGGAAAGCGCGCAAGACTTATGCCATCCCGTGGCGCTGGCGCTTTCTTCCGTTGCTTGAGGCAGTACAGCACCAAAATCGGGCGATGCGGGAAATTGGTTGGGCGCAGTTGCACGAAAATGTTGCGGCTGAGGGGCTGTCAGACAACATTTGCTGCGGCTGTACCGACCTCTTCGCGGGCAAGCCCGCTCCCACAGTGATCAAGGGATGCCCCAATTCCATGTTCGCATCAGAACCCTGTGGGAGCGGGCTTGCCCGCGAAGGGCCGGTTGCCACAACACAGATTCCGACCCGGCGCCCGATTTCCCCCAACGCAGAAACGCAAAACGCCAACCCGAGGGTTGGCGTTTTGTTCAGCTCAAGCGAGGATTAGCGCGGTACGACCGGCTTACGTGCGGGCTTGGGCCCTTTGCCTTTGGCCGCGTCCTTGCGCTCCTTGGCTGCCTGCTGGTTGCGGGCGAACGCCGCAGCCTTGGCCTGTTCACGCTTGTCCCACGGGTTACCGCCATCGCTGGCGCGTGGCGGCAGGCCGGTGTGTTGGGTCAGGATTTTGGTCGTCTTTTCCCCGGCCACTTTGTGGCTGCCAGCCGGCGTCGAGTTCTTGCGACGGGCGCTCTGGTAGCTGTCGGTCGCCGGCTGATGCAACGGAATCAACTGATTCTTGCCCGGCCCGATCAGGTCGGCGCGGCCCATACGGGTCAGCGCTTCACGCAGCATCGGCCAGCCTTTCGGATCGTGATAGCGCAAGAACGCCTTGTGCAAACGGCGCTGCTCTTCGCTCTTGACGATGGTTACCGCGTCGCTCTTGTACGTCACCTTGCGCAGCGGGTTCTTGCCCGAGTGGTACATCGCGGTGGCGGTGGCCATCGGCGACGGGTAGAACGCCTGCACCTGGTCGGCACGGAAACCGTTGCCCTTGAGCCACAGGGCCAGGTTCATCATGTCTTCGTCGGTGGTGCCCGGGTGGGCAGCGATGAAGTACGGAATCAGGTACTGCTCTTTCCCGGCTTCCTTGGAGTACTTCTCGAACATGCGCTTGAACTTGTCATAGCTGCCGATGCCCGGTTTCATCATCTGGTTGAGCGGACCTTCCTCGGTGTGTTCCGGGGCGATCTTCAGGTAACCACCGACGTGGTGGGTCACCAGCTCCTTGACGTATTCCGGCGACTCGACCGCGAGGTCGTAGCGCAAGCCGGAAGCGATCAGGATCTTCTTCACACCCGGCAGGGCACGGGCGCTGCGATACAGCTGGATCAGCGACGAGTGATCGGTGTTCAAGTTCGGGCAAATCCCCGGGAACACGCACGATGGCTTGCGGCACGCGGATTCGATTTCCGGGCTCTTGCAAGCGATGCGGTACATGTTCGCGGTCGGGCCGCCGAGGTCGGAAATGACGCCGGTAAAGCCTGGGACCTTGTCGCGGATCTCTTCGATTTCGCGAATGATCGACTCTTCGGAGCGGTTCTGGATGATCCGGCCTTCGTGCTCGGTGATCGAGCAGAAGGTGCAGCCGCCGAAGCAGCCACGCATGATGTTCACCGAGAAACGGATCATGTCGTAGGCCGGGATTTTTTCCTTGCCATACGCCGGATGTGGAACGCGGGCATAAGGCATGCCGAACACGTAGTCCATTTCTTCGGTGGTCATCGGAATCGGCGGCGGGTTGAACCAGACGTCGACTTCGCCGTGCTTTTGCACCAGCGCGCGAGCGTTGCCCGGGTTGGTTTCCAGGTGAAGCACGCGGTTGGCGTGAGCATAAAGCACGGCGTCGCCACGGACTTTTTCAACGGATGGCAGACGGATCACGGTCTTGTCGCGAGTCATCTTCGGGCTGGCCAGGATCTGCACGACCTTGGCTTCGCTCGGGTCTTCAACCGGTCCCTTTTCCTGCTCGATGGCGCAGGCTTGGGTATCCTGGGTGTTGACGTACGGGTTGATGATCTTGTCGACCTTGCCCGGACGGTCGATGCGCGTGGAATCGACTTCGTACCAGTCTTTGGGCGTATCGCGACGAATGAACGCGGTGCCGCGCACGTCGGTGATGTCTTCGATCTTGTGACCGTAAGACAGACGCTGGGCGACTTCGACGATCGCGCGTTCGGCGTTGCCGTACAGCAGGATGTCGGCGCAGGCGTCGATCAGGATCGAGTTGCGCACCCGGTCCTGCCAGTAATCGTAGTGGGCGATGCGGCGCAGGGAGGCTTCGATGCCACCGAGAACGATCGGCACGTTCTTGTAGGCTTCCTTGCAGCGCTGGCTGTAAACCAGGCTCGCGCGGTCCGGACGCTTGCCCGCCAGGCCACCGGGGGTGTAGGCGTCGTCGGAACGGATTTTCTTGTCGGCGGTGTAGCGGTTGATCATCGAGTCCATGTTGCCGGCCGCGACGCCGAAGAACAGGTTCGGCTCGCCGAGCTTCATGAAGTCGTCTTTGGACTGCCAGTCTGGCTGGGCAATGATCCCGACGCGAAAGCCTTGCGACTCCAGCAGCCGGCCGATGATCGCCATGCCGAACGACGGATGGTCAACGTACGCATCACCGGTGACGATGATGATGTCGCATGAATCCCAGCCAAGCTGATCCATCTCCTCCCTGCTCATCGGCAGGAATGGCGCGGGACCGAAACATTCGGCCCAGTACTTGGGATAGTCAAATAACGGCTTGGCTGTTTGCATGACGATGACCGGTGTTGAGATGAAAAATCGCGGGCGCGGAATATAGCACAAAAAATAACCAATTCCGACGGCTATGGTCGGAAATAGCGGCGACCCCATCGCGAGCAGGCTCACTCCCACAGGGGAATGCATTCCAAGGTGGGAGTGAGCCTGCTCGCAATGAGGCCTGACCAGACGACGGAGATTATTCGTCGTCGAAGTTATAGCTGCCCGGCGCCAGGTTTTCGAAACGGGTGTACTTGCCGATGAACGCCAGCCGTGACGTACCGATTGGTCCGTTCCGCTGTTTACCGATGATGATTTCAGCAATGCCCTTGTGCTCGGTTTCCGGGTGATACACCTCGTCCCGGTATACGAACATGATCACGTCAGCATCCTGCTCGATCGCTCCGGACTCCCGGAGGTCGGAGTTGATCGGGCGTTTGTTCGGTCGTTGCTCCAGGGAGCGGTTGAGCTGGGACAGCGCCACCACCGGGCAATTGAATTCCTTGGCCAGGGCTTTCAAGGACCGGGAAATCTCGGAAATCTCGTTGGTCCGGTTGTCGCCACCGGAACCTGGAATCTGCATCAATTGCAGGTAGTCGATCATGATCAGGGCGATGTCGCCGTGTTCACGCACCAGACGCCGGGTCCGCGCCCGCATCTCCGAGGGGCTGATACCCGCTGTATCGTCGATGAACAGTTTGCGATCGTTGAGCAGATTGACCGCCGAGGTCAGGCGCGGCCAATCGTCATCGTCCAGGCGACCGGCCCTGACCTTGGTCTGGTCGATACGGCCAAGCGACGACAACATACGCATGATCAGCGATTCGCCTGGCATCTCCAGCGAGTAAACCAGAACGCATTTGTCGCTGCGCAACACGGCGTTTTCCACCAGGTTCATCGCAAAGGTGGTTTTACCCATGGACGGACGGCCGGCGACGATGATCAGGTCGGACGGCTGCAGGCCGCTGGTCATCTCGTCGAGGTCGGTGTAACCGGTGGACAGGCCGGTAATGGCGTTGTCGGTGTTGAACAAGGTGTCGATGCGGTCGATAGCCTTGGTCAGCAGGTCATTCACGCTCACCGGGCCGCCGGTTTTTGGCCGGGCCTCGGCAATCTGGAAGATCTGCCGTTCGGCTTCATCGAGAATCTCTTCAGCCGTGCGGCCTTCAGGGTTGAAGGCGCTGTCGGCAATCTCGCTGGCAATGCCGATCAGTTGCCGCAAGGTCGCTCGCGCACGAACAATCTGCGCATAGGCCTTGATGTTGGCGACGGACGGCGTGTTTTTCGCCAACTCACCCAGGTAACCGAGACCACCGACTTGCGAGGTCTGACCTTCCTTGTCCAATTGCTCGGCAAGGGTCACGACGTCGATCGGCGAGTTCTGATCGGCCAGTTTGGCGATCGCCCGGAAGATCAAACGGTGGTCATGTCGATAGAAATCGCCATCCGAAACCTGATCCAGCACGCGTTCCCAGGCGTTGTTGTCCAGCATCAGACCACCGAGCACGGCCTGTTCGGCCTCGATGGAATGCGGCGGCACCTTCAGGGCAGCGGTTTGCAGATCGTATTGCTCGGGTGCGGAGATATCGTTCATGGCCACTTGAATAGTTGTGTAAATCAGGAACTGCAGAAAGACAAAGGGCACGACCTGTAAACAGGATCGTGCCCGATGTTACCGGCAAGCACCCGAGGGTGCCAGCCGACAAGTGCTGCTTAAGCTGCTACCACGACAACGCGTACGGTGGCTTCAACTTCGGCGTGCAGGTGCACGGCTACGTCGAATTCGCCTACGTTGCGGATGGTGCCGTTCGGCAGACGAACTTCGCTTTTTGCAACTTCAACGCCAGAGGCGGTCAGTGCATCAGCGATGTCGTGAGTACCGATCGAACCGAACAGCTTGCCTTCGTCACCAGCGGTGGCAGTGATAGTCACTTCCAGCTCAGCCAGTTGGGCGGCACGGCTTTCAGCCGAAATCTTACGGTCTGCTGCAGCTTTTTCCAGCTCAGCGCGACGCTCTTCGAACGCAGCCAGGTTGGCAGCGGTCGCAGCGGTAGCTTTGCCGTAAGGCAGCAGGTAGTTACGACCGTAACCAGCCTTGACGTTTACTTTGTCACCCAGGTTGCCCAGGTTGGTGACTTTTTCCAGAAGGATCAGTTGCATGTGAAAATCCTCTTAACTTTTAACCTTCACCGTTCGCGCTATCGGCGTCTTTCGGCGCCGAACGACCGCGAAAATCAATCAGGCTGTCGACGATGGCCAAGACCACCAGCAACGGATAGATCAGCTGCATGAACAGCAACAGCGTGACGTACAACCCCACCAGCCAGAACCTGGCCAGTCGCTTCTTCGCCACCAGCCCGTGAATCAGGGCCAGCCCGGCGAACACCAGCGGAACACTGCACAACGGTGTCAACATCGCCATCTGCGGACCGATGTTCGGCCCCAGAAGCATCAACACCAGCATTGCAATCGCCGGTCCCAGCGGGAATCGGATGGCGCGAAACTCGCGACCAAAACCACCCGGGTTGTACAACAACGCCTGCCAGTAGCGCCCGACAATCAGGCTCAGCACACTGACGATTTGCAACAAGGCCGCAATCAAGCCGGTCAGGACCGGTGCAATCAGGGACGCAAAATGCGCTTGCTCGTCTACCGACAACTTCTGGTAGACATCACCGAGTAGCGACGGCATGACCTTTATCAAGGCCTGCGCCAGCATCTCGATCTGGGGCGCAAAAGCCGCCCCCAGCACCACCGAAAACACCGTTCCCACTGCTACGCTGACCAGCAGCACGCGGACCCAGGACTCGCTTGCGCGCAAAACCAACGCAAGACTCGAAGACCCCAGCAGCACCAGAAGTGCCCGTGGGTCGTCGGAGTAAAGCCACCAGACCAATGCCGGCAGCAATCCCAGAGCAAGTACGCCAATGGCGTCCTTCAATCCGCGCCGCAAGAGCACGAGGCATCCAGCGGCAGCACCCAACCAATACAACAACGGCAATGTTGCGCATCCGGCCACTACGAGAGTGGCCTGCATACGGCCGCGCATGATGAACTCAGCTAAGGCACGCATGCTTTCAATCCTTTGCTACGTGTCGACTGCCCGGTCTCAGCGGCCGTGGCTGTCGGTGTAGGCCAGCAGGGCCAGGAAGCGGGCGCGCTTGATAGCGGTGGCCAGCTGACGCTGATAACGTGCTTTGGTACCGGTGATGCGGCTTGGAACGATTTTGCCGGTCTCGGATACATAAGCTTTCAGAGTGTTGAGATCTTTGTAATCGATCTCTTTCACGTCTTCAGCGGTGAAGCGGCAGAATTTACGACGACGGAAGAAACGTGCCATTTGATAGGCTCCTTAAAAGGTCCGTGGATTACTCGTCAGCGTTATCGCTGTTGTCGCTGTCATCACTATCAGCGCTTTCAGCGCCTTCGTGCTCAGGACGGTCGCGACGCTCACGGCGCTCACTGCGGTTTTCTTCAGCCTTGAGCATCTCGGATTGGCCGGTAACGGCTTCTTCGCGACGGATGACCAGGTTACGGATCACTGCATCGTTGTAGCGGAAGTTGTCTTCCAGCTCGGCCAGAGCCTTGCCAGTGCATTCAACGTTCAGCATCACGTAGTGAGCCTTGTGAACATTGTTGATTGCGTAGGCCAGTTGACGACGGCCCCAATCTTCCAGACGGTGGATTTTGCCGCCGTCTTCTTCGATCAGCTTGGTGTAACGCTCAACCATGCCGCCGACTTGCTCGCTTTGATCCGGGTGGACCAAAAAGATGATTTCGTAATGACGCATGAATGCTCCTTACGGGTTGTAGCCTGCCGCTCAAAAGCGGTCAGACAAGGAGTGAATGACACTAATGGACTTGCTTGCGATAGACACATGCGTGCCTGCCGTCACAGCAAGGGGCGCAATTGTAGAGAAGGGACAGGAGAGGTGCAAGGCAATTGGTGATTATTTGAACAGTTCGTTCAACCACCTGTTTTCGCCTCGGCACAAACCACTGTGGGAGCGAGCCTGCCCGCGACTGCGGCGCAACATCCAACATTGATGCTGAATGTCACTCCGCTTATCGCGAGCAGACTCGCTCCCACAGGGATTACCAAAGGCTCAGGACTTTTTGGTGGTCCCGGCTGCTTTCACGCTACGCTGGCGTTGCGCTTCGAACAGGCAAACGCCAGTCGCCACGGATACGTTGAGACTGCTGACGCTGCCAGTCATCGGCAAGTGCACCAGGTAGTCGCAAAGATCGCGAGTCAGGCGACGCATGCCGCTGCCTTCCGCCCCCATGATCAGGATGGTCGGGCCGGTCATGTCTTGCTGATACAGACTTTGCTCAGCCTCGCCCGCCGTACCCACAACCCACAAGCCGCGCTGCTTGAGCTTTTCCAGGGTGCGCGCCAGGTTAGTCACGGCAACCAACGGAATCACTTCCGCCGCACCGCAGGCGACTTTTCGCACCGTCGGGGTCAGCGTGGCCGACTTGTCTTTCGGAACGATCACCGCCAGAGCGCCGGCCGCATCGGCAGAACGCAGGCAAGCGCCAAGGTTGTGCGGATCGGTCACACCGTCGAGCACCAACAGCAGTGGCGCGCCTTCGGTGCGATCGAGCAGCTCATCGAGCATCGCTTCGCCCCAGACCTGGCTCGGACTCACGTCCGCCACCACGCCCTGGTGCACGCCTTCAACCCAGGCATCCAGTTCACGGCGCTCGGCGTTGCCGACCGCTACGCGATTTTCCGCCGCCAGTTGAATCAGGGTCTGCACACGCGGATCACTGCGGCCTTCAGCCAGCCAGATCTGCTTGACGCGTTTCGGGTGGTGACGCAGCAATGCTTCTACCGCATGCACGCCGTAGATTTTTTCCAACTGACTCATGACTTGGCCTTAGGTTTACGCGCCCCGCCGCTTTTGGCTGGGGCTGAACCCGCTTTCGGCGGGCCTTTACGGTGTTTGCTCGGTTTGCTGCCGGAAGCCTTGTCAGGCGCCGACCGTCCGGTCTTTCCCCCAGACGCCGCTTTACCGCCGCTTTTCGCTTCAGACAGCAACGCCTGTTTCAGTTCACGGCTTTTACGCAGTTCGGCATTTTTTGCCGCAGCATCGCTCGGGCGATACGCCTCGACAGCCTTTTCCTTCGCAGGACGACGACCGGTTTTCTCCGGAGCCGGCTCTGCAGCGGTTTTAGCAGCAGTCTTGGCGGCTGGCTCACTCTTTTCAGTACCGCGCTTCTTGCGGCCGATCGGCGCGCTGATGGTTTTTTCAGCCATCTCGAAGTCGATCTTGCGCTCGTCGAGGTCAACCCGCATGACGCGCACTTCAACGGTATCGCCAAGGCGGAAGCTGCGACCGGTACGCTCACCGGCGAGGCGGTGGTGCACAGGATCGAAGTGGTAGTAATCACCCGGCAGCGCGGTGACATGCACCAGGCCTTCGACGTAGATGTCGGTCAGCTCGACGAACAGGCCAAAACCGGTCACGGCGGTGATCACACCCGGGAACGACTCGCCAACACGATCTTTCATGAACTCGCACTTGAGCCAGTTCACAACGTCGCGGGTCGCTTCGTCGGCACGGCGCTCGCTCATCGAGCATTGCTCGCCGAGCTGCTCCAGCGCTGCTTCGTCGTACGGATAAATGCGCGCTTTCGGAATGGTCATCGCGCCGGCACGGCGAACGTGCGGCGTGTCCTGCTTCGAATGGATAACGCTGCGGATCGCCCGGTGCGTGAGCAAGTCCGGGTAGCGGCGGATCGGCGAGGTGAAGTGGGTATAGGCTTCATAATTCAGGCCGAAGTGGCCCTGGTTATCGGCGCTGTACACCGCCTGGCTCAACGAACGCAGCATGACGGTCTGGATCAGATGGAAATCCGGACGATCCTTGATGCTTGCCAGCAAAGCCTGGTAATCCTTCGGCGACGGGCCGTCCTTGCCTTTGTGCAGGGACAGGCCGAGCTCGCCAAGGAAGGCGCGCAGTTTTTCCAGACGCTCCGGTGGCGGACCGTCGTGGACGCGATACAGCGCAGGGATTTCGTGTTTTTTCAGGAATTCGGCGGTGGCCACGTTGGCCGCCAGCATGCATTCCTCGATCAGCTTGTGCGCATCGTTGCGAACGGTCGGACGGATTTCGGCAATCTTGCGCTCGGTCCCGAAGATAATCCGGGTTTCCTGGGTTTCGAAATCGATCGCGCCACGCACGTGACGAGCGGCCAACAGCACTTTGTACAGTGCGTAAAGCTGCTTGAGATGCGGCAGGACGTCGGTGTACTCGCCACGAAGCTGACGCGCTTCGGTGAGTTTCGGCGTTTCCAGCATCGCGCTGACTTTGTTATAGGTCAGGCGGGCGTGGGAGTGAATCACCGCTTCGTAGAAGCAGTAGTCGGTCATCTCGCCGGATTTGGAGATGGTCATCTCGCAAACCATGGCCAGGCGATCAACGTGCGGGTTCAGCGAGCACAGACCGTTGGACAGCTGCTCAGGCAGCATCGGCACCACGCGCTCGGGGAAGTACACCGAGTTGCCGCGAACCTGGGATTCGTTGTCCAGGGCCGAACCGATCTTCACGTAGCTGGAGACGTCGGCAATCGCCACGTACAACTTCCAGCCACCGGAGAACAGGCGCAGCTTGCCCGGTTTGGCTTCGCAGTACACCGCGTCATCGAAGTCGCGAGCATCTTCACCGTCGATGGTCACGAACGGCAGATGACGCAAGTCGATGCGCTTCTCTTTGTCTTTCTCTTCGACTTCCGGCTTGAGCTTGGCGGCTTCTTTGAGCACAGCCTCAGGCCAGACGTGAGGAATATCGTAAGTGCGCAGGGCGATGTCGATTTCCATGCCCGGTGCCATGTAGTTGCCCACGACTTCAACCACGTCGCCTTGCGGCTGGAAGCGTGGCGTCGGCCAGTGAGTGATCTTCACTTCGACGAACTGACCGATCTGCGCATTGGCGTTACGGCCCGGAGTGACCAGCACTTCTTGCTGGATCTTCGGGTTATCCGCCACAACGAAACCGATACCGCCCTCTTCGAAGTAGCGACCGACGATGCTCTCGTGGGCACGGGACACCACTTCGACGATCATGCCTTCACGGCGACCGCGACGGTCGAGACCGGAGACGCGGGCCAGGGCACGGTCGCCGTCGAACACCAGACGCATTTGCGCCGGGCTCATGAACAGGTCGTCACTGCCGTCGTCCGGGACCAGGAAGCCGAAGCCGTCACGGTGACCGCTGATGCGGCCAAGGATCAGGTCGAGCTTGTCCACCGGCGCGTACGTGCCGCGACGGGTATAGATGAGTTGAGCATCGCGCTCCATGGCGCGCAGGCGGCGACGCAGGGCTTCGATCTGGTCTTCTGTGGTCAGACCAAACTCTTCGACCAGCTGCTCGCGGTTAGCAGGCGAACCCCGATCAGCAAGGTGCTGAAGGATCAGTTCGCGGCTAGGAATAGGGTTGTCATATTTTTCCGCTTCACGAGCGGCCTCGGGATCGAGGGACTGCCAATCGGCCATTAGAGAGTTTTCACCTTGTCTATATGCGGGTTAGTTTGGCATAGGCGTAATGAAACGGGAAATTTCAGGCTGTGACAGCCCATCTAAAGCACTTTATCGACAACCCAATGATGATTTGAATGCCACTGGTAACATTTTTCAGGTTTTTTTAATTTCAGGGGTTTACAGTTAAAAAGACGCTCCGTATAGTGCGCGCCATCGACGACGCACTAGCGCTGCCGATACTGCCCAGATGGTGAAATTGGTAGACACGCCAGCTTCAGGTGCTGGTGACCGCAAGGTCGTGGAAGTTCGAGTCTTCTTCTGGGCACCAATTTCGAGCTTGAGATTAGATCAATTTCAAGGCTCGCACAAAAACCCGCGAAAGCGGGTTTTTTGCATTCTAAACATCTGATTTATTAAATCTAAATCAGGGGTTTACAGATCAAAACGCTCTCCGTATAGTGCGCCACATCAACAGCGGCAACGCTGAAGATCATGCCCAGATGGTGAAATTGGTAGACACGCCAGCTTCAGGTGCTGGTGACCGCAAGGTCGTGGAAGTTCGAGTCTTCTTCTGGGCACCAATTCAAATTTCAGAGTCGATCTGGAATTGCACAAAAACCCGCTAAAGCGGGTTTTTGCGTTTCCGGGCGTTGAAAAGTTATAGCGCACCGCTCTAACAACGCCTCGACAGCCCGGCAAGGCGTACTTGAGAAGCAATATCGTTTATCATTGTTGCAAGTTTTTGCAATGCGACAGTGAGGAACCCTGCGAATGATGTTTCGAAATACCCTGCGCCGCGGCCTGACCTTCACCCTGCTCAGCCTGGCCCTCGCCACTCCCCTCACCCAGGCTGCTGATCCAGTTTCGCTGACACTCTATAACGGTCAACACAAAGAAGTTGGCGATGCCGTCGCCAAAGCCTTCGAAGCCAAGACCGGCATTCACGTCAACGTGCGCAAAGGCAGCAGCAACCAGCTGGCCAGCCAGGTCGTCGAAGAAGGCGATCGCTCCCCCGCCGATGTGATCTACACCGAAGAATCGCCTCCGCTGAACAAGCTTGGCGAACAAGGCCTGTTGGCGCAAACCGATGCCGCCACCCTTGCCGTCCTGCCCAAAGACTACGTCGCCGGCAACGGCACCTGGATCGGCATCACCGCCCGGGTCCGCGTGGTTGCCTTCAACCCTAAACTGATCGACGAAAAAGACCTGCCCAAGTCGGTGATGGAGTTCTCCGATCCGAAATGGCAAGGCAAGGTCGGCTTCGTGCCGAGCAGTGGCGCGCTCCAGGAACAGGCCGTGGCAATCATCAAAGTACACGGCATGGATGCCGCCGAAGAATGGCTGACCGGCCTGCGCGCGTTCGGCAAGACCTACAGCAACAACATGGTCGCCCTCAAAGCCGTGGAAAACGGCGAAATCGCCACCGTTCTGGTGAACAACTACTACTGGTTCGCCCTGCAACGCGAAAAAGGCCAGCTCGATTCGAAATTGCATTACTTCACCGGCGGCGACGTCGGCGGGCTGATCACCGTTTCCAGCGCTGCCGTGCTGAAATCGACCAAACATCCAAAAGAAGCCCAGCAACTCCTTGCCTACATGGCCAGCGAAGAAGGTCAGCGCGTGATCACCCAGACCACCGCTGAATACCCGCTGCACAAAGGCATGGCATCGGATCGCGGCCTCAAGCCGTTCAGCGAACTGCAAGCACCAAAAGTCACCCCAGCCGACCTTGGCAACGCCGAAGAAGCCCTGGACCTGGAACGTGACGTTGGCTTGAACTGATGTGCGCATCGCTATCCGCCCCCGCCGACAGCGGGGGTTACGTGCCACGGCGCAAGCGGCCATCGATCTGGCTGCTGCTACCGGTGTTGCTGTTGGTCGTACTCAGCCTGCTGCCGCTGGCCTATGTCGGGCTCAAAACCTGGCAAGCCGGCTGGGCCGAAGCGCTGCACCTGCTATGGCGGCCGTATGTGTTTGGACTGCTGCGCAATACGCTGGCACTGATGGTCGGTGTAACCGTTGCCTGCGGCGTGATCGGGCTGTCGCTGGCCTGGTTGCTGGAACGCAGCAACCTACCGGGGCGCCGACTGTGGGGCGTGATTCTGTGCTTGCCGTTCGCCGTACCGGCGTTTGTCAGCAGTTTCACCTGGGTCTCACTGAGCGCTCACTTCGAAGGCTTGGGCGGGGCGATCCTGGTGATGACCCTGTCCAAGTACCCGCTGATTTTTCTGCCGGTCGCGGCAACACTGCGCAATCTCGATCCTTCGCTTGAGGAATCCGCCCGGACCCTTGGACAGAATCGCTGGGGTGTGTTTTTCAAAATCACCTTGCCGCTGCTGTGGCCGTCTTTACTGGCCGGCTCGCTGCTGATCGCTTTGCACATGCTGGTGGAGTTCGGCGCGCTTTCCATCATCGGCCTGCAAACCTTCACGACAGCGATCTATCAGCAGTTCGAACTGGAATTCAGTAACGCCAATGCAGCAATGCTTTCTGCGGTGTTGCTGGCGCTGTGCCTGATGCTGTTGTGGCTCGAATTACGGGTTCGCGGCAAGGGCCGGCATGTGCGCACCGGCCAGGGCGCTGCTCGACGCGCGGAGCAGGTTCGGCTGGGGTCTTGGTCGGCGCTTGGCCAGGTTTATTGCCTGGCGCTGGCGGTCATCGGCAGCGGCATTCCGCTGGGCATGTTGGCGTACTGGCTGGCAGTGGGATCCTCTGCCGCATTCCCCGTGGCGGCGATCAGCGAAGCGTTATTGTCGTCGCTGGCACTTTCCCTCGGTGGCGCAGCAGTGTGCCTGGTACTGGCGGTGCCGGTTGGGCTGTTGGTGGTGCGCCATAAAGGGCAACTGGCAATCTGGGCCGAACGCTTGCCGTATCTGCTGCATGCGCTGCCAGGACTGGTGATTGCACTGACGCTGGTGTACTTCGCCCTGCACTATGTGCCGGCGCTGTATCAGACTTCGGCATTGCTGCTGATTGCTTATGCGCTGCTGTTCCTGCCACTGGCTCAGGCACCGATTCGTACGGCACTGAACAAAGCCGCACCGCAATTGGAAGAAGCCGCTCGCACGCTGGGGGCGTCATCATTCAGTGCGTTTTGCCGAGTGACGCTGCCAATCATTTTTCCGGCCTTGGGCGCGGCGTTTGCGTTGGTCTTTCTGGATGCAATGAAGGAGCTGACGGCGACGCTGCTGCTGAGTCCGACCGGGCTTAATACGCTGGCTACTGAAGTGTGGGCGCATACTGCGAACGTGGAGTTTGCGGCGGCGGCGCCTTATGCGGCGTTGTTGATTTTGGTGTCGGGATTACCGGTCTATTTGCTTACGACCCGGATGTATCTGAGCCGCTGAGATCGCTATCGCGAGCAAGCTCGCTCCCACAGGGGAACGCATTCCAATGTGGGAGCGAGCTTGCTCGCGATGACTTCTGACGCAGCAATATGAATCTTAAGCCCTGAACTGCCCCAGGCTCGCCTTCAACTGCGCCGCCAAACCATCCAGCACTTTGCCGCTGGCCGTGGTTTCCACCACCGCCTGTGCCGCTTTCTCAGCCTGAGCATGGATAGTCTCGACCCGACCCCGCACAGCCTGCGCGCCTTGCGCCTGATGCGCCGCTGCCTGAGTCGCCAGACCAATTGCCGCATGCACCTGCTCGACCGACGCCTGCACCGATTGCTGCAACCGCGCACTGTCACGCAGCACCAGCAAACCTTCACTGGCTTGACGCCCGGCCTGGCCAATCGCGGCCACCGCTTCACGCGCCCCTTGCTGCAAGGCCACGATGTGCGCCTGGATGTCGCCCGTGGAGCTCTGGGTCTTGCTCGCCAGCGCCCGAACTTCGTCCGCCACCACCGCAAAGCCACGACCGGTCTCACCCGCTCGCGCCGCTTCGATGGCGGCGTTCAGCGCCAGCAAGTTGGTCTGCTCGGCGATCCCGTGGATCACCGTCAGCACCACTTCAATCTGCTCACTCTGCTGCGCCAGCCGCTCGATGACCTTCGCCCCGGTATCGACCTGACCGGCCAACGCCTCGATCAGGCTGCCGACCTTCGCTGATGTCCGGGTGTTTTCATCCGTGGCCGAACGAATGTCCACCACTTGCTGCAAGGCTGCCTGCATCGCATGGCTTTCAGACTGGGCTTCGTCAGCCATTTGCGACAACGCACGCAGGCTCTCGGCCACTTCATCGCGCTGCATGCCGGCCGCTTTATCGGCACCGGCATTGCGCAGGGTCATGGCGCCAATTTCGACGCCGGTGCGCTGAGCCACATCACCCGCTTCGCGCACGATCGGCTGCAACTTGTCGACGAAGCGATTGACCGCCGAGGCCATGTCGCCGATTTCATCCTTGCTGCTGATTTGCACACGCTTGGTCAGGTCGCCCTCGCCCGCCGCCAGATCATCCATGGCGCTGATCAGCATCTTCAAGCGATTGACCACTCGACGCCCCAGCACCACCGCCAGCAACAGCAGCACGCCGCAACCGACCAACGCCAGGCCCATGCCGATGCGCCAGCGCAACGTCGCCGCCGCTTCCTGCACTGTGCTGGTGGTGTTGGCTTTCATTTCAGATGCGGTCGACTGCGCGGACGTCAGGCGTGCGCGCATCGCCGTGGCACTGTCCGCCGCCGCGCCCTTGAGGCTGTCGCCGACCAGCTGATCGCTGCTGGCGATCAGCGCCGCGAAGCGCTTGTCCAGGGCGGCCAGGTCGGTTTCCACGGATGCAGTGGAAACACCCATCAAGACCTTGCCGATTTCCACGCCGTTGGGGTTGATCGAGGCTTCGAGGTAGTAGACCGACGGATCGTTCTTCGCCGCATCCAGCACCTTGTCCAGCGCACGCTCGCCCTGGCCTTTCTCCAGCAACGCCTTGTTGATCGGATTTTCCCGATTGAGGTAGCGCGTCAGGTGCTGGCCCGTGGCGTCGTCGTAAACCACGAACAACACGTTGGGGTTGCGCTGCGCGCGGCGGGCGAATTCAGACAGGGTCGGAACGTCGCTGTCCCACATCGCCCGAGGTGCGACCGAGGCCAGCAATTGCGCCATGTCGTTGGCCGAATCTTTCAGATCCTTTTCCAGCGTCGCCCGCAATTGCACCTGCTCGTCCTTGAGTCGCGAAGACAGGCCGGCGGTGAGTCGCTGACGCGTACTGGTGGAAAGGTTGTCCAGGCTCGACGTGACTTCACGCCCGGCCTGCTCAAGCTCGCCAGAAAGTTTTTGACTGTCGGCACCCAGACGCACACCCAAATCAGCTTCAAGCGCAGTCACCGTGCTCCGAGTCAGAGCCACAGCCACCAGCACCTGCACCAAAAGGGCGATACCAAGAGTAACGAACACAGGCCGCAGTAGACGGCTTTGTAACAGTGAGAGAACAGCCGACACTTGATATCCCTCTGCATTGACGCCATTAAATTGATGGCACGCCAGAAGCGATGCTATTAATGAGGATCACACGCAAAGGTCATGCCGTCCGAGAGGCATAAACGACAAAGGGCCCCATAAGGGGCCCTTTGTGTTTTACATCAACGACTTATTAAGCGAACGGGTGACGCAGAACGATGGTTTCGTTGCGGTCCGGGCCCGTCGAAATAATGTCAATCGGCGCACCGACCAACTCTTCAACGCGTTTGATGTAGTTGCGAGCAGCTTGCGGCAGCTCTTCCAGCGTCTTGGCACCAACGGTGGATTCGGTCCAGCCCGGCATCTCTTCGTACACCGGCTCCAGGCCGATGTAGCTGTCGGCATCAGTCGGTGCGTCGATCACTGCACCATCCTGGTTCTTGTAGCCAACACAGATGTTGATGGTTTCCAGGCCGTCCAGCACGTCCAGCTTGGTCAGGCACAGGCCCGAGATGCTGTTGACGTCGATGGCGCGGCGCAGGATGACGGCATCGAACCAGCCGCAACGACGGGCACGGCCAGTGGTAGCACCGAACTCGTGACCACGCTTGGCCAGGAATGCACCCACGTCGTCGAACAGCTCAGTCGGGAAAGGACCCGAACCGACGCGAGTGGTATAGGCCTTGGTGATGCCCAGGATGTAATCCAGGTACATCGGGCCAAAACCGGAACCAGTGGCGATGCCGCCTGCGGTGGTGTTGGAGCTGGTGACGTACGGGTAAGTACCGTGGTCGATGTCCAGCAAGGAGCCCTGGGCGCCTTCGAACATGATGTCTTTGCCAGCGCGACGCAGCTCGTGCAGCTCAGCGGTGACGTCGAGCATCATCGGCTTGAGCAGCTCGGCGTATTCCATGCACTCATCAAGAGTTTTCTGGAAGTCGATGGCCGGCTCTTTGTAGTAATTGACCAGCACGAAGTTGTGGTAATCCAGCAACTCGCCCAGCTTGGCGGCGAAACGCTCACGGTGGAACAGGTCACCGATGCGCAGGCCACGACGTGCAACCTTGTCTTCGTACGCCGGGCCGATGCCGCGACCGGTAGTACCGATCTTCAGCTCGCCACGAGCCTTTTCACGGGCCTGGTCCAGCGCGACGTGATAGGACAGGATCAGCGGGCAGGACGGGCTGATACGCAGGCGCTCACGCACCGGTACGCCTTTCTCTTCCAGCTTGATGATTTCCCGCAGCAGAGCGTCGGGTGCAACCACCACGCCGTTGCCGATCAGGCACTGCACGCCCTCGCGCAGCACGCCCGACGGAATCAGGTGCAAGACGGTTTTCTCGCCGTCGATCACCAGGGTGTGACCAGCGTTGTGGCCACCCTGGTAGCGCACTACGGCGGCAGCATGTTCGGTCAGCAGATCAACGATCTTGCCTTTGCCCTCATCACCCCATTGGGTGCCCAGGACTACGACATTCTTACCCATAACACTTGTCCTCATTCGCGCAAACTTGGTGCCGGCGGCGAGCCGGCAGGAAAACTCAAGAAGCCAGCGGCAATACTTGCCAAAGCCCGTTCTGCTGAATCAATTGCCGGTCGCAGTCCGCTTCACGGGCGGCGGCCAAAGGTTGCCCAGGCAATGCCTGAACGACACGCTGACCCTCACTGCGCAACTGGCAAACCTGCTGCCAGAGTGCCGCATCCGTACTGTCAGGCATCCAGATACCGCCAGACGGTAACTTGATCTCAGCACGCCCCAGGGTCACCAGGGTTTTTAAATCGGTGGAAAATCCGGTGGCCGGACGCGCGCGACCGAAATCGGCGCCGATGTCGTCGTAACGACCACCCTGGGCAATGGACTGGCCAACACCCGGCACGAACACCGCGAACACTACACCGGTGTGGTAGTGATAACCGCGCAACTCACCGAGGTCGAAATACAGCGGCAACTCCGGGAATCGCACGGAAAGACGCTCGGCAATCGCCAGCAAATCATCCAGCGCCGCCAACACCGGCGCCGGCGCAGCCGCCAGACGCTCGCGGGCAGCGCTCAATACTTCACGACCGCCACACAGGTCGACCAACGCTCGCAGCATGCCCGACAGATCGGCAGGCAAGCCTTCGGTCAAGGTAATGACCTCGTCGATGGCTTTACGTTGCAACGCATCGAACAACTGCTGCTCGACTTCACCGGACAAACCGGCGGCGCGGGCCAGGCCGCGATAGATCCCCACATGACCGAGGTCCATGTGTACATCCGGCACATCGGCCAGTTGCAACATGGCCAGCATCAGGCTGATGACTTCCACGTCGCTGCTCGGGCTGGCATCGCCGTACAACTCGGCGCCCAGTTGAATCGGGCTGCGCGAGGATGACAAGGCCCGCGGCTGAGCATGCAATACGCTACCGGCATAGCACAGGCGACTCGGCCCTTCGCGACGCAGGGTGTGCGCATCAATGCGCGCCACTTGCGGCGTGATGTCGGCACGGAAACCCATCTGCCGGCCCGATTGCGGGTCAATGACCTTGAAGGTACGCAGATCGAGATCCGAACCCGCACCGGTCAGCAGGGATTCCAGGTACTCGATATGGGGAGTCACGACAAACTCGTAACCCCAGCTCTGGAACAGATCCAACACCTGACGACGCGCGACTTCAATACGCGCGGCTTCTGGTGGCAGTACTTCTTCGATGCCATCTGGCAGCAGCCAGCGGTCTACCGTTGCCATTACGCCATTCCCCTATGATCCGGGCGGCAAGCCGTTGGGCGAGCCTTGAGTGAAGCAGAAAATGATCGGCTCATGTGCAAACAACGCGCATAAACAACGTGGCGAAAAGCCTGAAACCGGCTTCGCCCTACCACTTTCCTCGAAAAACCTGTTGTGCCTGCATAAAACAAAAAACAGCAATCAAACGTGCAGACGCAAAAAAGCCGGGAATTTCCCGGCTGCCGCATCATACACACGTTTTCCCAAAGGATCACCCCGCCCGAGGCTTTAGCCGCCAGGCGGGGGATGATTCAGGTCAACGTCGTATCAAGGCTTGGCTTTTTCCAGGTAACGGAAGAAGTCACTGCTTGGGTCCAGGACCATGACGTCGGATTTGTTCGCGAAGCTTTCACGGTAGGCGCGCAGGCTACGATAGAAACCGTAGAACTCCTGATCCTGGCCGTAGGCCTTGGAGTAGATTGCAGCGGCCTGGGCATCACCGTCACCGCGAACTTCTTCGGATTCACGATAGGCTTCAGCCAGCAGCACGCGGCGTTGACGATCGGCGTCGGCACGGATGCCTTCTGCCAGTTCGTTACCCTTGGCGCGGTGCTCGCGAGCTTCACGCTCACGCTCGGAACTCATGCGTTCGAAAACGCTGCGGTTCACTTCCTTCGGCAGGTCGATAGCCTTGACCCGGACATCGACGACTTCGATGCCCAACTCTTTTTCCGCCATCTTGTTCAACGATGCGGTGATATCGGTCATCAGCGCATCGCGCTCACCGGATACCACTTCATGCAGCGTACGCTTGCCGAACTGGTCACGCAGGCCCGATTCCAGACGACGGGAAAGACGTTCGTCAGCAATCTGCTTGAGGCCGGAGGTCGCGGTGTAGAAGCGCTCGGCATCTTTCACGCGCCACTTGGCGTAGGCATCAACCATGACGGCTTTCTTTTCCAGCGTCAGGAAGCGTTGTGTCGGTGCATCCAGCGTCATCAGGCGTGCGTCGAATTTACGCACCTGGTTAACGTAAGGCACCTTCACGTGCAAGCCTGGTTGAACGTCAGCCTGAACCACACGACCGAACTGCAGCAGCACCGCACGCTCGGTCTGAGCCACGATGTAGAAGCAGTTCCAGGCTGCGATCGCCACGACGACGCCGACAATAAGGGCGATCAGCGATTTATTGCTCATCAGCGACTCTCCCTGGTACGTGCCGGCTGCTGCAGATCAGCTGCTGCACGCGTATTCGCTTCGTTGCTGGTAGCTGCCGCACCGGTCACCGGAGTACTGGTGTTGCGACCACTTTCGACCATCTTGTCCAGCGGCAAGTACAGCAGATTGCTCTGGCCATTCTTGTTGCCAGTCACGAGGACCTTGCTGGTATTGCTGAAGACTTCCTGCATGGTGTCCAGGTACAGACGCTCGCGGGTGACTTCAGGCGCCTTGCGATATTCGGCCACCAACTTGGTAAAGCGATCCGCTTCACCCTTAGCGCGCGATACCGTTTCGTCACGGTAACCGTTGGCATCTTCAAGGATGCGCTGGGCCTGACCACGGGCTTCCGGCACGACGCCGTTGGCATAGGTTTCAGCCTGGTTACGCGAACGCTGCTCGTCTTCACGGGCACGGATCACGTCATCGAAGGCTTCCTGTACTTCACGCGGTGCAGCTGCGCTCTGTACGTTGACCTGGGTGACAGTGATGCCGGTGCGATAGGTATCCATGAAGCGTTGCAGACGCTCCTTGATTTCGCTGGCCATCAATTCACGACCTTCGGTCAGCACCTGGTCCATCGCCGTGGAACCCACGACATGGCGCAATGCACTTTCGGTCGCGTGCTGCAGGCTGATTTCCGGCTGATCGACGCTCAGCACGAAATCCTGCAGGTTGCTGATCTTGTACTGCACGGTCAACGGCACTTCGACGATGTTCTCGTCCTCAGTCAGCATTTGACCCTGCTTGGTATAGGCACGCTCACGCGTGACGTTTTCCAGGTACTTGTGATCGATCGGCGGGAAGTAGATGTTCAAGCCTGGGCCGACCGTCTCGTAGTACTTGCCGAAGCGCAGCACCACGGCTTGCTCCTGCTCGTCGACTACATAGACTGCGCTGTACAGCCAAATAGCCGCCAGCACGACAAGGCCGATGCCGAGCAGGCCGCCGAAGCCACCACTCCTGCCCGGACCACCGCCGTCATCACCGCGTTTCTTACCACCACCGAACAACCCGTTCAGGCTTTCCTGCAGCTTTCGGAAGGCCTCGTCGAGATCCGGTGGTCCCTTGCGGTCGCCGTTATTGCGGCGCTTGCCACCCCAAGGATCCTGATTATTCGAGTTGCCACCCGGCTCATTCCAAGCCATAGCGCTCTCCATCTGATAAAGCAAAGACGCACCCACGGCGCGCCGACCAATGCTACAGAATGCCTGTCACCACGGCACAACCGCTTTCTCAGGCTTTTATTGCAAAGTGTGTTGCTCGATGAAGTCCATCGGCTGCAATCCTTCGCGGCTCACCAGTCGATTCAACTCGATTCGTGGCAAACGAACGGCCAGCAGGCTGACGCCTTCTTCGTCGTGTTCTTCTTTCTGTACCGCACCGGCTTCGAAAAACTGCGCACGCAGTCGAGCAAAACGTTGCGGCAAGCGCAAGGTGCCAACAAACAAATCATTGCCGAGCAGTTCGGCCACGGCCTGCTTGAGCAGGTCCAGACCTGTACCGTCCTTGGCCGACAACCAGACCCGCAGCGGTTTGCCATCGGCATCGCGCTGGATCTGTGGCTCAACGCCCTCAAGCAAATCGAGTTTGTTGTATACCTCGAGGATCGGCAAGTCCTGGGCACCGATCTCGCCCAGTACTACCATCACCTGCTCGATCTGCAACATGCGATCCGGTTCGGCCGCATCGATCACGTGCAGCAGCAGGTCCGAGTTGCTCGACTCTTCGAGCGTAGACCGAAACGCCTCGACCAGTTTGTGGGGCAAATGACGTATGAAACCCACAGTGTCGGCCAGGACAATCGGCCCCAGGTCGTCGATTTCCAGACGGCGCAAGGTCGGGTCCAGCGTGGCAAACAACTGGTCAGCCGCGTACACGTCGGATTTCGTCACGTTATTGAAGAGCGTGGATTTGCCGGCGTTGGTGTACCCCACCAGGGACACGGTAGGAATATCCGCACGCGAACGGCCGCGTCGCGACTGTTCGCGCTGGCTGCGCACTTTTTCCAGTCGGCCCTTGATCTGTCTCAGGCGAACCCGCAGCAAGCGGCGGTCGGTTTCCAGCTGGGTTTCACCCGGGCCACGCATACCGATACCGCCACCCTGACGCTCAAGGTGAGTCCAGCCACGAACCAGCCGGGTGCTCATGTGGTCAAGCTGGGCCAGTTCTACCTGGAGCTTGCCTTCATGGGTACGGGCGCGCTGGGCAAAAATATCGAGAATCAGACCGGTACGGTCGATCACGCGACACTCGAAAACACGTTCGAGGTTACGTTCCTGACTGGGCGTGAGGATGTGATTGAAAATCACCAGATCTGCCTTTTCGGCATGGACCAGGTCGCGCAGTTCCTCGACCTTGCCGCTGCCAATCAGGAATTTGGCGGTTGGCCGATGACGCGGCACGTTAAAAAACGCAACGGTCTCGGCGCCAGCCGAATTAGCCAATTCCTGAAACTCCTGCGGATCTTCGCGCGCCTCAGGGTCCTGTCCATCCAAGTGAACGAGGATTACTCGCTCACCACCACCGTGGCGCTCAAAGAACAAAGGAGACTCCTATCAGGCGTTACCTGGCTCAGCGTCACCTGCTTCGGATTCGGTTGCGCTAGGCAGACGAATTGGACGAACCGGCACCACTGTAGAGATAGCGTGTTTGTAAACCATCTGGCTGACGGTGTTTTTCAGCAGGATAACGAACTGGTCGAAAGACTCGATCGTGCCTTGCAGTTTGATCCCGTTGACCAGGTAGATGGACACCCCAACTTTCTCTTTACGTAAAGTATTCAAGTAAGGGTCTTGTAGCGAATGCCCTTTTGACATGTGCCGCACTCCTTTAAGGATTCAATATAAAAAATAGGTAAACAGATGACTTGTGGCCGTCACACCCCCAAGGATAGACGGCAATTGCAAGGACTCAGCTCAATATGGAGATGGTCCCCAGGTATTTCAAGGCGCGCGGCAGATTGTCGCAATCCAGGCTGTCCAACCAGTGTAAATCAGCCCAGCTGCGCAGCCAGGTGAACTGGCGCTTTGCCAATTGGCGCGTGGCAATGATTCCACGCTCCTGCATCTCGGCTTGCGTCAGCTTGCCATCCAGGTAGTCCCAGACTTGTCGATAGCCTACCGCACGTATAGACGGCAACCCTGAATGCAGGTCACTGCGTTTACGCAGGGCTACGACCTCGTCAATGAATCCCTGTTCCAACATGTTCGTGAATCTTTGTTTAATTCGCTCGTGCAGTACTTGGCGATTTGCCGGAGCAATGGCCAAGTTCGCGACAGTATAGGGCAATTGTTGCAGTCCCGAAGCGGCTGCTTCAGTACTTTGCGCAGATTGTCGCAACCTGAGCTCAGTCATGCTCTGACCACTGACGCGATAAACTTCCAGCGCTCGACTGAGCCGCTGGGGATCGTTCGGATGAATACGCGCGGCAGACACCGGATCGATGACCGCCAACTGTTCGTGCAGCGCAGGCCAGCCAAGGCGTACGGCCTCTTCTTCGATCTGCGCCCGGACATCGGGATCAGCCGCCGGCATATCCGCCAGGCCTTCGACCAAAGCCTTGTAATAGAGCATTGTCCCGCCTACCAGCAGCGGAATTTTACCCCGCGCGGTGATCTCGGCCATTGCTTCCAGGGCATCACGACGAAAATCCGCTGCCGAATAACTCTCTGCCGGGTCGAGAATATCGATCAGACGGTGTGGGTATTCAGCCAACAGTTCTTTTGAAGGCTTGGCGGTGCCGATGTCCATGCCGCGGTAAACCAGCGCTGAATCGACACTGATCAGCTCGCAAGGCAGGACCTTGGTGAGTTCGATGGCCAGATCGGTCTTGCCGGCGGCGGTCGGGCCCATCAGGAAAATCGCAGGAGGGAGCTGGCTCATCAACGACCGCGCAAAAACAGTTTGTCCAGATCGTCCAGGCCCAGTTGGGTCCAGGTCGGTCGGCCATGGTTGCATTGACCGCTGCGCTCGGTGTTTTCCATGTCGCGCAGCAGACCGTTCATTTCCGGCAGCGCCAGTCGCCGATTCGCCCGAATCGCGCCGTGACAGGCCATCGTGCCGAGCAGTTCGTTCAGGTGCGCCTGAATCCGGTCGCTGGTGCCGTACTCCATCAAATCCGCCAGGACATCGCTAACCAGTCGGTTGGCTTCAGCCTGTTTAAGTAATGCGGGGATTTGCCGGATGGCCAGTGTTTCCGGGCCCAAGCGCTGCAGTTCAAAGCCCAGGCGCTGGAACCAGGCGACGTTTTCTTCGGCGCAATCGGCTTCGCGCTGGCTGACCGCCAGGGATTCCGGCACCAGCAAAGGCTGGCCACTCAGCCCTTCACTGGCCATGGCGACTTTCAGGCGCTCGTACATGATTCGCTCATGAGCGGCGTGCATGTCCACCAGCACCAGGCCCTGGGCGTTTTCCGAAAGGATGTAGATGCCTTTGAGCTGCGCCAGCGCATAACCCAGCGGCGGAATATCGTCCTGTCCGGCCGGTAATGCGACGGCGTTGGCTTCTGGCAGCGGTGCAAAAAATTCGCGGTATGCAGCCTGCGCTTCAGCCACCGGCACACCGGACTGAGGCCGCGGGGTGTATTGATACTGATAACCCGCGCCTGCACCCGAGCCGGCCGGCGTATTGAACGACGGCTGCGCCTGAGGCTGCTCCAGCAAGGCATTGGCCGCCAGGCGCATTTCGCCCTGTGGACCGAATTCGCCAGCATCGATGCCGGTGGGTCGCACGATGGCGGTCGCCACCGGGCTGGCCAAGTGATCTTCCGGCCGCACATCGCCCAAGGCACGGTGCAAGGTGCCATAGAGGAAATCGTGGACCATGCGCCCGTCACGGAAGCGCACTTCGTGTTTGGTCGGGTGGACGTTGACGTCGACACCCGCCGGATCGACTTCGAAAAACAGCACGAACGTCGGGTGCCGGCCATTGAACAACACGTCGCGATAGGCCTGGCGTACCGCATGGGCCACCAGCTTGTCGCGGACCGCACGGCCATTGACGAAGAAATACTGCAAGTCCGCCTGGCTGCGGTTGAACGTCGGTAACCCGACCCACCCCCACAAGTGCAGACCATTGCGCTCGATTTCGATCGGCAGCGCCTGCTCGAGGAAACCGGAACCGCAGATGGCCGCCACACGCCGGGCACGGGCCGCGTCGTCATGGGCTTCGTGCAGGCTGAGGATGGTCTTGCCGTTGTGGCGCAAATGGAACGCCACGTCGAAACGCGCCAACGCCAGACGCTTGATCACTTCTTGCAGGTGATCGAATTCGGTTTTTTCAGTCTTGAGGAATTTGCGCCGCGCCGGGGTGTTGAAGAACAGGTCGCGCACTTCAACCGAGGTGCCCACCGGATGGGCTGCAGGCTGCACGCGAGGCGCCATGTCCCGGCCTTCGGTCTCGACCTGCCAGGCCTGATCGGCATCCTTGGTGCGGGACGTCAGGGTCAGGCGCGCAACGGAGCTGATCGAAGCGAGGGCCTCACCGCGAAACCCGAGACTCATGACTTGCTCGAGATCTTCGAGGTTACGAATCTTGCTGGTGGCGTGTCGCGCCAGGGCCAACGGCAAATCATCGGCAGAAATGCCGCTGCCATCGTCGCGAACCCGCAGCAACTTGACACCGCCCTGCTCCACGTCCACATCGATGCGTCGTGCACCGGAGTCGAGGCTGTTTTCCAGCAGCTCCTTGATCACCGACGCCGGGCGCTCAACCACCTCACCCGCGGCAATCTGGTTCGCCAGCCTTGGGCTGAGCAGCTCGATGCGAGCTGCCGGGGTCACCACCTGATTCATTCCTTGGCCGCCAGTTCGGTGCCGGGAATGGTCAAGGTCTGACCGATTTTCAGCTCATCGCTTTGCAGGTTGTTGGCGCTGCGCAATGTGGCCGGCGATACCTGATAACGCACGGCGATCATCGCCAGCGTCTCGCCCGGGCTCACCCGGTGATCGCGAGGGCCTTGCACGATTTTCCCGGAGTCACGCAACCAGGCGATGTAAGTACCCGGCGGTGGATTCTGCTGGAAGAACTGACGCACGCCACTGCTGATCGAACGCGCCAGCGCCTGCTGGTGATTCGCTGCCGCCAGCTTGGACGCTTCGTTGGCATTGGAGATGAACCCGGTTTCGACCAGGATCGAAGGAATGTCCGGCGACTTCAGCACCATGAACCCGGCTTGTTCCACGCGCTGCTTGTGCAAAGGCGTGACCCGGCCAATGTTGCTCAGAACCTTCTGGCCGACGTTCAGGCTGGAGGTCAGGGAAGCGGTCATCGACAAGTCCAGCAATACGCCCGCAAGCATACGGTCCTTGTCGTCAAGGCTGACGTTGCCGGCGCCGCCGATCAAGTCGGAACGGTTTTCGCTGTCGGCCAACCAACGGGCGGTCTCCGACGTCGCGCCGCGATCGGACAAGGCAAACACCGATGCACCAAAGGCAGCAGCCGAAGGCGCGGCGTCGGCGTGGATCGAAACGAACAGGTCAGCGCCCTTCTTGCGGGCGATTTCAGTACGGCCGCGCAACGGAATGAAGTAGTCACCGGTGCGGGTCAGTTCTGCGCGGAAGCCTTTCATGCCGTTGACTTGACGCTGCAATTCACGGGCGATGGCCAATACCACGTCTTTTTCCTTCTGGCCGCGGGAGCCTGAGGCACCCGGGTCTTCTCCACCGTGGCCGGCGTCGATCACCACCAAGATGTCGCGCTTGCCAGCCGGTGCGGGCGGCAGCTTCACTGCCGGCTCCGTCGGAGTCACCGGAGTCACCGGAACTGGCGCTACTGTCGCAACGTTGGTTGGCACGGGAATTGGCGCGGCGGCATCGGCACTATCGAACAGATCGACCACCAGGCGATTACCGTACTGGGCGTTTGGCGCCAAGGTAAAACTTTTCGGTGTGACGGCTTTTTTCAGGTCAATGACTACCCGCAGGTCCGTCGGTGTGCGCTGGGCCGAACGCATGGCGGTGATCGGTGTGTTCGAGGTGTTGACGTTCAGTGGTGCACCGAGGGTCGCGCCATTGATATCGATGACCAGCCGGTCCGGGGCGCTCAAAGTGAATACGCTGTGTTGCACCGGCCCCGTCAGGTCGAACACCAGCCGTGTGTTGTCCGGAGCCCGCCACAGGCGAACGCTGTTGACCTTTGTCTCGGCCACAGCGTCGACGGTCACCGCCAAAAACAACATACCTACGGCAGCTACCATCGCGCGAAAGCGCATACCTAACCCCATCATTTAATTGGTTTCCAATGCCAAAACGGCACACCACGACTCGCCACGCGAGCCTTGGGACAAAATTTTCAGCGAACGCCCGCTGTCTTGCGGGCTAATGGTAATGGTCAGGTCGGGCTTTGGCAAAAAGCCTGCACCCTTCTGGGGCCATTCGATCAGACAAAGCGCATCGTCTTCGAAATAATCGCGGATGCCCAGGTACTCCAGTTCCTCAGGGTCGACCAATCGATAGAGATCGAAATGGAACGCCCGGATGTCGCCGATTTCGTAGGGTTCGACGAGGGTGAACGTCGGGCTCTTTACCGCCCCAACATGCCCCAAGCCACGGATGATGCCCCGCGACAGCGTGGTTTTCCCCGCGCCCAGATCCCCTTCCAGAAAAATCAGACCGTGCCCTTGGGTGGTTTTTGCAATGCGCTCGCCGAATGCGGTCATCGCCTCTTCATCAGCCAGGTACAGGGTTACTTCAGACACGGTGCTTGCTCCTCCAACAACTGACGAATGGCCGGGATCAGATCACTGGCCGCCAGCCCACGGCCCGATTTACCGACTTGCGCGCCAGCATTGGCGTGCAACCAGACCGCCAGGCAAGCAGCGTCGAACGTGTCCATGCCTTGGGCCAGCAGTGCGCCAACCAGACCGGCCAGCACGTCGCCCAAACCAGCGGCAGCCATTGCCGGATGGCCCTGATGACACACCGCCAGTCGCCCGTCAGGACAGGCGACCAGACTGCCGGCACCTTTCAAAATCACTACTGCTGTATATTTTTTGCTCAGCGCATGGGCCGCTGCCGGCCGATCGGCCTGAACCTCGGCGGTGCTAATTCCCAATAAACGCGCCGCTTCCCCTGGATGCGGCGTGATCACGCAATCCTTGGGCAAGCTCACCTGCCCTTGCGCCAGCAGATTCAGCGCATCGGCATCCCAGACTTGCGGCAACGGTGCATTGGCCGCCGCCGACAATAGGCTGCGCCCCCAGGAAGTCTGGCCCAGGCCCGGGCCGACCACCAGTACGGAAACCTTTTGAAGCAGTCCCATCAGCTGATTGGCCGACGAAACCCCGAGCACCATCACCTCAGGGAGTCTCGCCAACGCCGCCGGAACATGTTCACTGCGCGTGGCCACGGACACCATGCCCGCACCGCTGCGCAGGGCACTTTGCGAACTCAGCAGGATCGCGCCACCCAAGCCACGGTCACCGCCAATCAGCAAAACATGGCCGAATTTGCCTTTGTGCGATGTTGGCGCACGGCTCGGCAGACGCGGCAGGTTACCGGTCGACAGACGGCAAGCGCTGACAGCGACCCCACTGATGGTCTCGGCGCTCGCTTGCAGATCATTGAAAACCAGCTCCCCCACCCCATCCGCCGCGTCACCGGTAAACAGCCCCAGCTTCAAACCAATGAAGGTCACGGTCAGATCAGCACGAATGGCCACGCCGAGTACGCGCCCGGTATCGGCACTCAGTCCGGAAGGAATATCCACCGCCGCCACAGGCAAGCCACTGGCATTGATCGCTGTGATTGCGCTGGCATAGGGCTCTCGCACTTCACCGGTCAGACCGGTGCCGAGCAAGGCGTCCAACACCACACCCCGCAGCTCGGAGTGCGGGGCCCAGGCTTGTACGGCGACGCCTTCCGAAACGGCCTCGGCGTGAGCCAACGCCGCATCGCCCTGCAAATGCAGGGGATCGCCCACCGCCAACACCCGCACGTGCCAGCCGGCACGCCGGGCCAGCACCGCCACCAGATAACCGTCGCCGGCGTTGTTACCGCGACCGGCCACGACCGTCAATTCGTTCGCCGTCGGCCAGTGACGGACCAGCGCACGCCAGGTCGCCCGGGCAGCCCGCTGCATCAATTCGAAGCCCGGCGTGCCGGCCGCGATCAGGCTCGCGTCGAGGGCTCGCACTTGCGCGGCGCTGTACAGCGCGTCGGGTAAATCATCTTTAGTGTGCGGCATGCGTCTTCGGGCTCCGATGTCTGGCAGAATTATACGCACCTCAGCTCCGGTTTCTCTCGCCTCATGCCTGCTATTAACACAGACCTCCCCGCCCTCGCCCAATCCATCAAGGACTGGGGCCGCGAGCTGGGCTTTCAGCAAGTCGGCATCAGCGGCCTGGACCTCGCCGAGCACGAACAGCACCTGGAACGCTGGCTTGCGGCCGGCTACCACGGCGAAATGGAGTACATGGGCGCCCACGGCAGCAAACGTTCGCACCCGGGAGAGTTGGTGCCCGGCACACTTCGAGTCGTATCCCTGCGCATGGACTACCTGCCGGGCGACACCGAAATGGCCAAACGCCTGACTCAACCTGCAAAAGCCTACGTCTCGCGTTATGCCTTGGGCCGCGATTACCACAAATTGATCCGCAAACGCGTGCAACAACTGGCCGAAAAAATTCAGGCAGTGATTGGGCCATTCGGTTACCGCGCCTTTGTCGACAGCGCTCCGGTGCTGGAAAAAGCCATCGCCGAACAAGCAGGTCTTGGCTGGATCGGCAAAAACACCCTGGTCTTGAACCGCAAGGCCGGCAGTTATTTCTTCCTCGCCGAACTCTTTGTCGATTTGCCGCTGCCGATGGACCCGCCACACAGCACCGAGCATTGCGGCCGCTGCACCGCGTGCCTGGACATCTGTCCGACCAACGCCTTCGTCGGCCCCTATGTACTGGACGCCCGGCGCTGCATCTCGTACCTGACCATCGAACTTAAAAGCGCAATCCCGGAAGATTTGCGCCCGCTGATCGGCAATCGGGTGTTCGGCTGCGATGACTGCCAGATCGTCTGCCCGTGGAACCGCTTCGCCCGTCCGTCCGGAGAAAGCGACTTCAAGCCACGGCACAACCTGGACAACGCCGAGCTGGCTGAACTGTTCATGTGGGATGAGGACAAATTCCTCAGCAGCACCGAAGGTTCTCCGCTGCGCCGGGCGGGTTACGAGCGCTGGCTGCGAAACCTGGCGGTGGGTCTGGGGAACGCGCCGTCGAGCATTCCGGTGCTGGAAGCGTTGAAGGCGCGCCGCGACTATCCCTCAGAGCTTGTGCGTGAACACGTCGAGTGGGCGTTGAAGCAACACGGCCTGTAATTTCAAGCCTCGTCGTTGTAAACGAACTTTGGCATTTCCCAGTGAAAACGAATCGCCAGCAACCGCAACAGGAAGCCGCCAAACAGGGTGATCAAAATCGCCTGTTCGCCCGGCAGTTGCAGGTAAATGCAGAGCATGTAGCACCACGCCGCCGCGAACGAGACGCTGGCGTACAGCTCGCGCCGGAAGATCAGCGGGATGTCGTTGCAGAAAATGTCGCGCAGGATGCCACCGAAAACCCCGGTGATCACGCCGCTGACCGAGGCCACCAGCATGCCGTGGCCCATTTCCAGGGCGGTCATGCAGCCGATCAGGGTAAACGCCACGAGGCCGACGGCATCGAGCACCAGGAACAGCGAGCGCAGGTGACGCATCCAGCGTGCAGCGAAGACGGTGAACATGGCCGCGATCGAGGTCAGCACCAGGTATTCCGGGTGCTTGACCCACGTCAGCGGGTAGTGGCCGAGCAGCACGTCGCGCACTGAGCCGCCACCGAGGGCCGTGATGCAAGCAATCAGCACCACGCCGAACCAGTCCATGCCTCGCCGACCCGCAGACAGGGCGCCAGTCATGGCTTCGGCGGTGATGGCAATCAGGTAAAGCATCAGCAACATGGTGGCGGTCCTTGCAGGAAGGCGCGCAGTCTACTCACTTCACTGAAGCCCCAAAAGAGGGCGCCAGAGAATCCAGCCAATCGCCACTGGTGACTGTACTGGCCCATCGCGAGCAAGCTCGCTCCCACAGGGACCGCGCAATCCTGTGGGAGCGAGCTTGCTCGCGATGGGGCCGGAACAGGCTCCGATGGATCAGAACTTGATGAAATGCTTGCGGTAGTGCTGCAGCTCGGCGATCGATTCGCGGATGTCGTCCAGGGCCAGGTGAGTGCTGCCCTTTTTGAAGCTGTCGCGCACATCCGGCGCCCAGCGTGCGGCCAGCTCTTTGAGCGTCGACACGTCGAGGTTGCGGTAGTGGAAGTAGCTTTCCAGGGATTTCATGTGGGTATAAAGGAAGCGACGGTCCTGGCAGATGCTGTTGCCGCAGATCGGCGACTTGCCCTTCGGCACCCATTGTTCCAGGAAGGCGATGGTCTGCGCTTCGGCTTCGGCCATGCTGATGCGGCTGTCGCGAACCCGTTGGGTCAGGCCCGAGCCGCCGTGTTGACGGGTGTTCCACTCATCCATGCCGGCGAGGATCTCGTCGCTGTGGTGGATGGCGATCACCGGGCCCTCGGCCAACGTGTTCAGGTCGCTATCGGTGACGATGGTGGCCATCTCGATGATGACGTCGGTGTCAGGGTTCAGACCGGTCATTTCCAGGTCGATCCAGATCAGATTCTGCGGGTTTTGCATGTGTCGGCTCCTAGGCAATGCTGCGCAGTTTAGCCTAGGGCAGCGGCCGGGCGTGCTAAACTCGCGACCGTTTTACCTAATCGCTGCATTCTTCATACGGAACACCCATGGCCAAACGCCAACTCAATCGTCGTCAAAACTGGCGCATCGAAAAGATTCAAGGCGAACGCGCTGCCCGCGCCGCCAAACGCGAGTCCTCGGCTGTCGAGGCACTTGAAGGTGGCGACCTGGGCCCGGAACAGACCGGCCTGGTGATCGCGCACTTTGGTGTGCAGGTCGAAGTCGAAGCGCTCGATGGCGATTTGGCCGGCCAGGTGTTCCGCTGCCACTTGCGTGCCAACCTGCCAGCGCTGGTGACCGGCGATCAGGTGGTCTGGCGTGCAGGCAACCAGGGCATTGGGGTGATCGTGGCGCAATTGCCACGCAAAACCGAACTCTGCCGCCCGGACAGCCGTGGCCAGCTCAAGCCGGTAGCGGCCAACGTCGACATGATCGTCATTGTCTTCGCCCCGCTGCCCGAGCCTCATGCGAACCTGATCGACCGTTACCTGGTCGCTGCCGAGCATGCCGGGATTCGCCCACTGCTGCTGCTCAACAAGTTCGACCTGATCGACGAGCAGAACGCCCCGGCGCTGAACGCCTTGCTGGCGGTTTACCGCACACTCGGTTACCCGGTGCTGGAAGTCTCCGCGCACCACGGTAACGGCATGGAGCAACTGCAGAAGCAACTGGACGGACGCATCAGCGTTTTCGTCGGCCAGTCCGGCGTCGGCAAGTCCTCGCTGGTCAACAGCCTGTTGCCGGAAGTCGAAGCCCGTGTCGGCCCGCTGTCCGAGCTGTCCGGCCAAGGCACTCACACCACCACCACCGCGCGGTTGTTCCACTTCCCCGGTGGCGGTGAGTTGATCGACTCCCCGGGTATCCGCGAATTCGGCCTGGGCCACGTCAGCCGTGCCGATGTCGAAGCCGGCTTCATCGAGTTCAACGACCTGATCGGCACCTGCCGCTTCCGCGACTGCAAGCACGATCGCGAACCGGGTTGCGCGCTGCTCAAGGCCCTCGACGAGGGTCGCGTGCAGCAGCAACGGATGAACAGCTACCGCTCGATCATCGCCAGCCTGCCCGAAACCAGCTACTAAACAGACACGCCCACCGCCCCGAGCCTTTCGGGGCGGTGGGTGGCTCGTCCGTCCTACAAAAACCCTTGCGAATTAAACGTCAGACCTTTCTGTCAGGCCTCTTCGCGCCTGCTTGAAGGACACGTCTCTTTAACCGCGCAGGCCTTGTTGCCGCCACTCAAGTGCATACATTCAAGCCCTCTTCGCACTCTGGCGATACCGAGGGACAGCCATGCAAACCTACCATTTGTTCATCAGCCATTCGTGGAATTACCCGCACGCCCACGACAATCTCGTGCGCCTGCTGAACGCGAAAACCGACTTCACGTTCAAGAACTTTTCAGTGCCGCCGGACAACCCGATCGTTGGCGCAAAAACCGATGCAGCGCTGGAAGAAGCCATCGAAAACAAGATTCGCCCCTGTTCGGCGGTGCTGATCATGGCGGGGATGTATTCGACCTACAGCAAGTGGATCAACAAGGAAATCGAGATCGCCCAGCGCATGGGCAAGGTGATCATTGCGGTTAAACCGTTTGGTGCCGAGCGGATCTCCACCGTGGTCCGGCGGGCGGCACATGCCGAATGCGCCTGGAACACCAACAGCATCATCAGCGCCATTCGCACTCACGCGGCGGGTTGAACCATGCGCAAGGGACTGTTCATTGGAATCAATCACTACCGCCACGTTTCACCACTCAGTGGCTGCAACAACGACGCGATGGCCATGGCTTCGGTGCTGGAACGCCACGCCAACGGGAGGCCCAATTTCAGCAGCAAGGTGCTTACCTCATCCGAGGAAAACCTGACTCATGCCACGTTGAAGCAGCACATTCAGAGCCTGTTTTCCGGTGATTGCGATGTCGCACTGTTGTACTTTGCCGGCCACGGCCAGTTCGATACCAGCATCGACGAGGGCCTGCTGATCCCGCAAGACTTCGGTCAGGGCATCGAAGGCATTCGCATCAGCGACATCCTGAACTGGGCGGACAACGCCACCCAGATCAAGAACAAAATCATCATCCTTGATTGCTGTCAGGCCGGTGCGGCAGCCGCCATGCGCGGGTTGCGGGGCGGCAGCAGCGTGATCGGCGAAGGCATGACCATCCTCACCGCCTGCAAGAAAGAACAGGTTGCTCTTGAAGGTGGCGGCCACGGCGTCTTCACCGGCCTGTTGCTCCAGGCGCTGCATGGCGGAGCCGCCAATGTATTGGGCAAGGTCACGCCCGGCAGTGTGTATTCCTTCGTCGATAACGCGCTGGGTGCGTGGGAACAACGGCCCGTGTTCAAAACCAACGTCTCGCAGTTCGTTCCCTTGCGCGAAGTCACGCCACTGATTGCCGAAGAGACCCTGCGCAAGCTCAAGGACTGGTTCCCGGAACCGAGCCATGTCTTTGCCCTGGACCCAAGCTACGAACCCACAGAAGCCTCGTACGACCCAGAGCACGGCGACGTGTTCGCCCAACTGCAAAAGTGCAATCGCCACAGCCTGATCGAACCAGTCGACGCCGAGCACATGTATTACGCCGCCCTGAACTCAACAGGCTGCCGCCTCACGGCCCTCGGCGCCTATTACCGCGAACTCGCAATCAAGGGACACTTCTGATGCCAGTGTTTATTAGCTATCGCCATACCGACCGGCCACACGCTATCGCCATCAGCTCCCGCCTGATTCAGGCAAACATCAAGACCTACTTTGACGTGCTGGATCCGGAATCACAGACCACTGACGACATCACCGGAGTCATCACCCGCAACATCACAGCGTGCACGCATCTGATAGCAGTGGTCTCGGACAAGACCGCACTGTCTTGGTGGGTGCCCTTTGAAATCGGTGAAGCGACGATCAGTAACCGACGGATCTGCTCATTCAGGACAGAGCCGACGACACTGCCGCTGTACCTCGATAAATGGCCAAAGCTCAGCACCGACAAGGATCTGGAGTTTTTCATCGATGCCTATCGAGAAGAAGTGGCAACCAAGCGTTCAATGACGCTGGATTCGATCAACGAATCCCTATACGGCACCTACAGTCGCAATGCCGAACTGTTCCACGACCATCTCAAGAACCGCATCAAGCGCGGTTTCTGAGTGTCTAGTCCTGAAATAGGTGTGAACCTGATTCAGGACGAAACAACAGGCACAATCAAGCCGACATTTCTGTCGGCTTGATTGTTGCGGATCACCGCTTTGGAGAATCAGCCGATTGTTGATCGTTCCCATGCTCCGCGTGGGAATGCCGCCGGGGATGCTCTGCGTTCCGCTGTCGACACCAGGCTTAAGTCTTGCGCAAGGTGACGCGGAGCGTCACGGGATGCATTCCCACGCGGAGCGTGGGAATGATCGGTAATCACTACGCGCAAGCGTTGAGCAAACAGGTCGGCCCGTAGGCCGCCTCGTTTTGCTTTGGCACTGAACGCCCCCTCGAGAGGCCGAGTGGAGGTTCTGCGTAGTGGGCAACCCGGCATGGATGCCGGGTTAGCCGCCCCCGGCCATGGATGGCCGATGGCGGCGGGCCTACGGAGCAGGACCGGAGCGAGGGCATGCCGAGCCTTAGCGAGGCACCGAACGTCAGGGGCAAGAGCCCTTGGTTACTTGGGGCCTTTCCAAGTGACCCGCCGTCAGGGCGGAACCCTAAGCCGCCGTTACCGCAGAAACGGATATGCCCCCAATCCCACTCCAATCCCACCCCCAAGACCGGAAGCGCACAAAAAAGCCGACATCTCTGTCGGCTTGATTGTTGTGGATTACTGCTTTGGCGAATCAGCCGGTTTGGCCGGTCCACCCGGTTTCGGCGCCGCATCCTCGAACAGGTTCAAGCGTTCGCGCAGTTCGTGGGCCGGTACCGGTTGCTGGTCCGGTGGCAATGCATTTGGATCAACCGGTTTGGCAGCGTCATCACCCGGCGCCGTCGCAGGGGCCGGCTCTGCACCTTGCGAACCTTCGATGGCCTCCTGGGCCTTCTTCGTCAGCACGACGATGTCGATACGACGGTTGACCGGGTTGAACGGATTCTTGCGATCGAACAATGCCGACGACGCATAACCCACAACGCGAGCAACCTGCGAATCCGGATAGCTACCGGCAACCAGCGCACGGCGAGCGGCGTTGGCTCGGTTGGCCGACAGCTCCCAGTTACCGAAGTCGCCCGTGCCGGTGTAAGGCTTGGCATCGGTGTGGCCGCTGATGCTGATCTTGTTCGGCACCGCTTTGATGGTGTCAGCCATGGCCAGCAGGATGTCTTCGAAATACGGTTTCAGGCGAGCTGAACCAGAGTCAAACATCGGACGGTTTTCGGCGTCCATGATCTGGATGCGCAAGCCGTTCGGAGTGATTTCGAACAGGATCTGATCCTTGAATTTTTGCAGCTGCGGATTTTCATCGACCTTGTTCTGCAACTCTTGCAGCAACAGTTCAAGGCGCTCCTTTTCCACCTGCTCGGCCATGCCTTCGACCTGATCGGTGTCGACAGTGACTTTGTCCGGCTGCGGCTGGGACTTCACCTCGGGGTTGAGGGTTTTCTCCGGCGCGAGGGTCGGGGAACCGCCCAAATCGATGATGAATGGCGTGCCGCTTTCGCTGAAGCCGACCGGGTCCTTGAAGTAACCGGCGATGGCGATCTTCTGTTCCGGCGTTGCGGTGGACAGCAGCCACAGCACCAGGAAGAACGCCATCATCGCCGTCGCGAAGTCCGCGAAGGCAATTTTCCAGGCGCCCCCGTGATGCCCGCCGGCGATGCGCTTGACGCGCTTGATGATTATCGGCTGGTTATTTTCCATGATTTAGCGACCGCGAACCGCTTGTTCCAGCTCAGCGAAGCTAGGACGGTGCGCCGGGTACAGAACCTTGCGACCGAATTCTACCGCCAGCGATGGCGGCATGCCGGAAGCCGAAGCCACCAGCGAAGCCTTGATGGCTTCGTAGACGTTGAGTTCTTCCTTGGCATCGTGGGCCAGGGAATGGGCCAGTGGACCGAAGAAACCGTACGCTGCGAGAATACCGAAGAAGGTACCGACCAGGGCCGCCCCCACGTGCAGGCCGATGGATTTCTGATCGCCTTCACCCAGGGAAGCCATGGTCACCACGATACCGAGTACCGCCGCGACAATACCGAAACCAGGCATGGCGTCGGCAATACCGTTCACCGCGTGGGACGGATGCTCAAGGTCTTCCTTGAGGCTGTAAAGCTCCATGTCGAACAGGCCTTCAAGCTCATGGGGAGCCATGTTGCCGGAGGACATGATGCGCAGGTAATCGCAGATGTACGCGGTCATGCGCTCATCTTTCAGGACCGTCGGGTACTTGGCGAAGATCGGGCTCGCGGCGGCATCTTCGATGTCGCCTTCAATCGCCATCATGCCTTCGCGACGGCTCTTGTTGAGGATTTCGTAAATCAGCCCCAACACTTCCAGATAGAACGTGTGGGTAAAACGCGAACTGAACATGCCCAAGGATTTCTTGAGCACGTGCATGGTCATGTAACCAGGGTTGGCCTGGAGGAACGCGCCAAGGGCCGCGCCACCGATAATCATCACCTCGAAAGGCTGAATAAGGGCGGCAATCTTGCCGTGTGAAAGCACGTATCCGCCAAGCACGCTCGCGAATACGACGATGATGCCGATAATTTTAGCCATAGGTAGGAGAGCACTTACTGAGTCGGGTTCAAGGTCATATTCGGAAGTTAAAAAATCTCTTCTTCTACTTATCGGCAAAACTGCGCCAGACTATAGCCAGTTCAGGCGAAAAGCTAATTTAGCCCTCCTCGGGCAAAGGTAATGCAGACGATGATCACGTCCAACCATGGCTAACGAAACGAACATTCCGACCGCGAAACCAACCACGCTTGAAGGCTGGGTCAAACTGCTTGATGGCGTGCGCCTGCCGGTTCCGCAAGACAGTCACGACCGTGTCTGCAAGGCCATTGCCGATAACCGCAGTTCACTTCGCGACATCGCCGAGTTGTTGCAAGGCAGCCCGGCACTGGCCTTGAGTGTGATTCGCGAAGCCAACCGCCATACCCACGGCAGCATGACCGAGCCTGCTGAAAACCTCGAGGTGGCCCTTAATCGCCTCGGTTTGAAACGCACCGAAGAATTGCTCGCCCGACTTCCCGCCGAACCCGTGTCACAAATACCGGTCGCGCTGCGTCAGCTTCAACTGATAAGTCAGCACGCAACCCAACAGGCCAACGGTTTTTTCGCCAGTCGTCTGGCGCGTTTGTGGCAGGACATCCACTGGGGCAGCCTGCTGTTTCTTTCACCGCTGTGGCCGATGGCGCTGACTCATCCACAACTGCTTGAAGAGTGGGAACTGCGGGTCATTCATAAAGGCGAGTCGGCTCGCATCGTCGAAAAACAATTGTTCGGCGTGCGCTTGCTGGATATCTGCCTGGCACTGGTGGACATATGGCGCCTGCCGATCTGGGTCCAGCAAGGCTATCGACTGCTGCTGAACGAGCAGCGCGAACTGGTCAAAGTGCTGCGCATCGCCCGCGACGTCGACCATCCGCTGCGCCAGCAAAACCGCCTCGATGACGATCCGACCCTGCGCCGGTGGCTCAATCAGCCCGCCAATACGGTGTTGCTGGCCAATGGTCTGGCGCTGTCGGCGCAACATGCCTGGGACAGCCCGCATTGTCAGCGCTGGCAGTACCTGACCAGCCTTTATCTGCAATTGCCAATGAACGAGGTGCAGCAGCAATTGCACCAACAGGCTGCCAACAGCGCGCACCACCACGCCATGCCGGACCTCTGGCACCCGGCCGTCTCGCTAATCTGGCCTACAGGAATGAACCGCATTCACGCCGGTTTGCTCCCGGCCGCGGCCCCCACCGCCGAGGACTTGGCGAACTGGCGCAAGCAATGCGCCGAACTGCTGGTCGAGCCGAGCCGTTTCACCAACGCCATGCACTTGACCACCTCGGCACGGGACGCACTGGTCGCGTGCGGCATGCGGCGGGTCATGATTTTGATGGCAGACCGTACGCACGCCAATTTGCGCGTGCATCAATCGGCCGGGCTGACAAAGGAAGTGCAAGGCCTGAACTTTGTAGTCAGCCAGAGCACCGTGCTGCAACGCTTGCTCTCGCAACAGGCCCAAGTGCGCCTGACGCCGGCCAACAACGCGCAGTTTTCAGCTTTATTACCCGCCAGTTTGCGCGCGCAGTTTCGCGGTGAACATTTGCTGCTGCGCTCATTAGTCAACAACGGTCGAGTGATCATGGTCGTTGTCGCTGATCAGGGTGGCGGGCCGTTCTCGGAGATTACCGTGCAAGCCTTCGGTAAAACCGCGCAGTGCATCGAAAAGGCCCTGCACAGCTTTAGCCACCGCGGCCAATAAGGCTGCGTTACAATCCTCTCCCTTTGTGCTCTGGAGACCTCACATGTCTGACTTCTCTGGCTTGGCGCTGGTCATCGAGCCGAGCGACTTGCTCCCTCGCCTTGAGTCCCGCGAACTGATTCTGGTGGACCTGACCAGCAGCGCCCGCTATGCCGCAGGGCATATTCCCGGAGCGCGCTTTGTCGACCCCAAACGTACGCAACTCGGCCAGGCGCCTGCGCCAGGGCTGATGCCGCCGCAAGCGGCCCTCGAAGCATTGTTCGGCGAATTGGGACACAACCCCGATGCCGTCTATGTCGTGTATGACGACGAAGGCGGCGGCTGGGCCGGGCGCTTCATCTGGCTGCTGGATGTCATCGGCCATAAAAAATACCACTACATCGACGGTGGCCTGACGGCCTGGTTGGCAGAAGGATTTCCGATGTCGATCCAGATCCCGCCATCCGCTGGAGGCCCGGTTGCGTTGACCTTGCACGACGAACCCACCGCCACCCGTGAATACCTGCAAAGCCGTCTCGGCGCCGCCGACCTGGCCATCTGGGACGCGCGCGGCCCGCTGGAATACTCCGGCGAGAAGGTGCTGGCCGCCAAGGCCGGGCACATTCCCGGCGCGGTGAATTTCGAATGGACGGCCGGCATGGATCAGGCGCGCAACCTGCGCATCCGCCAGGACATGCCGCAGATCCTGGAACAACTCGGCATCACCAAAGACAAAGAAGTGATTACCCACTGCCAGACTCACCACCGCTCTGGCTTCACCTATCTAGTGGCCAAATCCCTCGGTTATCCGCGGGTCAAAGGCTACGCCGGCTCTTGGGGCGAATGGGGCAACCACCCTGATACGCCCGTAGAAATTCAAGGTTTTTAAGGACAGTTAATGAATAAGCGTTTGTTTATCCTCAGCCAATACCTGCTGCCTCATCACCTGCTGTCGCGACTGGCCGGCTGCATTGCCGAATGCCGCGTGCGCTGGTTCAAGAACGCCTTTACCGCCTGGTTCGCCAAGCGCTATCAGGTGGACATGTCCCAGGCGCTGGTCGAGGACCTGACTGCCTACGAGCACTTCAATGCGTTCTTCACCCGCGCGCTGAAAGACGGCGCTCGCCCGCTGGACGAAACCCCGGGCGCCATTCTCAGCCCGGCCGATGGCGCAGTCAGTCAGCTCGGCCCGATCGAACACGGTCGCGTGTTCCAGGCCAAGGGCCACAGCTTCAGCGTCCTGGAATTGCTCGGTGGCGATGCGGCGAATGCTGCGCCGTTCATGGGCGGTGATTTCGCGACGATCTACCTGTCGCCGAAAGACTACCACCGCGTGCACATGCCACTGGCCGGCACCCTGCGCGAGATGGTCTACATCCCGGGGCGGATTTTCTCGGTCAACCAGACCACCGCTGAAAACGTACCCGAGCTGTTCGCCCGCAACGAGCGAGTGGCGTGCATTTTCGACACCGAGCGCGGGCCGATGGCCGTGGTGCTGGTGGGCGCGATGATCGTGGCTTCGATTGAAACCGTATGGGCCGGGCTGGTGACGCCGCCCAAGCGCGAACTGAAAACCTTTCGTTACGACGAAGCTGCCCGTGCACCGATCCATCTGGAAAAAGGCGCCGAACTGGGTCGCTTCAAACTGGGTTCGACCGCTGTCGTGCTGTTCGGGCCGGACCAGGTGAAATGGGCTGAAGGCCTCGGTGCTCTGTCGCCGGTTCAAATGGGCCAGGCGCTCGGCCTGCCAAACGCCTGACCTGCCTCATCCGCCCCATCGAATGTGTTCGACGGGGCGGACATCGCGGTAGCACCCTCGCTCGATTTACCACGAAAGCCCCAACGGCACGCGCCTGACAGACAAACAGTCGAGGCGCATAGCTGCTACAGTCACGCCATTCACTGCCCATTTCCCGGTTGGAGTTTTTCCACGGCATGAATGAGACCAGCCCCCACCTGCTGTTACGTGTCCCGATCCCGACGCAACTGCGCCTGTCGTTCTGTGAACCCACGCCGCGCGACCTCAAGCGCTGGATCGCCGACCTGCCCAAAGCCAACATCGGCGAAACCGCTCGCTTGCTCTATCAAGGCTTGAGCGAACTCAACCAACTGCTCACCCCCAGCGACAATCGCCTGCAACTGCTCGAACTGCTGCGACCCGAGGTGTATTTCGTCTGCAAACACCTGGAACGGCATTTTCTGCATCAAGCCATTGTGCTCGACGAGCGCTCGCGCAAGATCGCCAACCTCTGCCAGGCGCTGCAAAATCACTTGGCGACCGGCTACAAACAGATCGTCGTGCGCATCACACCGCGTTTCAGCAAAGACCGGGCGCCATTGCTGGCACAGGCGCTACAGCGGGCGATCCATTGCCTCAATGGCCCCCTGATCCGTGCGACACAACTCTACTGCCCAGTGCCGGAAGGGCTATGGCTGGAGCTGCATCAGCTGTACCGGATCGCCTGCGCGCATAAGCTCCAGCACTTGAGCCTGCGCGATGAACTGGCCAGCCAGACACGAACCCTGAGCATCGAACAGACTTACGTGGTCGCCCTGCTGCTGGGCGCCGCACGCTGCAATCAGTTGCGCCAGAACCAGATCGCCCGACTCGCCGAGGTACTTGAGCCCTGGAGCCAATGGATCAAGTTGCAGCCCTCCAACCCCCTAGACGGGCTGTTCGCCGTCGCACCGGACCTCGACGTCGCGCCACGCTATCGCTCCAAATTCAGGGCCGAGCAGCAGGCCAGTTTGCTGGGCGTTGACCCTCAGCCCCTGGTCGCCGCCATCGAAGCTCACCTGCAGGGCGATAACAGTGGCTCAACACCGCTGCCGATACCCGCCGGCTTGACCCTGGATACGCTGCAACACCTGCACGCCGCGTGGGGGCAGGCGGCCGAGCGCAGCTTTCAACGTACCGTCGGCCAAGGCACCCTGACCCTATGCGTGGGCATGAGCGCGCTGCACTTTTACCTGGGCGGCGAACGTTCATTCAGCGACATTCTGAAAAACCCCGGCACCCGACTCGCGAAATTCTCGGCATTGCCCCTGACAGGCCAGGGAAAGGACCAATGGAGCCATGCCTTCGATGCTGCGCCCAACGCCAGCACCGATGCCTTGCTGCCTTATGAAGAAATTGAATACCCACACCTGCAGAACGACGACGGCAAGGAAGCCGCCGACAGCAATCGGCATTTTCCGACCTATGCCCTGCCAATCATCAACCACAGCCCGGGCGGATACTGCCTGGCGTGGCCCGGCGCGGTGCCCGCCGAGCTACAGGCCGGCGAGATGGTCGGGATCGAGGACTCCGCCAATAAAGGCTGGAGCATTGCGGTGGTGCGCTGGATTCGTCAGGTGCGTGGTGGCGGCACGCAGATGGGCATCGAACAGGTCGCGCCTTATGCCGAGCCGTGCGGGTTGCAACTGGTACGTTCGCAGGACGATCACAGCCAATATCTGCGTGGCCTGTTGCTGCCCGAGATCAGCGCCATCGACCTGCCCGCCACCCTGCTCGCTCCACGCCTGCCGTTCCAGGAAGGCAATAAAGTGTTGATCAACACCAACGGCCAAGAGCGCCGGGCCGGACTCGATCGGCGAGTGGCGAGCACCAACAGTTTCAATCAGTTTGCTTATCGTTCACTGGAAGCGAGCAGAAACGACAACGCCGCTGGAAGCGGCGTTGAGGAGGAGTTTGATTCGTTGTGGAAGTCGCTTTGAGTGCGGTCTGAAAGACTGAGGTGCCAGCATCGCGGGCAAGCCCGGCTCCCACAGGGTCTCCGCAGGTCACAAAAAGGAGATCTATGGGGTAGCCGGGCTTGCCCGCGATGGGCCACTCAGACAGCGAAGTCCTTAGAGCTGTCCGTCACGATCGCGGAAGCCCAACAGGTACAACACCCCATCCAGCCCGAGGGTGGAAATCGCCTGTTTCGCCGACTGCTTCACCAGCGGCTTGGCGCGGAACGCTACACCCAGACCGGCAATCGCCAGCATCGGCAAATCGTTTGCACCGTCACCGACCGCGATGGTCTGCTCCAGCCGCAAACCTTCCTTGTGCGCCAGCTCGCGCAGCAGATCTGCCTTGCGCTGCGCGTCGACAATCGGCTCGACAGCAACGCCGGTAACCTTGCCGTCGACCACTTCCAGTTCATTGGCAAACACGTAGTCGATGCCCAGCTTGGCCTGCAATTGCTTGGCGAAGTAGGTGAAGCCACCCGACAGGATAGCGGTCTTGTAACCCAGACGCTTGAGCTCGGCGAACAGTGTTTCGGCGCCTTCGGTCAGGCGCAGGGAGGCGCCGATCGAGTCCAGCACACTGACGTCCAGCCCTTTGAGCAAGGCCAGGCGCTCTTTGAAACTGGCGCGAAAATCCAGCTCGCCAGCCATCGCACGTTCGGTGATTTCAGACACCTGATCGCCCACACCGGCAGCCTTGGCCAGTTCGTCGATGACTTCGGCCTCGATCAGCGTCGAGTCCATGTCAAACACCGCCAGACGGCGGTTACGGCGAAACAGCGAATCTTCCTGGAACGCGATGTCGACGTTCAGTTCCTGCGCGACACTGAGGAATTCAGCCCGCAGCGCCTGCGGATCAGCCGCCTCGCCACGCACGGAAAACTCGATGCAGCCCTTGCCCTTGTCGGCCGGGGTATCCAGCGGCATGCGCCCCGACAAGCGGTCGATATGATCGATGTTCAGGCCATATTTGGCGGTGATCGAACTCACGGCCTGCAATTGACCGGCGGTCACTTTGCGGGTCAACAGGGTCACGATGTGGCGTTTTTTGCCTTGATTGCCGACCCACTGCTGGTAATCCTCTTCGGATACCGGGGTGAAACGAACTTGTTGATCAAGCTCGTAACCCTTGAACAGGATGTCCTTGAGCACTGACTTGCCTTGCTCGGTGCCAGGAATCTCAACCAGGATGCCGAACGACAGGGTGTCGTGGATCACCGCCTGACCGATGTCGAGAATGTTCACACCACCCTGGGCCAGAACGCCAGTTATGGCCGCAGTCAGACCCGGACGGTCGACTCCCGTGATGTTTATCAGGACGATTTCGCGCAAGGCGCACCCCCGCAGGTGGAAAAAAACCGCATTCTACCCACTTTCAGTGACCATCGGGCACCGTCAGCGCTTTGCCGGTCTAGGGCCTGTCGCTATACTGCGCGTCAACTTCACGGACAAAAGAGCCGAGCTCAAGTGAACCGGCCCACGCCAGTAAAAACCGATAACTTCTTTCTGCTGATCTTCCGGGCACTGCGCCATCGCCGTGTACCGATTGCATTGCGCATCGCCAGCCATAACGTGATCCTGGTCGCTCTGGCCCTGGTCATCTATGCCTGCGTGATGGGTTTGCAGTTCAAGCAGGCCATGCACGAGCAGGCAGATGCGCTGGGCGAAAGCCTGACCACGCAGACCGCCACCTCCGCCACGGAGCTGTTGGTGTCCAACGACATCCTCAGTCTCAACGTGCTGCTCAACAACCTGACCAAAAACAAACTGGTGGCCCACGCCGCCATTTATAGCGTGGATAACCGCATCCTCGCCGAAGCCGGTCAGCGTCCCAAGCACAGCCTGCTGGGCGAAGCCGAGGGCATGTACCAGAGCAAGATCACCTTCCAGGACGTGACCGCCGGGCAACTGCGCATCAGCCTGGACATGGATCAGTTCCAGCAGCCGATGACCATCAGCCTGCAAAGCATGGGAATTTTGAGTGCGATCCTGCTGGCCCTGTCCCTGGCGCTGAGTTTGCGCCTGGGGCGCAATATCTCCACACCGCTGCTGCAACTGCGCGTGTGGCTGCGCAATATCGACGAATACACCCCCGCCACCGAGCGCCAGGATGAAGTTGGCGACCTCGCCCGCCAGCTGCATGCCAACTTCGCGCCGGAACCGGCAGAGCCTGCGCCTGCGCCACAGCCCGAGGTCGACGATAACGAATACGAAGACACGGACGATAACGAGCCGACCTTCGAAGTGCGCAACCTGCGCGACCCAAGCTTTGATGAATCCAAGCCCGTGGCGGGGCTCAAGCCTGCGCCACGGCGCAGTGTCAGCACTGTCGAAGACGATGATGACGATGACGCGTTTGCCGACTTGATTGACGAATCGGCAACCAGCGCGCCGATAGCAAAGGTAAAACCGGTCGTCTCGAACGTGCCACAGCACAGCGCGGTACTGGCCGTGCAGCTGGGCGCGCAAGATCAACTGCGTCGTCTGCCACGTACCCGTCTGGAAGAACTGCTGAAACGCTATCGCGATTGCCTCGATCAGGCGGCCTCGCTCTACCAGAGCGAGCTGCACACCCTGAACGACGGCAGCACGCTGATGCTGTTCCACACCGAAGACAGCGGTGACGACTACCTGACCAACGCGATCTGCTGCGGTGAGCTGTTGCGAGCCCTTGGCCATCAGCTGCAGATCGAAGTTGCGGACAGCGGCATTACCCTGCAATTGCAGCTGGGCCTGACGCTGGGCGATGAGTTGTTCGGTCTGAGCCAGATCGACCTGCTGCTGACCGAAACCGCTCAGGACGCCTTGGCCCTGTCGCAACACAGCCGCAACCTGCTGCTGGTGGAGCGCAAGATCGGTGACGACGCACTGATTCGTCAACGCGCGCGGATTCGTCCGATTGCCAGCCCTGAGGGCGCTTGTTGCGTGGAACGGTTGATGGAGCCTTATCCGTCGATGCTGGAACGGCAACTGGCGCGGATGCACGAGCGTCGGGCGTAAGCCTTAAAGCCCAGAAGTGAAAAAGCCCGCAGATGAGTGATCGTCTGCGGGCTTTTTGTTGCCTGTCCCGGCCCCATCGCGAGCAGGCTCGCTCCCACATAGGATTTGTGGGGCGCCGAGATCACCTGTGGAAGCGGGCTTGCCCGCAATGAGGCCGGAACAGGCACCGAAGATCTGCACCCTGCAGAAACAACAAAGCCCGCATCTCTGCAGGCTTTGTGTTGAATCAATCCAGCGTCAGAACCTGAACACTTCCATATCCGTGCGGATTGGCGAGGCCATCGGGATCTTCGGCTGTTTATCCTGCTCGGCTGCCGGCGCAGCAGGTTTCGGAGCAGACTTGCGTGGTGCTTCGGCAATAGGTGGCTGGTTCGCCAACGGCTTGAGGGCCACCGACAATTGCTCGGCCAGACGTTGCAGCAACACACCCTGCGCCTGAACCTGAGCCGCCGTACTGCCAGCATGCTGTTCTTGCAGATGAATGATGCGGTTATCGCGAACCTGACCACGACGGTCAATCAGACGCCATTGCGCATCCAGGATCGCTGGCTGCGATTTGCCCGAATCCAGACGGGTAATCGTCAGTAGCACCTGAACATCCGGCGTGAAACCCAAGGTTGCCGGCGCCAGGACAACACGCTGGCTGTCCAGGCGAGCGGCGACCTGACGCAACAACAACTGATCGATGTCTGACGACAAGCTCCCGGCCCAACGACCGTCGGTCGACGCCTGGAGGCTGCCATCGGGCTGCCGCTGGAGCAAGGTTTCACGTTGCAGGTAATCTGCAACCGTTACCGGACCCAACAATACCCCCATGCCCGCGCTTTGCGCAGGCGGAGCCGGACTACCGCTGTCCAGCTGATACAGCGACACCGGTTGGTGAACGCTGCAACCCGCCAGGCCAAGAACGCCAGCGAGCATCAAAATAAAAGGAAGGCGCAGAGCAGTCATCGTCCCATCCAGGTGGTTGCCACAAGGCTTACCACAGTGAAAATACTCAATAAAAATGAAGAACGCTCGGCCACGCCGGCGCTTGAAAGGCCATATCATCCGTGAATATGCGTTCCGACTCCAGCGGCAAAGCGTCGATCTACGCGTTAAATCGTAGATCGAGCGCTCTAGGACGCTTAATTGAGGTTTTCGACGAGCAGCGCATCTACCCTCTGGAAGCCACGTGGCAGTTTGTTGCCACGACGCCCACGTTCACCTTTGTAGTGTTCGAGATCGTCAGCTTTTAGTGACAAGGTACGTTTTCCGGCCTGCAATACCAGCGTGGCGCCCTCCGGCAGTACGGCGATGTCCGTGACATATTCTTCGCGACTGGCCACACGCTCACCGTTGATTCCGATGATCTTGTTGCCTTTGCCCTTACCTAATTGTGGCAGATCGCTGATCTTGAAGATCAGCAGGCGACCTTCGGTGGTCACCGAGGCCAGCCAATTATTCTCGCGGTCCGTTACCGGACGCGGAAGAATGACCTTCGAATTGTTGGGCAGGCTCAACAGCGCCTTGCCGGCCTTGTTCTTGGCTTGCAGGTCTTCACCTTTGACCACGAAACCGTAACCGGCGTCGGAAGCGATCACGTACAGCGAATCGTCTTCCGGCATCAGCACGCATTCGAAGCTTGCCCCTGGCGGAGGTGTCAGACGGCCGGTCAGGGGTTCGCCCTGGCCCCGGGCCGATGGCAACGTGTGTGCGGCCACCGAATAGCTGCGACCGGTGGAGTCGATAAACACCGCAAACTGGTTCGAGCGGCCTGGTGCCAAGGCCTTGAAGCCATCGCCAGCCTTATAGGAAAGCCCGGTGGCGTCGATTTCGTGGCCCTTGGCCGAACGCACCCAGCCTTTTTCCGACAGCACGACGGTCACTTTCTCGTTCGGCAGCAGATCGTGCTCGGTCAGGGCCTTGGCCTCGGCGCGCTCGACGATCGGCGACCGACGGTCGTCGCCGTAGGTTTCGGCGTCCTTGATCAGTTCGGTGCGTACCAGTTTTTTCAGCTTGGCTTCACTGCTCAGCAGGGCTTGCAGCTTGGCCTGCTCTTTGAGCAGTTCATCTTGCTCGGCACGCAGCTTCATTTCTTCCAGTCGCGCCAATTGACGCAAACGGGTATCCAGAATGTAGTCGGCCTGGATCTCGCTCAGGGCGAAACGCTCGATCAAAGCGGCTTTGGGGTGTTCCTCGGTACGGATGATGTGGATCACTTCATCCAGGTTGAGGTAGGCGATCAACAAACCGTCCAACAGGTGCAGGCGACGCTCGACCTTGTCCAGGCGGAATTGCAGGCGTCGACGCACGGTCTGGACCCGGAACTCCAACCACTCGACCAGCAGCGCACGCAGGTTTTTCAGCTGCGGCTTGCCGTCCAGGCCGATGATGTTGATGTTGACTCGGTAGCTCGACTCCAGCTCGGTGCTGGCGAACAGGTGCGTCATCAGTGCGTCGTGATCGAAGTTTTTGCGCGCGCCGGGAATGATCACGATCCTGCACGGGTTCTCGTGGTCCGACTCGTCTCGCAGGTCGGCGATCTGCGGCGCCTTGGACGGTTTGGCCTGCATCATGGCCGCGATCTGTTCCAGCACCTTGGCGCCGGAGACTTGATGCGGCAGCGCGGTAACGATGATGTCGCCATCTTCGATGTGGTACACGGCACGCATGCGCACCGAGCCCTTGCCGGTTTCGTACATTTTCAGCAGATCGGCGCGGGGCGTGATGATTTCCGCTTCGGTCGGGTAATCCGGCCCCTGGATGTGCTCGCAGAGCTGTTCGACGGTGGCTTTGGGCTCATCAAGCAAACGCACGCACGCCGTCGCAACTTCGCGCAGGTTATGCGGCGGCACGTCGGTGGCCATGCCCACGGCAATGCCGGTGGTGCCGTTGAGCAGGATGTTCGGCAAACGTGCTGGCAACACCAGCGGTTCGTCGAGTGTGCCGTCGAAGTTCGGGCCCCAATCCGCGGTGCCCTGGCCCAGTTCGCTGAGCAGCACTTCGGAATAGCGCGACAGCCGTGCTTCGGTGTAACGCATGGCGGCGAAGGACTTGGGATCATCCGGCGCACCCCAGTTGCCTTGGCCGTCGACCAGCGTGTAGCGATAGCTGAACGGCTGGGCCATCAGGACCATGGCTTCGTAGCAGGCCGAGTCGCCGTGCGGGTGGAATTTACCGAGCACGTCACCGACGGTACGCGCCGATTTCTTGTGCTTGGAATCGGCGTCCAGCCCCAACTCGCTCATCGCGTAGATGATGCGTCGCTGTACCGGTTTCAGGCCGTCGCCGATATGCGGCAGGGCACGGTCCATGATCACGTACATGGAATAGTTGAGGTAGGCATTTTCGGTGAAGTCAGCCAGCGACCGGCGTTCTACACCGTCCAGGCTGAGATCAAGGGAGTCGCTCATGCGGGCCTCATTGGTTCGTTGTCTGGCGCAGCAGCATGGTGCCACCGCGCTGGGTAAATTCAAGTTTGTTCAGCGCGCTCATTCCGAGCAGCACTTGATTGCCATCCAGGCCTGGCACGACGATGGCGCGCACATCACGCAACACAATATCGCCCAGTTGCAGCCGGTCGACGCGGGTTCGATAGCCCTCTGTGCGACCGTTGGCCGTACTCAGGGTGACCCCGAAGCCTTGTTCCAGCTTCAGCCTTTCGGCCATTTCTGCCGGGATCGCCACGTCGGTCGCCCCGGTATCGAGCATGAAATTCACCGCCTGGCCGTTGATCTGGCCGCTGGCGACGAAATGCCCTTGTGTGTTACTGGCCAGCTTGACCTCGATAAAACCTTCGCCCTGCTGCGAGGTGACGACGACATTGGGGTTCTGCTGACGCGCCTCCCACTGCCCGAAAAACCGCGTCGCCAAAAACAATGCGGCGCACCAGGCCAACACCATAAAAACGCGACCGGCACGTTTTCCTGGCGTCTGTTGGCTCAAGGCTGGGCGCTCCAGCCACCTTCAGGCGCCGCGAAGCGCCAGACAACCGGGCGGACCTCGCCATCGGCGCGGGGGCCAAAGTTGTTGTCGACGCCAATCCAGGCACCGTCGGCGTCGATGATCAACGCCTCTTCCAAACCGTAGTTCTGCGAATAGCGTCGGTTTTCCTGCAACAATTCGGCGGCATACGACCAGCAGCGCTCGACCTTGGCAGTCTGCGGATCGCGACGACAGATCTGATAAGCGTTGCGCTCAAGGGTAAACAGCTTGCCCTCGAACAATGACAGGTCGGAAAAATCCCGGTTGACCGGTCTGGCCTTGGGAAATTGCGGCGGTTGCATTTCCATGCCTGCTTCGCTCAAAAGCACACAACGACCGTCGCAATCCCAGACAGTCTGTTTGCGCTTGATCAGCAGCAAACCCCGGCTCTGGCGCTCTGCGGCGAGCCACAGTTGGTCGCCTGCCGGATTGATCGCCAGGCCTTCGAATATTGCATTGAATTGCAGCAACATGCCGCTGGCCCGAGCTTCGCGCACCATCATGGGCGAAATTTTCAGCCAATTTGCCGGCCCCGTTGGCGGTACTTGCAGGACGGCCGCATGGCCTTCGCTAACGATGTAACGATTGCCGGCGCTGTCGCAGGTGATGCCTTCGAAATCCAGGTCGCCGCCCCGCACGAAAGAAGCCGCCCAGGTCCGCGCTCGCAAACCCCAGGGTAAACCGGTGTCTGGCACCGGAGGTACGTCGATATGCACGGTTTCGGCTTGCCAGGTGTTGGCCGTCGTGTCGAGACGGTAGATCTGATCATCGTCGCGATCAGAAACCGTCCACAGGTCCTTACCACACCGGGCCAGTCCCGACAGATTGCCGCCGCGCATGCCATCAACGGCATGTTCAGATAACAGACGCAGCTCCGGCGCCGGTTCGGCAGACACCGTCAACGAGGTCAGCAGCAACCCACACGCCAGGGCAAAGCCAACCCGCATCAACCAAGAACCTCGGCCAGATTACCTTTGGATTCCAACCAGGATTTGCGATCCCCGGCGCGCTTCTTCGCCAGCAGCATGTCCATCATTTCCGAGGTCGCGGCAAAATCGTCCAGCGTCAACTGCACCAGACGCCGCGTGTTCGGGTCCATGGTGGTTTCGCGCAGCTGCGGCGGGTTCATTTCACCCAGGCCTTTGAATCGGGTGACCTGCGGCTTGCCGCGTTTCTTCTCGGCCACCAGGCGATCGAGAATGCCATCGCGCTCGGCTTCGTCCAGGGCGTAGTAAATCTCTTTGCCCAGGTCGATGCGGTACAGCGGCGGCATCGCGACATAGACGTGACCGGCATCCACCAGCGGGCGGAAATGCTGGACGAACAAGGCGCAAAGCAACGTGGCGATGTGCAAGCCGTCGGAGTCGGCGTCGGCGAGGATGCAGATCTTGCCGTAGCGCAGCTGGCTCATGTCCGCAGCACCCGGATCGACACCGATGGCCACGGCGATGTTGTGCACTTCCTGGCTGGCCAGCACTTCGCTGCCGTCGACTTCCCAGGTGTTGAGGATCTTGCCGCGCAACGGCAGGATCGCTTGAAACTCTTTGTCACGCGCCTGCTTGGCCGAACCACCGGCGGAATCACCTTCCACCAGGAACAGCTCGGAGCGCATCGGGTCCTGCCCGGCGCAGTCGGCGAGTTTGCCCGGCAGTGCCGGACCTGCCGTGATGCGCTTACGCTCTACCTTTTTGCTGGCCTTCAGACGACGGCCAGCGTTGTTGATGGCCAGTTCCGCCAGCAGCATGCCGGTTTCCGGATTGGCGTTGAGCCACAGGCTAAAGGCGTCCTTGACCACACCGGAGACGAAGGCCGCCGCTTCACGGGACGACAGACGCTCTTTGGTCTGCCCGGAGAATTGCGGCTCTTGCATCTTCATCGACAGGACGAAGGCAATGCGCTCCCAGACATCTTCCGGCGCCAGCTTCACACCGCGCGGCAGCAGGCTGCGAAATTCGCAGAACTCGCGCATGGCATCGAGCAAGCCCTGACGCAAACCGTTGACGTGGGTACCGCCCTGCGCTGTCGGGATCAGGTTGACGTAACTTTCCTGAACGCTGTCGCCACCTTCCGGCAACCACAACAACGCCCAATCGACCGCTTCTTTATTACCGGCCAGGCTGCCGCAGAACGGCTCGTCCGGAAGGCGTTCGAATTCGCTGACGGCATCGACGAGGTAAGAACGCAGGCCGTCTTCGTAATGCCATTCGACCTTCTCACCGGTGGCCTTGTCTTCAAAACTGACCAGCAACCCCGGGCACAGAACGGCCTTGGCCTTGAGCACGTGCTTGAGGCGGCTGATGGAGAATTTCGGCGAATCGAAGTATTTCGGGTCCGGCGCGAAGAACACGCTGGTGCCGGTGTTGCGCTTGCCAACGGTGCCGATCACTTCCAGCTCGGTTTTCTTGTAGCCGTCGGCGAAGGTCATCTGGTATTCGTTGCCGTCACGCTTTACGCGCACCCGGACTTCGGTCGACAAAGCGTTGACCACCGAAATACCCACCCCGTGCAGACCGCCGGAGAACTGGTAGTTCTTGTTGGAAAACTTGCCGCCCGCATGAAGCTTGGTGAGGATTAGCTCGACGCCTGACACACCCTCTTCCGGGTGAATGTCCACCGGCATGCCACGGCCGTCATCACTGACTTCCAGAGAGTGATCGGCATGCAGGATGACCTGCACCGACGTCGCATGCCCGGCCAAGGCTTCGTCGACGCTGTTGTCGATGACTTCCTGGGCGAGGTGGTTCGGCCGACTGGTGTCGGTGTACATGCCGGGGCGTTTACGCACCGGGTCGAGGCCCGAGAGGACTTCGATGGCGTCTGCGTTATAGGAGCTAGCGCTGGGAGTGGCCATGGGGTCTCGTCGTCCGTCTTCTGTAAAAATGTTCAAGGAAAAAGAGGTGAAGGCTCACAGTGCTGTGAAATCAATCGCCTGATACAAATCTGCGCCGATGCCGGCAAAACTGAGCATCGCCGGTAACTGCGCGGCAAAACCCTGAAAACTGTGATCGCCACCGGCCTGAATACGCAAGGCACAGGCTCGGTAATACTGCTGGGCAAGGCGATAGTCCAGCGTTTCGTCGCCGGTCTGCAACCACACCTGAAACCGCTGCGGGTCCTGGGGCGCCGGCACTTCCAGCTCAGCCAGGGCCGTTACATGGTCGTGGGTCAATTCCCAGGCTTCATCGGTATACAGGTTTTTCTGCGTCCCCAGGAACCCGTCGAACATCCGGTGCGGACTGACAGCAGGGTTGATCAACAGAGCCTTCAAGCCATGGCGTTCAGCCAAGTGAGTCGCATAGTAGCCGCCGAGTGAGCTGCCGACCAGCAGTGGCCGCCCCAGCTCCTCAATCGCCCTGTCCAGCTGACCGATGGCCTCACGGGGATGGTGATGCAAGGCCGGGACACGCAACTGATCACTCAGACCCAGACGATCCATCACCTGCATCAACTGAGTGGCCTTTTTAGAGGCCGGCGCGCTGTTGAAACCGTGGATATAAAGGATCGAACCGGACATTTGAGCTCCCTGTGCGTCGGGTAAAAAGGCGCAGTTTACAGGGTGTCGGAGAAATCGGGGATATCCGCAAAAATTGGGGCGCCAGCAAGCCCGCTCCTACAATGAATTTTGTACACCTGCGAGAGGTTGGTCGGCTGGCGGGCCGGCATCGCTGGCAGGCCAGCTCCCACAATGAATTTTGTACACCAGCAGGAGATTGGTCGGCTGTCAGGCCGCCATCGCGGGCAGGCCAGCTCACACAATAAAACCCGAGGCGTAGCGCCCGCTCTTCACCACTCAACAGGCCGAGCGGTAGCTCGCCTGCTGCTCTTGATCTTGATCTACACGCCCCTTCGGAACGCGGAGCGTCCCTGGCTGCATTCCCACGCGGAGCGTAGGGA